>JAKISY010000007.1 GCA_021648365.1 Verrucomicrobiales bacterium
TCCCTCCACTCTTTCAATATACTATTGACGGTCGCTTCGATACTCTCATCGTGAACAGTTATCGCAAACCAGTCAACTCCCAATTACAACACCAGTTAAAGACCTGGATTTATTTATTTCGTCCAACAGTATATTAGGTGGAATTCCACCTTTTGGAGCAATTACGGAATTCCACCTAACCTTCTAATGGTTGGGTTTTATGATTGACGGTAACGAACGGTTTATTCAGTCTGGTGGGAGGTAGATTTGTCATGGTGTTATATCATTAACTAGGAGTGAAAAAATGTCGAGTCCAAAACGTTTTTTTTAGAAAAAATACAGAATTTCCTGATTAAATAGTGATTCTCTTACACTCTGCAACTATATTATTGACGTCACTCCGCCGATCTAAAGATGCGATCACCGCCTCGCGTCTGGATAAAATAGCAATTCCTGAAATGTGAAAGAAACAAGACTCATTGTCGTGCACTTAGAGAAAATGCTGATAATTAGGTAGAATTCCGTAATTGCTCAATATGACGGAATTCCATAATACACATTTTAAATTTTGATGGTTTTCTAGAAGAAATCAGAGTTTTCGGATTGGTTTAGCCATTCTCTGCAATGGGATACTTCCTTATATTTACTGTAGTCTAAGGGTGAAAAAGAACGCGGAACAGGATCCTTGCCGAGAGGAGCTCAATGCTGACAAAATTATTTATCTTACAAATTAGGTAGAATCTGTCTTTTTTTGCTTATTTTTTAGCTTTGCTTGGATCCTTTGCTTGGATCCTTCTAAGCTTTGTGTTGGAGGGAAGAAGGCAAGACGGAGCTCGCCCCTCCAAAACGCATGAAAAGGCTCACAGGAACGTGCCCCTCTAGTGAATGCGTCATGCCGAATGCGTCATGCCATTCCCGCAATCATGGATTAAAATGGAGCGTGCTTATTCTTTGTTCTTCACAGAGCCAAAACAGCCGCCCTTCCCCCCTTTTCCTAAGATGGCTCTTTACTTGGTCGCACCAAGCACAAATAGATGGCTGCAGCCAGACCGGCTGTGCCCATGATCATGCACATCACCATGATCTGATAACGCACCGCGTCTAGCGGCGAAACCCCAGCCAGAATCTGACCTGTCATCATGCCTGGCAAGGCAACTAAACCAACGGCAAGAAAGGAGTTCACTTGAGGGATCAGCGATGCTCGAAAAGCTGCCTTGCGCGCCGACTCGTGGTCTCCACCACCCTCCATCTCTGTTTCGTAACGCTCCGCGCACAAGCTCACCACATTCATCCCGGTCGAAAAAATCATCCCTGCTATCGGGATCATCGCGCGCAACTGATACCAAGGATCTAGGCGCAATACAAAAAACACCACTAAGGCTAAATTCAGACTGCCTGCCAATACGATGGAAGTCAGTAGCCGACGGTAAGTTTGCCAAGAGCGTTTTTTGGTGGAACGCATGGCGATCCATGAAGAGATCGCCATCATGAAGAACAGCACTGCCAGCCCTACCCATGGGGACTCGCTCTCAAACAGATAGGCTAAAAAATACCCCACTGCCAGCAGTTGTAATACCATGCGCCCCGTCGCCACTCCAATTTCTGCAGGACGTCCCACCCACTTCCAGTAAATCACTGCCACCAAGATCAACGGCAGCAACAATACCAGCAAATGAGAGATGGTTATGGGTTCTAGCATATTCAATCACAATACAAAAGGTTAAGTGTGGGTGTCCTCACCCGCTGACTGTGGTCTAGCAGATAAGAGAAGCGGGTGAGGACCACCCACACTACTTTCAATAGAACACAATTTCTTTACCCTTCCACCTGGGTAATTACTTACTTGAATGGTTTTTTCTTATTTTTCTTGGTTTGCGACCTCTGAGATGAAGTAACTATTCAGGTGATTTGAAGGTGTTCCGAAAGGCAGCCGAAGCGGTCACCCTACCCATGCCGCATGGCTCTAAACTAATACCTTTTCCATTAACTCAAACTCAGGCATCATCCGCTTTCACTTTTTCTAACAACTTCCGCAATTCCTCTACTACTTCTGGGTGCTGCTGCCAAACATTTTTAGTTTCCGAGGGATCCTTCTTCAAATCATATAACTGACCCATTGAACCGCCATCTTTCTCTGGATCAATCTCCCTTTTATGAGTTAATCCACCTGACCCACGACCTTCGACCAATTTCCAATCCCCTTTACGGATCGCGAACATGCCCCACAAAGAATGATGCACTGCGTAATCACGCAGCGGCGCCACGGTCTCCATTCCCAACAGGGCAGGCAAGACATTCCTACTATCCTCCGCCGCCCCCTTTGGTATCTCTGCACCCGTGATTGCCGCGCAAGTCGCTAACAAATCTGTTAACTCTATCAACTCATCTCCCACCGTGCCAGCTGGCGTTTTGCCTGGCCAACGCACGATGAAAGGCACGCGGTGTCCGCCCTCCCATATATCTGCCTTGGTGCCGCGTAAATGCGCATTGCCTTGATGACCGAATTCTTTCACATAGCGACCTCGCTTGTTCACTCGGTAGTATTTCAAATCATCCGTCTCTTGGGGCTGCCACCAGTGATAGAGACCTCCATTGTCTGAGGTGAAAATCAAACGCGCCTGCTCGTCATCCACTGCATAGCAAGTTGAACTCATCCCCTCTTTCTGCTAATTTGTGATCCTAGTGTTTTTATTATTTCGCCATCTTCGAATCCAAGCGCCGCCCAGTTCTTGCCTGCTAATGCTAGCAGCCTTCCTTCTATTTCCACATGGTATGCGCGCTCAAAACTCCGCGCCACCCGTCGTCGCCACGCCTGTGCCCGATGCCAACGGGATCATCTCCCGCGCTAGTGTCATCCCCGATCGTATGCCACTCTTCCCAACTGTCCCCAGCGACCCCGATGCCGCCACGTGGGAGCGCAATCCCCAATCGGCATTTTCCAAGGCCAAAACTCAACAAAAACCCATGTTGCTGCTCTTCACTGCCCAGTGGAATCCTCTTTGCAAAGATCTCAGCAGCGAAGTTTTTTCCTCGAAGACCTTCAACCTCTACGCCAAGAAAAACCTCATCATCTGTTACTTGGATTTCCCTCACGACCCACTAGATAGCCCCGACGCCCTGCGCCAATTAAAAGAAAAATTCAAAGTCCGAGGCCTTCCTGTTTTGCTAGTTTTTGATCCCCAAGGCCACGTGATCCACCAAGCCACCGGTTACCGTAGCGGCCGCCCCGTGGACTACTTCAACGCACTCAAAAAAGTGTGCGACGATCAACTGGTCGAGCTCAAACAAAAACGCCAAATGCAAGTAGCAAAAGGTTACCGTGAATGGAAAAACGCCAAGGGGAAGCCATTTTTTGCCCTCTTCACCCACCGCGATGCTACCACGATCACCCTCAAATCAGCAGCAGGCGAAATCTGGAAAATCAAAATCGCCACGCTCTCGCCGGCAGACCAAGCTTTCGCCCTATCTTTTCCTGCCCAACAAGCCAGTAAAAAATAGCATTCTCAGCACATCACCTGATCATCTGCAAATTTTCTATTCGACACATTGGCAGAGCTGGATAGATTAGACACAGACGATAGACGCTGACCCCGCTCCTTATTTCATGAAAATATTCGCTCCTAAAGAAACGGACCCCGACGAAACACGAGCTGCTTTAGATCCACTTGGCGCTAAAAAACTCACAGACCTCGGTATCACCGTTGTAGTCGAAGCTGGAGTCGGTGAATCTTCGGGACATCTCGACCAAAAATACAGCGAAGCTGGTGCAGAAGTCACTCAAGATAGAAATGCCGCCTTGGCAGACGCCGATGTGGTGATCCGAGTTCGCAAACCCCCTGCTGCTGAAGTGGGCAAGCTCAAAAAAGGCGCGATCCACATCAGTTTCCTCGACCCTTTTAACGAGCCCGACCTGATCGATGCCTTTGCCAAAGCCAACGCTACCGCCATCAGCCTAGAAATGGTGCCTCGCACCACCCTAGCGCAAAAGATGGATGCGCTCAGCTCGCAAGCCAATTTGGCAGGATACGCCTCGGTGATCCTCGCCGCGAGCCGGATGAAAACCATCCTGCCAATGATGATGACCCCCGCAGGAACTATCGCGCCGGCTAAATTTTTCATCGTCGGCATCGGTGTAGCTGGGCTGCAAGCGATCGCCACCGCCAAGCGCCTAGGCGCCCGCGTCACCGCTTTTGACGTTCGTCCAGAAGCCCTAGAGCAAGCCGAATCTCTCGGCGCAAAAGCCCTGCGCATCGACCTTGGTGAAACCAAGAGCGAAGGCGGTTATGCCAAAGAGATGACACCGGAACAGATCAAGATCCAAATCGAAGCCCAAGCTAAAGTTTGCGCCCAGTCAGATGTGGTCATCACCACCGCCAAAGTTTTTGGTCGCAAACCTCCCGTGCTAGTCAAAAAGCCCGCCATCGATCAAATGCAAAATGGCAGCTTGATCATTGACCTCGCCGCCGAAGGTGGAGGAAATGTCGAAGGAATCGTAGCCGGAGAAGAAGTCACCACCAAAAATGGAGTCACCCTCATCGGCCTGACCAACTACGAAGGTCTAGTGCCACAAAACGCGACTCAAGTCTATTCTGCCAACATCACCAACATGATTGAGCACTTCTTAGACGAAGAAAGCAAAAGCTTCCCCATCGATCTCGAAGACGAAATACTTAAAGGTTGTGTTATCACTTACGATGGCAAAATCGTCAACGAACGTTTCACCTCTTAAACCTGAATCCTACCACTATGTTAGTTCTGCTACTCTTCATCTTCGTGCTCGCAGCCTTCCTTGGCTTCGAGTTGATCCAAAAAGTGCCTTCCCAGCTGCATACACCTCTGATGTCGGGTTCCAATGCCATCTCAGGTATCACCATCGTCGGGGCCATCATCGCCTCGGGAGCCATCGAAGGCAAAATGGGCATCATCCTTGGTTTCATCGCCCTGATCCTTGCCACCATCAACGTGGTTGGCGGTTACATGGTCACCGACCGCATGCTTGCCATGTTTCATTCTAAAAAAGACGACAAATAATTTCAATCTCCCCCTTCCCGCTTTGCTAATCATTCCCCATCAACCGATCTGATATAACATGGACTTGGACTCGCTCATCAATTTCGCCTACATCGTCGCCTCGATACTTTTCATCTTTGGCATCAAGATGCTCGGCTCCGCCGACACCGCCCGTAAAGGCAATCAAATCTCCTCGATCGGCATGCTGATCGCGGTGGTCGCCGTGCTGCTCACCAAAGGCATGGATTATACCTGGATCGTCGCCGGCCTGGTGATCGGCTCTACTATTGGTGCCATCGCCGCTAAGCGGGTACAAATGACCGGCATGCCAGAACTGGTTGCGCTCTTTAATGGTTTTGGCGGATTAGCCTCCTTGCTCGTCGGTTGGGCAGAGTTCGCTGCCCATACAGACGACAGCCACATAGGTATCGAAACGGGAGCCGCTGTCGTTCTCACCATCCTCATTGGCGGCATCACATTCACGGGTAGCATCATCGCCTACCTCAAGCTATCTGGCAAAATGAGCGGTAACGCCATCAACTTTGGTGGTCAAAAGGCCCTCAACATACTGATCGCAGTAGCCATCGTAGTGCTCGGAGGCATCTTTGCCACCACTGGTGCAACTTGGGCACTCTACGCCTTGATCGGTCTTTCTCTACTGCTCGGCATCATGGCAGTCATCCCCATCGGAGGTGGCGACATGCCTGTAGTGATCGCCATCCTCAACAGTTTCTCAGGACTTGCTGCCTCAGCTGCTGGTTTTGTGATCGCTAACAACGTGCTGATCGTCGCCGGTTGTTTGGTCGGCGCCAGCGGATTGATCCTCAGCATCATCATGTGCAAAGCGATGAACCGAACGCTCGGCAATGTGCTGTTTGGCAACTTCGGAGCTGCAACAGGCAAAACGGGCAAAGTGGTCGAAGGAGAAATGAAGCCCGCTTCAGTCGAAGACGCCTACTACGTGCTAGAAGCTGCCCAAAGCGTCGTCTTCGTGCCTGGCTATGGTATGGCAGTTGCGCAAGCACAACACGCCGTGAAAGAGCTAGCAAAGATTCTGGAAGACAACGGTGCTGAAGTGCTCTTTGCCATCCACCCCGTCGCTGGACGCATGCCAGGTCACATGAACGTCTTGCTAGCCGAGGCCGACGTGCCGTATGAGCAACTAGCCGAGATGGATGACGTCAATCCCATCATGAACACCGTCGATGTAGCGATCGTCATCGGAGCCAACGATGTGGTCAACCCCGCCGCTGTTGATGACGAATCCAGCCCGATTTACGGCATGCCGATCATCAAAGTTTATGAAGCCAATACCGTTTATGTGCTCAAACGTGGGCAAGGTGCAGGATTCTCCGGATTAGTGAACTCTCTTTTCTTCCGCGAAAACACCCGCATGATCTACGGCGACGCCAAAGAGACGATCACCGGTCTGGTGACCCAGTTCAAAGATTAGCCGCGAGCAGTGAAAGGGAACGTGGAGTTCTGGCAAGCGCCTTGCAGGTAGAGTGGGTGTCCTCACCCGCTATCTGTGGTCTAGCAGCAAAGACAAGCGGGTGAGGACACCCGCGCTACTTTCCTAATGGGATCCAATTCCTTTCCCCTTCCACCTGCGTGATCACGAACTGAATCATCACAAAAAAGCCGAACCCAACTCGAAGGCTGAATCCGGCTTTTAAATTGATCAGCTACGCGCACTAACGTTTACGAGCTTTCTTTTTTGCTGATTTTTTCTTAACAGCTTTCTTTTTAACGGCTTTTTTCTTAGCCACTTTTTTCTTGGAAGCTACTTTCTTTTTAGCGACTTTTTTCTTCACCGCTTTTTTCTTAGACGCAGCTTTCTTTTTGGCAGCTTTTTTCTTAACAGCCTTTTTCTTCACCACTTTCTTTTTAGCAGCTTTTTTCTTAGCTGCCTTCTTTTTAGGTGCGGCTTTTTTCTTCACCACTTTCCTTTTTGTGGCAGCTTTCTTTTTAGCAGCTTTTTTCTTCACTACTTTCTTTTTAGCTACAACTTTCCTTTTCGAAGCCACCTTCTTTTTAGCTACTTTCCTTTTCGGAGCCGCTTTTTCCCTTGCTGTCTTTTTCTTCATGGTTGGTTTTTTTTCGGCACACTGCGCCTGGTTGTATGAGAATCAATCAAAGTCTCGTTTCTTTCCTGTTAAACTATCAACATAAGCACCGCTCTCACAACAAGTATTTTCACTAACTTTTATAGTGGCATATTTGATCGTATCGAGCATTGCTAAGCTTTTTATTATTTCACTACAGATAATAATCTACCTGTTAGAAATCGTTGTTATAGAAAAACAACGCACTTTGCAAGCGTAATTCTCACTTAGAAGCCGAGCAAATTATTTTTTTACTCTATCAAGTGCTTGTCGAGCCATCTCTCTTTGCTGATTTTGGCTTCAATCGCAGACACTCAACTGTCTAACAGCTTCGTAAAGAGTGATGCCTACTGAGGTCGCCAAATTCAAACTGCGTCCTGACTTTTGAGGAATCGTCAATGCCTGTGAGTCATTTTCCGCTAACAATGAATCTGGCAATCCTCGCGTTTCTGGACCAAACACAATATAATCGTTATCACAAAATTTCGCACTCCAATAAGGCTTCTCTGATTTGGTTGTCAGATAATAAAAAGAAGAGCCATCATCCGCCGACTCCAACAACTCATCAAAAGATTGCCATTGGGACAGATCCAGTTCATGCCAATAATCCAAACCCGCGCGCTTTAACGATTTATCATCGAGAGAAAAGCCCAATGGCCCCACCAAGTGCAGACGCGCACCCGCCGCCATGCACAACCTTCCGATATTTCCTGTGTTCGGAGGAATCTCTGGCTCGATCAATACAACATTCAACATGCCGGTAACCTTTCACATCCTACTCTCACTAGCAAGCAATCACACCCCCATTTTTCGGGCTAAATGAGTCGAATTTCAACGCAGAAGTCAGGCAAAAAAAACAGCAGGCGATTAAGCCTGCTGAAATGATTTCGGTATGATAACCGAAAACTATGGGCGGAAACCTACGCTTCCACCGTATCGACATTCACCCGACGACCGTTGCGATCGAATCGCACCACTCCGTCCACCAGTGAGAAAATCGTGTAATCTTTTCCAAGACCCACATTCAAACCCGGCTGCCATTTAGTGCCACATTGGCGAATGATGATGTTGCCAGCGATCACTTTCTCGCTGCCAAATTTTTTCACCCCACGGCGCTTCGCTTGACTGTCGCGACCGTTTTTAATACTTCCCTGTCCTTTTTTATGAGCCATTGCTAAAAAATAAGTTAAATTTGAATTGAGAACAAAATCTGAAATACGCGGGCGTATTAAGCAGAAATCTTCTTGATCTGCAAGCGCGTCAGGTGCCTGCGGTGCCCTTTAGTTTTATGAAAGCCTTTACGACGCTTGAACTTGAAGGCAATCACCTTCTTATCCCGGTGTTGATCCACCACCTCCGCTTCGACCGAGGCGCCCTCAATAAAAGGAGCTCCTACGGTTGTGCTTGTTCCATCATTCAACATCAGTACTTCCGCAAAGGAAGTGTTATCGCCGACTTCAGCTTCAATGCTTTCCACATCGATACTGTCGCCTTCGGATACCCGATACTGTTTTCCACCTGTTTTAAAAATTGCGTATGCCATCGCTTAGCCTCGGTTGAGAGGGGCGCAAAATTGGCACAGCTTCTCACATTCAGCAAGCGTTATTTCACACTATAATTCAACACCAAGATCTCAAGCGACTATCCAACTGAAAAACCTGCCCAGAAACACCCTCCATAGTGTCTAAAAATATAATAAAGCGCGCAGCGTCCTCAACTTGGTTGAACCGCCCTAGCGTATGCTTTTGCAGCGCCTGTTCGCGCGCAGATTCACTCAGAGAGTTGGTCATCCGAGTCTCCAGAAATCCTGGCAACACACAATTCACCCTGACCCCTCTTGCGCCCGATTCTGCCGCCAAGCTCTGTGTCAAACCTATCAATGCCGCCTTGGCAGCTGCATAATTGACCTGTCCCACAGGCGGACGCAGTGCCGAATACGACCCGATATTGACCACATGCCCACTGCGTTGACGGATCATTTTCCGCAAAGCGCTCTTGGCGCACAAAAAAGCACCTTTAGTATTCACTGCCAAAACTTCATCCCAATCGGCCTCATCGAGACGCTGCAATCGACCGTCTCTCGTCAAACCTGCGTTATTGATCAGTAAATCAATGCGCTCACATCCTTGCATGTATTGCTCCACCGCCTTGGCATCTGTCACATCCAATTCTGCGCGCGTAGGCGCCTTCACCTCATAACCCGCCGCCAACAGTTGATCACGCATCTCCACCGCAAGATCCCCGCCTCCCCCTGTAATTATAGCCACTTTAGTTTTCACGTAACTACACATCTTTTGGAGTGCGCGCGGCTTGACGCCGCTTTCTCAGAAGCGAGCCTACACCTACCCTCATTCATCCACTTACTATTTTTTCGCAAACGGATCTTTAGGCGCATCATCAAACTGTGGCTTAGATGATTCTTTGACTTTTTGCTCAAGCGATTTTTTTGCACCCGCATCCTGCGCCGCAGGGATACCTACTACCGCGTATTCTTCGTACTTAAACTTCGTTCCAGTCAGCTGACCCACATAGCGTATCACCTCCGTCATTGGCACATTGCCTAACTTGAGCGTGACCGTCTTGCTCTCCTTATCTTCATTGCTGCCTTTGTAGATAAAATTTGCCACCACCTTCCCGCCCGAGATTTCGCTGGATTTTGCCGTCAAATACTCCATCACCGTGGCTAAGCTTGCTTTATCAAATTCCACATTTGGCACATTCAGTTTCGCCAGCTTGCCCTCTAAAGACACCGCGACTTTACCTTTTTTCATCTGAATCTCCGTTTGCCTCAGATACTTACGCGCATAGACATAGCCCGGCTGATGCTTCAACACTTTGCGGAATCCTGCTGCCGCCTCTTCGTAGCGACCCGCGTCATACGCAGCTTTTGCTGTATTAAATACCTGTTGCAAATTTCCCGGAGCCGCCAGAGAAAGCGACATCATCATCGCCATCGTCACTGCTGCCACGCTCGCGACTGCGATCTCTTTCAATTCTGCCCATTTTACTAATTTTCTCATAATGTTCCCCTTTCAGTTTTCACTTCGCCCACCGCCACGATCTCTGCCAAGCTTATTCCGCTTGCCCGTGAGGTGCCTGATATCCAGCGTATCAAAAATGCAGCTGTCTGTAAAATCTTTCTTGCGTCACACTTTTCCTCGGCAGCTATGTAAAACAAGGCTACCCTCGTTTTTCCATCATGTTACCTGAAATCATCACGCCTATTCCTGGACCCCAGTCTCTCGCGCTGGCGGCGCGCCTTGCCAAACACGAATGCCAAAGCGTGACCTTCATGAGTCCGGACTTTCCTATTTTTTGGGAAAAAGCTCAAGGTTGTAATATTTGGGATGTCGATGGCAACCGCTTTTTGGATTTCACCTCTGCTTTTGGCGTCACCGGACTAGGACATTCTCCGCCGAATGTGCTAGCCGCTCTCAAAAACCAAGCCGACTCTCTTATTCATGGCATGGGCGATGTGCATCCTACCGAGCTCAAAGTCGCGCTCTGCGAAAAAATCAGCGAGATCACATTCGAACGCTGGCAAGCAGGCTCTGCCAAAACTTTGCTTGGCAATACCGGCTTCGAAGCGGTTGAGGCTGCACTGAAAACCAGTCTACTCGCCACTGGCAAAGCCGGCATCATCACCTTTGACCATGCCTATCACGGACTAGGTTACGGCACCCTCGCCGCTGGAGCTATGGAACGTTTCCGCCTGCCTTTTGCCGATCAACTCGCAGACTTTGGCCACAGCCTGCCCTTTCCTGATTGCCACTGTGATGCCGGTGACCCGCAGCAAGCCTGCTCAGACACCTGCCAGCAGCAGCTCAGCTCCTTGGACGCTCAGTTACGCGCTACCATCGCGGAGTCTCCTATCGGCGCCATCTTGATCGAACCCATCCAAGGGCGCGGTGGCAAAGTAGTGCCACCCAAAGCTTTTCTCCCCATGTTAAGGCGTATTTGCGACGAGACCGGCACCCTGCTGATCTTCGATGAAATCCTCACCGGCCTCAATCGCTGCGGCACTTTATTCGCCTGCGATGCCTCCGCCACCATTCCCGACCTGATCTGCCTCGGCAAAAGCCTAGCATCCGGGCTACCCCTCTCCGCCTGTGTTGGCAGTGCCGAACTGATGGATCGCGCCTGGCCGGCTTCTGAAGGAGAAGCGATCCACACCACCACCCACTTAGGCAATCCTCCAGCTTGCGCCATGGCTCTTGCCGCGCTTGATCTACACAGCGATCCTAAACTAGCCGAGCAAGTCCGCCAACGCAGCGATCTACTACGCCAAATCATCACCGCTATTGACCACCCTCGTCTCGGCCGTATTCGCGGACGCGGACTGCTGCTCGGAGTGGAAATCCTTACCAACAACGGACAACCCGATCGAGACGCCACTTCTGGATTCGTAGTGCACTCACTCAAAAAAGGATTGATCACCCTCGCCGATTCCCCAGCAGGCAATGTGCTCTCCCTGGTACCACCTTTTGACATCAGCGAAGAAGAAATGCGCTACTTCGCCGACACCCTTCAGGAGTATTTGACGTCCTTACCCGGCTCCTGAATCCCATTGATTCACTTTGGAGAAACCTTCCAATTTTCACTGCTTAGTTTTGGATTTTCTGCTTTTCGCTGCCCACTATTTTTGGATTTAAAAGTCCATAACAAAGCCGGCCCACCGCCCTCCGTCCGAACTACGCCATCACTGCTCATTTCCCATTTGATATCCCATTTTTTATTTTTCCACTCCTTGGTACCCGTGCCATCAGCATTGAAGGTGAAGCTGTCGTAGGGACTACCCCAGGATCTGCCAACAAAATAAGCTTTCAACTTCGCCTGTTTTGAACCCATCAAGTTCTTACTTTCTTGGGCTTTCGATTTTGGATCCACGCCCTTATCTGTTAGGGCGATCAGCTCCTCTATTTTGACTCGTTCCGCATGCACCGCCGTGGCCTCTTCCAGTTGGTTAGATTTCGTTAGATTTACTTCTAACTCTTTTAGTAATTTTCTCTGTTTAGATGCTAATGAAAAAGTTTTCAATCTGCGTGTCTCTTCTAACTTTTTCTTTTCCCTTACATAGATACGCTGCAAACGATTAAACCGGCCGTACCCCTCGACCTGTTTAGTAACTCCCTTGTCTAATTGCTCGATTTCGGTTCGGATAGCCATGATGTTCTCTAGCTTCCCAGCTTGTCGCTCACTCTTCTGCAAACTTTGCAGCCCTTTAATATATTTTGCCTTAAGTCCTTCAAGAGGCTCATCCAATTCTCCTTTCGCGTCTTCAAATTTTGCCACAATATCTTCATATGAGGCATTCTCGGCATTCAAATTCGACTGAAAAATTAAGTTCAACCCCACAATCCCCACTAAAATTAAAAATAAATGTGCTCTCATTTTTATTCCTTCATTATATTATTCTCTGAAATTGTGATGAATTTATATCGAACCCTTTTATAGAGGCAAATCGAAGACATTTCTTACTAAGGATTTCAAAATAGGTAAGAGTATTCTTATCTGTTTTTTTATCAAGAAAATCAATAACTTTTCAAGCTTTGATCACTGCTCAAAACTTTGATATTCTGCACCTGCATTTTCATCCACACCTATATTAGTTGCGACGTAGTCAATTACTTTTTTAGCCTCACTTTCCCATACCTCTTTTTACAAAAGGGGTAAAACCTTCAGCCATTGTTATACCCAAGTGAGTTATTGCCATTTCCTGCCATTCAGATTGCGGCAGAATCAAAACTTCGTCCCTCAATCGCTTCAATTCATTGTAAATAGACATCACAAGTTTCAACCTATCTCCATGGGCATCTGAGGGAAAAATCTGCTGCGAGAGTATCACTTCCTTCAAAGTATTTAGCCTAATAACGCTTTTAATCTCCTCTGTTACGACATCCTTCCCCTTCGATCTTTTTAACAAATTATTCCAGATCTTCAATTGCCCAATTTCAAAAGGATCAATTTTACGTATAACTTCCCTAAAATTTTCATCTTCTTTGAATGACTCCAAATTCTTAATTTTGAACAATATCACTGAAGCAATTGGCATACGTAGCAGGTCAACCTCATCCCACTGCCTTGGAAGCGGATTACCCTTGCCCCAATAACTACTATCACCGTTGATTGACAAAATTAACCGGTGCCATGGCTTCACTATGGGAGCAGGCTGCATTTCATTCCTCTGGTTCCAATTTTTCTCTATCTCTTCGCAATAAGTTTCAAAAGTTTGTATGAAAGTTTTTTTAGAAGTTTCCGTCATATGACTTCTGTTTTCCTGGAATTGCTGATCTACAAATTTCCGTTGTATTCTATTTAAATTCTCCACCCATGCTGGTGCGGCACTTCCTTCCATTGAAAACAAGCTGATAGAGCATAATAATACTGTAAGAAAAATCTCCGCTTTTATGATTTTATACATAATTTAATTGATTGTGTGAGCCATCAATTGGCTCATGAGCTCAGTCGCTCGCAATTTCTGCTCTTGTGATGATAGAGGCGAAGGGTCAACCACTCCTATCATTTCCCCTCGAATCATCGAGAAACCCAGCTTCTCCAACATCTCTCTCATCTCTAGCGCCTTTGAGACCTCAGAGCGTAATTGTCCATGAAAGAAAATAACAATACTACAGCCAGATATTTTGTTAGAATAATTTTCATACGCCTTTGCACATTACCAAACAAAGCAACATTTATGATGCTTGCCGCCAAAAGCTGCCCATGCTTCCAAATCCATTTAATGACCTGGTCGCAAGCTCGTGTTCAATGCCTAGGCTTCCAGTCTAGCGCGCCTTTTTTCAAAGCATACAGATAAGCCACGAACAAGATTCCTGCAAAACTCGCCATGCTCCAGCAAAACATCTTGCTGGTTTCACTCTCCAACAAATCGCGGAACACCACTGCCCATGGATAGAAAAATACCACCTCGATGTCGAACAAGACAAATAACATCGCCACCAAATAGAACTTCACACTGAAGCGAGACTGCCCATTCCCTACCGGCAACATGCCACATTCGTAAGCACTGTCCTTGATCTTATTGCTGCGTGCTCGCTGACCCAACAACACCGAAATCAACAGGGTCACCCCCGCAAACCCTGCGGCTAATAGAAATTGCAATAAAACTGCGTCGTAATTGTCTGTCATCGGATCACTTGTATGGACTGCTTCGTATGAATCAGCATTTTATCTCAAAAAAAGAAAATCGGCGTGTCAACTCTTGCGAGTCCACACACCGATTAGTTTAATTCGATTCCTATATTCGTCCAGATGAATTTTTTAAAGAAAACTCACCTCGACGATCTAGGCAAAATAGGTCGCGTAACAGCTTATTTACTAGTCTCCGGGGTGACCGCGGGACTTGTAGCTGCGGGCGTTGCCACAGCTGCTGGGCTTGGAGCGGCTTCAGTGATCGCATCCTTGATGTTATCAAGTGCGGTATACTGCTTGCCCTCTTTATTGACCAAACCTCTAGTTACCAAATTCTGAAGTTTTTCGTATGCACGCAAGCGCAACATCTCTTCTCCGCCGCTGACGGCGTTTCTTGCTTTGAGATTTTCATAGACCACTATAAAGAGGTCTTTAAAACCGAAAGTTGCTTTGTCGGAGAGCACTGCAACAAGTTCATTGGTTACGTGATCAGGCACACGTCGTGAAAATCTAGTTCTTCTTGGATTAGCCATATACTTTCACTTTACCACATTCCCTGCAACTAAGCCACCCTTTTCCCATCACCCCATAAAAAATTATATCAAATTTTATAAAATTTATGAAAATTATCATTTACTCCCCAATACTGCCAATTATTTTGAAACCTTTATCGCTGACTTGGAATATTTCTAGGCTGACAGGTTGTTTCGTTTCGAGGTAGCGCTCCGCCATCACACTGGCATAATCCGCCAGTTTTCCCCCTGAATCTGGGAACACATACATTTCTTGGCGATCCAAAATAATCACTCGAATCACTTCACCCAGATTTTTTTTAAATTTTGGCAAAAACTTCTTCGACAGCAAGATACTCGACAGAAAAGGGTCTTTGCTGCGAATCACCGCATAGAGCACCACGTCTCGCGAATCTCGAATGAACTCAATCTTTGCCTCATCCAACACGGCATCAGCCACTTTTTCAGCCAGTTGGCGAAATTCCCCTTTTTTGTAAGCTCGTTTTTCCCAATCCTGCGCTTTGAACAGTCGCACTCCATATTCCCATTCGTAAACAGGCACCATCAGCGCCTTTTGCGATCCTTCCAGCCGAGTGAACACCTCTGGATCGATCGCTTGGGTTTCAAATAGGATGCCCGTGCGCATTTTTTTCGCCTCCGACTCATTGGACGCCGCTTTTTTCTCTTCTGCAAAAAGTTGCGGATCGCCACAGCAACTCAAAACCACCCAAGCACAGCACAGCAAATATTTTTTCATAACTCGTATATATTCTCAACCAATAAAATAAGGTTTGATCCTCATGCACGTCGAGTAAACCCTATATTCTAGCCTGCAAGCAACTCGAATACCATGATTACCTTTTTACACGGCATCTTAGCCGACGTTTTACCCAACCGCATCACCCTAGACGTTCAGGGCATAGGTTACCAAATCAACATGCCGCTAGGCGGACCCGATGCGCTAGGTCAAAGTGGCGATACGGTGCGCGTGCTCACTCATCTCTATGTGAGAGAGCAGGAGCTCACTCTCTATGGCTTCAAAACCGGCGAAGAACGTGATCTGTTTCTTTTGCTCATCAACCGCGTATCGGGGGTAGGCCCCAAAGTGGCGATGTCTATCTTAGGCAGCATGGGACCCACTGATTTCAAAAACGCCGTGGTCGCGGAGGATCTCGATACCCTCTCGCGCATCAAGGGACTAGGTAAAAAAACCGTCGAGCGCATCGTGCTCGAGTTGAAAGACAAAGTCGGAGTGACCAGCGCGTGGGAAGAAGCCGCCAATGCCGCCGGCTCCAGTCCTTCCGAAAATTCCCTCAAAAACGATGCCGTGCTCGCCCTCATCTCCTTGGGCTTCAAACAAAACGCTGCGCACACCGCAGTGGGCAAAGCTTGCAAAACTAGCAGTGAGCCGTTCAGCAGTGCTGACGACATTCTCCGCGCCGCGCTGCGTTTGTTACAGTAAAGTCTTTCCACCTTCCTATGAACACACCGTCACGCCATCATGCCCAGATCCCCGCTCTGGAGGCAGTTGATCTCATCCGACAAGCTTTGCCCAAGCAGGGTTTGTTCGCAGGCAAAAGTTGGCGCCTATCTCCGCAAGCCTTTCCGCTTTCTCCCGCTACACTGAATCAACTAGAGCAAATAGGCCCGCTGCTGCACCGTTTCCAACGAGCGAGCGACACCCTCTACCGCCGTAGCCACAACGGATCTCTGCCAGCGTGGCTTCATCAATACCTAGACCGTGGCAAACCGCAAGATCTGATTGATTTTGGCATCGACCCTCGTATCCAATCCCAGCTTCCGCGAGTCATCCGCCCCGACCTCATTCTCACCGAGCAAGGTTTGACCATGGTGGAACTCGACAGCGTGCCCGGCGGCATCGGCCTGACCGCTTGGCTCAACCAGACCTACAGCCAGTCTCTGCGCGATCAGCACATCATTGGCGGCGCCGACGGTATGCTCAAAGGCTTCGCCTCTATTTTCAAAAACGCCGCCCACTTAGTGATTTCCAAAGAATCCGCCGACTACCGCCCTGAATGTGATTGGCTAGTACAACAGCTCAACCATTCCCTCAACACCGATCAATGGAGTGTCCATGGTGCCGAAGGTTATACCAACCAAGACCAACAAGCGGTCTATCGTTTTTTTGAATTATTCGACCTGCCCAACTTACCTGGTATCAACCAGCTCGCCAAGCAAGCAGCTGCAGACGAGCATGACCTGAGCGCCCCCTTCAAAGCCTTCCTAGAAGAGAAAATGTGGCTCTCGCTCTTCTGGTCCAAACCCCTGCAAGGCGTTTGGCAAAGAGAATTGCGCAAGGCTAACTGGAAGCGTCTGCAGAAAATCATTCCGCAAGCTTGGATACTCGACCCCAGTGATATCCCTCACCACGCTGTCATCCCCGGACTAGAGATCAACCACTTCGATGAACTCAAGCACTTCACCCAAAAGGAACGCGAATACGTTCTCAAAATCAGCGGTTTTTCGGAAATTGGCTGGGGCAGTCGTAGCGTCAGCATCGGTCACGATCTCTCCCAAAAAGAATGGTCTGCGGCGATCGATACCGCGCTCGATAGCTTCGAACACCATCCCTACGTTTTACAGAAATTTCACAGCGGGAAATTAGTCCAACACCCTTACCTAGATACTGAGTCAGGGTCTATTGTCACCATGGAAGGTCGAGTGCGACTCTGCCCCTACTACTTCACCGAACCCGCAAGCTCCGCGACCGGCTTGTCAAAAGTAAAGCTCGGCGGCGTTCTCGCCACCCTTTGCCCTGCCGACAAAAAGATACTGCACGGCATGAGCGAAGCGGTCATCATGCCATGCCGCGTGGATCCAGACGGCTACTAATATCACTCTGTAGCCTCAGCTTTGGGCGTAGCCTCAGCTTTGGGCGTAACCTCAGCCTTGGGCGTAACCTCAGCCTTGGGCGTAGCCTCAGCCTTGGGCGTAGCTTCGATGGAAGGTTTTTTTGGAGCAGGCTTATTCTTCTTCCCAGCTTTACCCGGACGGCGCTTGCGTTTGTTCACCGTGACCGCTGTGCCTGGCAGTAGTTCGGAGTTAGGAAATTCGATGATGTAACCCTCACTCAATAACCAACGCAAATCGGCGAGTAATCCTAATTCCTCTTTGCTGGGCTTGCGAGCAACCTTCTCTTCACTGGCAGCGTCACTTGCTTCAGCCTTTGGCTGCTGTTCTGATTTTTCTGCATCGGTCACGACTGGTTCAGATGCGGCGTCCTTGGGCGACAAATGTTTGATCAAATCACCAGCGAGAGTGCCGGGTTTTTCAATCACATAGTTCAGCATCGAAGCGAGTCGATCCGTCAACACCGTTTCACTGTCCAATGCTCGTGGCCGTGCTGCTGTCACAAAAAGAGACTTTGACCCGCGTTTGAAAAATTTCAGTCCTTGGTGCTCAAAGCGCCGACAAAGAGTTCTTATCATTGGCAGCGGAAATCCCCGTTTTTGCCAAGCGACTTCGGCATTCAGTCTCTCCCATAAAGCAGGGGATAAGTTTTTCTTATCCACATTCCCAGGCAGACGACTTTCACCCACTTGCCTGAAAATACGTTTTGCATGATTTTCACGAAAATGTTGCGTCAGTTCATTGATGCTGCTCAACACCACTTCGTCAGCTGCGGGTGTCTCCACTTCCTCTTTTGCTGTTTCATCGCCAGCCTCGTCTTGCTTAGCTTCCTCGCCTGACCCTTCCACTTCATCAGCACTCACAGCCGGCGTCTCTTCTGCTGATTCAGCTACCGCTTCGTCCACCTGTTCAGATAGCTCTTCCTGTGTAGCCTCAGTAGTCACCACCTCTTGCTCGGTAGCTTCTGCGGTTTCAGTAACAGCGCCCTCTTCATTAGCCGCTACTTGCTCGCGATCCGATTCACTCGCAGCAATTTCCTTCACCTGCTCTTTTTTCGCAGGAGCAGGTTTTTTGCTCAGCACACGGTACTGCTTTGTTGTGGACATCTGCTGCTTCCACTGCTCGAGAGTTTCTTCATCACGACGCATTTCGATGCGTGACTTGAATTTCTCCAACGGCATATTGGCAAATCGCTCTCGGTGCAGAGCATTGACGTTCTGTTGGTATTCGTGGTGGTTCGGCGGTCCAAGAATCGTGCCGGACATCCCACACACCGCGATCACAGAAAAATTGCCCTTCGGTGCCTCCGTTGTCACCTCTTCACACTTATAAAATTTCTCCAATAACTCTGGAGTTCGCAAAAAATGCGCCACCGCTTCTTCCTGGCTCAACCAAATCGAGCCATCCGTTTTACAACGAATCATGCGCAAGCTACTCGCAGACGCATTACCTGACTCCTGCTGCTGCTTGGACTCCTTTTTCTCCGATTTGAGTCTAAAACTCACTTTGAAACGATCTGGCGACGCCAAGACCATTTTAGCGACCTCCGACATCACGTAAGCGCGGTTGGTAGAACGTATGTGTTTGCTCAGCGCCTGCACCGCTTCTGCCGTCGGTTCTATCTGGAAATCAACTTGCGGCAAGATATCCTCCGCTCTGAGCGGGCGGCGATCATAATCTTGGCGGCGATCCTGACCACGTCGATTGCCTCCACCGCGCTCATCTCTGCGATTGCCGCCCCTCTGTCCACCCCCTTGGCCACCTTGACGACGATCATCTCTATTGGGTTGACTGCGAGGCCTCCCCTCACGATTCCTCCCATCTGCTTGGCGCCCAGCGTCTCCACCCGATCGTTTATTTTGTTGCCTAGGCTCTTGGAAAACGGGAGCAGACTCACCGCTTTCTAGTCCAGACACCCAAGCAGGCATCAGGTCTTCGGCTGACAGTTCTAGAGATTCGGAATCACTCATGTGTTTTTAATGATAAAAAGGCAAATACAAGCACAGGCTTTTACTTACAATAGAAACTTGCCATGGTCACAAAGAAAAGCAGAAAAAGCTTGTTTTGAACTTTATATGCTCATTGATTGCTGTTCATATTCCATCTTCGCCTTTAAGATTTTGCTTATTAGCGTAGAATCTTATTAGCGCACCTTTTTTTATTCGCAAAAGTTACTGTTATAAACAACAACGGCATTTCGCGTACGCCGACCTTCAATTTAATCTTTTTTAGCTATGATTTCTGCATTCGAACCCAATCAAAAACCCACTAAAATTGGCTTAGTAGGAACTGGATTCATGGCACGTGGTATTGCCCATGTGATTGACCGGTCACCCTACGAGCTCTCTCGTATGCTAACTAGGCGTCCGCTAAAATCCGTCACGGGAATACCGCAAGATCCTATCATCACGCAACAAATCGCTGAACTGATTGAACATTCTGATTTGATCGTGGTATGCTGCGGAGATCCTGTGCATGTCACAGATGTGGTCGATCAAGCGATCGAAGCCGGACTGCCTATTGTGACCATGGATTCGGAATTTCACGTTACCACTGGATCTTGGTTTGTAGACAAAGGTCTTGTGACGGAGGCCGAAGGCGATCAGCCAGGGTGCCTAGCAGCTCTAAGGCGTGATGCTATATCGATGGGTTTCGAACCTCTGATTTATGGTAATGTCAAAGGTTTCCTTAACCTCTACCCGAGCAAATCAGATATGCAATATTGGTCTAGCAAGCAGGGTTTGAGCATTGAGCAGACAACTTCCTTCACCGATGGCACTAAAGTTCAAATCGAACAAGCTTTTGTCGCCAATGCCTTTGATGCTGACATCTACCTTCAGGGCATGCTAGGTCCGCAGACTGACAATGTGGAGGAAGGCTCTCAGCTGCTCGCTGATGCCGCCAATCAACGCAATGAAAAATCAGGAAAGTTTCGTGCGCTGAGTGATTACACGCTCACGCCAAACTTTCCTGGCATTTTTATAACTGCAAAACACCTAGACTACTGTCGGCCTTACCTCAATTACTTCAAAATGGGGGATGGACCTTATTACACCCTAACAAAAAGCTTCCACCTTTGTCACCTAGAAGTGATGAAGACCATCCGCGCTGTGATAGAGCGTGGCGACGTATTGATGAATAACTCCTCTCAGCCGAGAATAAGCGTGGCTACGATCGCTAAAAGAGATCTGCCTAGAAACCACTTCATCAAACACGGCATCGGCTCTTTCGATGTGCGTGGCGAGACCATTGAGATAGCCGATGCCGCTGACCATGTGCCCATTGGTTTACTGATGAACGGCAGACTCAAACATTCGGTAGATAAAGGTCAACGCATCAGCATGGATGACATCGAACTACCCGACACCTTGGCAAAAACGATTTGGAAAAAAATCGCCAAGCGCGCTGTCAAACGCGCTGCATCATTGAAGCCTGCTGATAAAGCGGTGTGATCTGCCCACCTCACAAACTTCTCACTTCTCTGTTTTCAGCTGAGCGATGTGACTTTTCAAAGCTTCATAAAATGCTTTTGAAACAGGCGCAGGGGCAGCATGACCCATCGCAGGTTTATTGATGATGCTCTTCTTCCCTTTCAACACATTGTAGGCTGCATAAACACTCGTAGGCGGGCAGGTTCGATCGATAAAACCTACGCTCAATATCGCTTCGCCATGGTAGCGTGAAGCAAAATTCACCGCGTCATAATAACGAGCGTTCTCCGCGATCACCGCATCGGGTTTACCATCTTTTTGCATCGGCACCAATTTTGGCCAACCGCTGATACGCTTGCGCAACATCCCCGTATGGTCACAACCAGCTGGCACCCCTGCTCCGATAAACGTAACACGATCATCCAGCCCACCAGCAACCAGAGCTTGGTACCCTCCTTGACTATGCCCGATCACAGCGACGGTCTTGCCATCCCACTCTGGTTGAGCTGTGAGAAAATCAATCGCGCGAATCATACGCAAGAACATATTTTTGAAATAGACCGCATCGCGGTTCTCTCTGCCAAACAACGGATAACCCTTCAATCGTCCATCTTTCCCGTAGAGTTGATCGTAATAGGCTTTGGGTTTGCCATTGGGAATGCCATGCGCATTGATGTCCATCGACAAAAATCCAGGGTATTTTTTAACCGAAGAGCTACGCACTCCAGCACCGTGCACCCAAAGAATAATAGGCAAGCTCTTAGCTTTAGCTCCTACCGGTCGAGAAAAATATCCCGACACAGGCGCATCACCGAGACTCGCAAGCTGCACATCAAAAAGCTCCAATGCCTTATCACTGTGTTTAGCGACCTTGCTCATCTTCGCTTCGATCGGAATCTCCGCCAAAAGTTGTCTTTGAGAATCCCAAAATGCTGAGAAATCAGTAGGTATTTCTCGACTCGGGGTGATCTGCAACGGATCAATCGCTGCGGCAGCCAACGATGGCTTGAGCTTGTTTTTTATTTTGCGGTCGCCCGCGTCGAATTGCACTTCGCACTGCAAAAACCCCGGCCGTGATAGTTGGCTCACCACTTTAAGAACTTTCCCCCTTACATCTAAAGGGAAACTTTGAATCGTCCGATAACGATCCTCACTGATCACAACATTCACCTTACCCCAATCTAAGGCTTTGCCCTTATCATCTTTGACCTCGATCAGAAACGTGACCTCTTCATCTTTTTTATAAATAGCATGGTCACGTTCCGTCTTAACCGTAACCACCACTTTATCCGCCTGCTGCGCCGCTACGGGCATCTGAGCTACTAGCAAAACAAGAAAAGTGCTCAAATAGATGGAGTTTAGAAGTGATTTCATGCCGAACTTGATGGACTTGATGAGCCTCCATGTCAACTGGCAGAATCTTGTCTTTTTGGTCGATATCAGTTCAAATGATGGCAGGTTTCATCTACCTATAACCTTAAAATGAACGAGCCTTCACCATCCAGCACCTACGCTTTGATCTTAGCAGGCGGCAGCGGCACTCGCTTTTGGCCGTTAAGCCGCAAACTGCGCCCCAAACAACTGCTATCTTTAGTTGAGGATGAGAAGTGCATGCTCCTGCAAACCGTCGAGCGCTTGAGCGGCTGGATCGCCCCAGAAAACATCCTCATTTTGACCAATAGCGATCAAGAGCAAGCCGTGCGCGAATTGCTATATCACCAGCTACCCGCCAACAATATTCTTTCAGAACCAGAAAAACGCGACACCGCGCCAGCCATCGCTTTAGCCGCTGGTTGGGTCGCAGCCAGAGATCCCAACGCCACCCTGATGGTACTGCCCTCCGATCAGTTGATCAAAGATGTAGCAGCCTTCCGCCAGACCCTCGCTCAGGGCATCGACTTAGCGTCGCGTGAAGCTGCCATCATCACCATCGGCATCAAGCCCAGTTGGCCTTGCACCGATTACGGTTATATCCAAAAAGGTGCAGCCTTCACCAGCGCGTCCTCCAAACGGCAAAAAAGCCCTGTTTATCAAGTAGATTGCTTCCGCGAAAAACCCAATGCACAGCTAGCTGCTGAATTCATCGAACAAGGTAACTTTACTTGGAACGCCGGCATCTTTGTTTGGGCGATCCCCACTCTGATCCGAGAATTACAACAGCATTGCCCACCTTTAGCCGAATTTATCGAAGTCTTACGCACATCGGCTGATTTTTCGCAAAGTATCCAGCAACATTTTTCCACCTTACCGAAAATCTCCATCGATTATGCCTTGATGGAAAAAGCTTCCTGTGTTCTCAATATCGAAGCAACTTTTGATTGGGACGATCTGGGTAATTGGGTGTCTGCTGCCAAATATTTTGAAAAAAACTCACAAGGAAACGTCGCGAATACCTCAATGACTTCGGTTGAATCTTCTGACAATGTGGTGTACTCCGAAGATAAGGTTCATATAGCTCTTCTTGGCGTAAACAATTTGATTGTGGTACAGACATCGGATGCTATTCTGGTTGCCGCCAAAGGAGCGATGGATGAAATGAAAAATCTGGTAGATCAAATACCAGATGAATTAACGTAAAACAGTGACTGAGTTTAGAGATGGCAGATAAAATTTTTCGCGCGGTAGGAATCGATTTTGGAACGGTACGCATTGGCGTAGCGGTGAGCGATGACTTGGGTATGTTGGCACACCCACATGAAACGGTTGCTGGTGAGAACCAACCAGAAGCTATCGCCCGACTGGCAGAGATCGTGAAGGAGCGCAAAGCTCAAACCGTCGTTTTGGGACTGCCATTGAACATGGATGGCAGCGAAGGCCCAGCAGTTAAAAAAGTGCGTAAGTTTATAGAGCTGCTACGCAAGGCATTGCCCGAGAAAATCGAGATCGTAGAGGAAGACGAGCGACTGACCACCGTAGCTGCTTCGGAAAAACTCAGCGAAGCTGGCAAGTCAGACAAAAATCAGCGTGATAGCATCGATCAAGCGGCAGCTGTAGAGATCCTGCAAGGCTACTTAGACTACCGCGAACCCTCAGAAGATGAAATGGAAGACGACATGCAATTGGGCGGAGGGTCTTCGCTCAACGACGACCTCGACATCTTCTACGACGATGAAACCTATGGCTGAGCAGCAGCAACGCTTCCTGCTCACCTTGGCCTACGATGGCCGCTCCTACGAAGGCTGGCAAAGCCAAGCCGGGGGTAATACGATCCAAGATTACCTACAACAAGCTCTACAGAGGGTCTGTCCCCTTATCACTGTAGCTCATGGGGCAGGCAGAACCGATGCTGGAGTCAGTGCCTTAGCACAGTGTGCACATTTTGACGCGCCTAGCAGTGCCAATCTGAACTGCCGCAACTGGCAGCAAGCACTCAACGCTCACCTGCCTCCGCTCATACGCGTGATGAAGTGCGAAAGCGTAGCACCCGACTTCCACTCCCGCTTTGATGCGGTCGGCAAGCACTACCGCTACCGCCTCTATTTAGCAGATGTCTTACCGCCTCTGCATCACCGCCTCGCTTGGCATCTGCGGGGACCACTGAACACCCACGACTTACACCTAGCACTGCAATGTTTTGTCGGTCGCCATGACTTCCGCGCTTTTTCCGCTAACCGAGGAGACGGTAAAGACCAAAGCCGAGACGCCCATAGAAGCATCACTTCCATCGACCTGATCGAATCGGAAAATCCCGCCATCCTAGATTTGCACTTTTCCGGCGAAGGGTTTCTCTACAAAATGGTTAGATTCTTAACCGGTAGCGCCGTGCGTTGTACGCAAGGGAAATTCGAACGAGCAGAGTTGCGACGCTTACTGACAGGGGTGGATTTTTCAGAAAAAGCTCCCTTTTGCGCACCACCTGACGGTTTGCTGTTAGAAAAGGTGATTTATCCAGGTAGCAAATCGATGACATCGTCATCGTCTTCTTGAAGAGGCGCGCTGCCTTCACCCTCGTAAGCAAAAGCTTTCAACTCCTCCATCTTGGCAGCTTTGTCATCACTGCGCATCAGCGCCTCGCCAACCAGCACGGCATCTGCACCCCACTGTTTCACGTTTTGCGCTTCTTCCCCCGTTGAAATCCCGCTTTCACTGATCAAAATATGATCGGGCCCAAGCTCTTCCGCCAACTGGCGTGTGGTATCGATATCGACCTCAAAGGTTTTCAGATTACGATTATTCACCCCAATGATTACCGCGTCAGTCTCTAAAGCGCGGTCGAGTTCGTCCAGGTTGTGAACCTCTACTAATACATCCAACTGATAGGCTTGTGCGATATCGAGGAAACGCAGCAATTCGTCCTGAGTCAATACCGCGACGATCAACAAAATCGCATCCGCACCTGCAACCACTGCTTCGTAGATCTGCGCTTCATGCACAATGAAATCTTTGCGCAGCAACGGCAGCCCGACTTTCTCTCGTATCTTAGCCAAATAAGAAAGCTTGCCTTGGAAAAACTTTTCATCAGTCAACACCGAAATGGCATTAGCCCCACAACGCGCGTATTCACTAGCAATGCTGACTGGATCGAAATCGGTAGTGATCACCCCCACCGATGGCGATGCTTTTTTCACTTCAGCGATCACAGACAGAGCAGGATCAACCTCGAGGCTCGGATCTCGCAAAGCATTGATGAAAGAACGGAAGTCATTCCTCTCCGCTGCGGCAAAACGCAACTTCTCCGTAAGCGGAATGAGCTTTTCAATTTCGCTGCGTTTATGGGCGATGATTTCATCGAGACGATTTTTCATAAGTGACTATTTGCAGACATAGAAAAGCAGACTTTGGCTAAGGGCAACAATTTTCATAAAAACAGCTTGATTTGATTCACAAAACGCTTTTAGGTGGGCATCCGCTTATGCGGCTAATCGGGTTAACCGCCGATTTGATTAGATCACTCTTTTGTGATTGCGGGTGTAGCTCAGGGGTAGAGCGTGACCTTGCCAAGGTCAAAGTCGGGCGTTCGAATCGCCTCACCCGCTCCATTTTTCCTAAAATGACAAGCGAGTCTCAACAGGGCATCTATCGGTGGACGAAGATCCTACGCAGCGAAAGTGAAGTCGAACACTGGCAAGCCGCCATCGAAGCCGCTCTCCTGCTCAATGCGATGATTTCTCACATCGCTGGCAAAAAATCTTGGAAGCTAGAGATTTTTGACCCAGCATTAACACAACTCAAACCGTGGCAGGATCAATTCGACGGCAAAATCGAGCATCTCAGCACAGCCGATCTGCTTGCCATGTCTCAGCCTGCAGTGGATCAACAAACCAGCTTGCTGAAAATACGCGACCGTATCGTGATCACTCAAGCAGCTGCAAGCGAGCAAATAGAACAAGTTCGCCAACAATTTCCCAAACGCATCGTGCTCTCCTATCCACCGGCGCTAGCTTTTGGCACCGGCGAGCATGCCACCACCGCTACTTGTTTGCGTTTGATTTGCGATTTTTGCAAAAAACGCCAGAGCAAGTCCAAGCAAGCTTGGCATTTTTTGGATCTAGGCTGTGGTAGCGGCATCTTGAGCGCAGCGGCAAAAGCTATGGGAGCCAGCTCCGTTATAGGTATGGATTTCGATCCTATGGCAATACGCGCCGCCCATCGTTTGGCAGAAATCAACGGATTGCAAAACAGTGAGCTGATCGAAGCCGATGTATTAAAATGGCAGCCGCCCGCCCAGCACAGCTATGACTTGATCGTTGCCAACATCTTCCACGATGTCTTGATCGAGCTTTTCCCCAACATTCCCAAGTGGCTCAAGCCCGACGGCGAACTGATCCTATCCGGCATCTTGGGCACTCAAGAAAAAAGTTGCCTGCACGCTGCGGAGCAAGCAGGTTTTGTTTTCGATAAAGTGGTGCGCAAAGGCAAATGGAGCACTGCTCATGGAAAATTGCGTGCATGACACAAGCAGGCTTTGAAAATGTCCCATAATGGCGTTTTGTTGTCATCACTCTTCACTCAAGAGCCTACAGACCACTTACTCAGCGATGAAAAACGAAGCCACAGAGCCAAGCTCACCAGAAAGATTTGAAACCCGCGCGGTACACACTGGGCACGACTATGTGGCTGGAACTGGCGCGATCATCCCTCCCGTTTATCTGACCTCCACCTTTGAGTATGGCAACGAGGGAGGCTTTGACTACACTCGTTCAGGCAATCCCAACTTTCGCCTGCTCGAACGCACCCTGGCGAGTCTCGAATCCGCCCAACACGCCACTGTTTTTGGCAGCGGTGTAGCAGCGATCACCGCCGTGGTATCCACCTTGAAATCTGGCGACCTGGTGCTCGCCGAAGAAAACATCTACGGCTGCACCTTTCGCCTGTTTGCCCAAGTGTTCGAAAAATTTGGCGTCAAGATCATCTACACCGACTTGAGTGATCCAGCAAACTTTGAACTGATCAAAACCCATCAGCCCACTTTAGTTTGGATCGAGTCGCCCACCAATCCGCTGTTGAAAATCCTCGACATCCAAGCCATCGCCGATGCCGCCCACCAACAAAACAGCTTACTATTAGTGGACAATACGTTCGCCTCCAGCTACCTGCAACGCCCACTGGAACTTGGCGCAGATCTATCTCTGCTCAGCACCACCAAATACTCCAATGGGCACTCCGACGCGCTAGGCGGAGTGGTTTGCACCAATCATGACGAGTGGCAAGACAAGATGATCTTTGCCCAAAAAGCACTTGGGCTGCAACCCTCACCTTTTGATAGTTGGTTGATCCTACGTGGCGTCAAAACCCAATCGCTGAGAATGGAACGTCACAGCTCCAACGCCTTAGAGCTTGCACGTTTTTTAGAACAACAAACTTCAGCACGCAGAGTGCTCTATCCATTTTTGGAATCTCATCCGCAATATGAAATCGCCATTCGACAGATGCGCTCCGGATCAGGCATCGTCACGGTCGATTTTGATTGGGATCTCGAGCAAACTTTACAATTTGTCGAGAGCCTGCGCTACTTCCCCAAAGCTGAAAGTCTAGGCGGCATCGAATCCCTCTGCTGTCATCCCGCCTCGATGACTCACGCCGCCATCCCCAAAGCAACTCGCGAAGCTGTCGGCATCACCGATTCCTTAGTCCGCTTTTCTGTCGGTATTGAAAATATTGTGGATCTGCTCGATGACATCCGCCAAGCTCTGGCAAAGATCTAACCTCGCTCCTGCACTGCCCATTTTTTCAGCTCATGAGAAATCTTCTCACCGACCCCATGTCCCGCCCGCAAGACCTCGGCGGTCCCATTCCCGATTCGCATCACGCGGTATCAGTGGCATTGCCGCTATGGCAACACGTGATCGGCTATGAAGAACAAGATCCCCAGGTGATCGAGCAATTACAATGCGGCTACCCGCGATTTTTCCTTCACCCCGATGTGGTCAAGTTGAATGCTCTGGCAGCCACCCGATTTGCTAAGCAAGACGAAGGCTGCGTTGTTTTTCCCTCACCTGCCGCCGCACAACGCTGCATGCTTTATATCAAAAAGCGTTTTGACGTCTCCAGTCGTAGCCAGTCTTTCGGATGGGAACAATTGACCGCTGTGATCTTAGCTGCAGATCAGCAAAGCTCAGCGCTGAAGTTCTGGCGCTTCGGCGGAGAAATCGTTAGTAGCCGCATGGCAGCAAGCGCCTTGGCTGCCAACAGTGATGCAAGTCAAGTATGCCCGTCCATCGCTAAGCAAGGAACTGCAGCTAAGCTCATAATACGCCAACGCCTCGCCGAGCTCAGCGGTCAACCGATCGAAGATGTGTTTCTGTTCTCCTGTGGCATGTCCGCCATCTTTGCTGTGCAACGAGTCGCCTCCAGCCGATTTCCAGGACGCAAAAGCGCCCAACTAGAATTCCCCTACGTCGATGCGCTCAAAGTACAGGAAGAATTTGGACCAGGGGTGCATGAATACCTCGGCGGCAGCAAGAACTTAACTGAAGAACTAAGGCGACGCTTAGAGACAGAACCTCTCTCTGCCGTTTACACCGAAGTCCCAAGCAACCCACTACTGCGCACCGCCGATCTCGCGGCAGTAGCTGAATTGACTCGCAGCCATCGAGTCCCACTCATCATCGACGACACAGTAGGCTCTGTCGTCAACGTAGATGCCTTTCTTTTTGCTGATGTCGTCACCACCAGCCTAACCAAATATTTCAGCGGAGTCGGCGATGTGATGGGTGGAGCTGTTATTTTGAATCATCGCTCTGCCAGCGCCGACTACCTTCGCCAAGGTCTAAAAAAAGAAAGCGGCGATGACCTTTGGTTGGAAGATGCCATCGTGCTTGAAAAAAATTCTCGCGATTTTGTCCAGCGTGTACTGCAAATCAACCGCACCACCGAACAAGTAGTCGATTATTTAGCCGCCCACCCCTTGGTGGCCGAAGTCTGCTACCCGCGCGATCATTTTCGCACAGAATTCGATGCCATTCGCAGAGAGGGAGGTGGTTTTGGCGGCATGCTCTCCATCCTGCTAAAAGGCAGCGAACAAAGCGCCGCCAAGTTTTATGACGCCCTACAAATCAGTAAAGGGCCCAGCCTAGGCGCCAATTACAGTCTCGCTTGCCCCTACACCCTACTAGCTCATTACGACGAATTGCCATGGGCCGAATCTTGGGGAGTCCAGCGCGAGCTGATTCGTATCAGTGTCGGCTTAGAAAATGCCGATGAACTGATTCGCCGACTGCAAGACGCCTTCGATGCGGTGTGATCAGCCTTATTTCCTTCTGGTAATTATTACAATTCTGAAAGCCGCACAAAAAAAGGGATTTTCTTTGAACAAATTTGACTTTTTTGTAGTCTATGCTAAGAGCGAGTTGTAAAAAACAGGGCTTAAGTTCGGGGGAAATCCAATTCTAACCAGAATAGGACGGCTTTTTGTTAATGAAAAGACAAATTTACCTCGTAATAACGCTGAAATAATAGTAAACACTTGCCGTTAGAACGTATAGACGGTTAAGCAGATAGATTTAGAACCAAGTAATCGGAGCCCCTGATCCAATACCAATAGATAAACAAAGAGAGACATGGCGAATCTTGAATTAGATGGGGGCATCAAAATTTACCTGCGGGAGATCGGCAAAACGCCGCTCTTAACTCGTGAGGAGGAAGTAGAGTTGGCAGATCGTATTAAGGTCGGCGATGCGGAAGCACGCTCGCACATGATCAAAGCCAATTTGCGATTAGTGGTGAAAATCGCCCAAGATTACGCCAATTACGGCCTACCTTTGTTGGATTTGATTTCCGAAGGGAATATTGGCCTGATGAAAGCCGTCGAACGCTTCGACCCTAATAAAGGGGGCAAATTAAGTACTTACGCAGCTTGGTGGATCAAACAGTCCATCAAACGCGCTTTGGCGAACCAAAGCAAAACCATTCGCCTACCTGTCCACATGGTGGACAAAATTTCTAAAATGCGACGTGTGGCTATGGTTCTCAGCGAAGAGCTGGGGAGAGAACCCACCGACGAAGAATTAGCAGATGAGATCGGCATCGATCGCGCCAAGCTATCGCATCTGAAGTCCGCAGCTCTGCGCCCAGCCTCGCTGGATGCGCCGATCAGCGACGACGACAATACCGAATTTGGCGAAATCATTGGTGACGAAAAAGCACAGACTCCCTTGGATCTTGTCAGTCACAAAAACATGCACCTGCAGTTGGATGACTTGTTAGAAGTGCTCGACGAACGCGAACGCAAGATTGTCGATGCACGTTTTGGCCTCAATGGTCAAAAACCTCGCACTTTGGAAGAAGTGGGGCAAGTCTTCGGCGTCACTCGTGAGCGTATTCGCCAATTGCAAAACATCGCGCTGAAAAAATTGCGTCGAGCCTTGCAGAAAAAAGAAGATCCTGGCCCACGCCCAGTAGGCGGTCCCGCCCCACGCAAAACCGAGAAATCTGCAGTGCTCGATGCACTGCTTGCGATGGAAGACGAAGGTGAAGACGTGGCACTCGCCAATTCTTAAAGCCTACGGACAAGCCGTGCGATAATGAAGCGTAGTGTGGGTGTCCTCACCCGCTTCTTTTTTTGACTCGCGCTATATATAAAAATGTGGAACAGGTCTTGTAAGCCGGATTCTGTTCTTCGGTCAGTATTGGACGAACCAAAACTCACCAAAGCACGATCATTTATCTAAAACCACCGATCCGAAGATCGATCGCCTTCCTCACTTACGTGAGGTGCGACTATTACCCGGACTCATTCTCGGTCACCGAAGTTTCCGAAAGCCGGGCAGGCTGCCCGTTTGTCCTGTTATGTCTTGCACCGCGCGGGGTTTGTCGTGCCTCCTCAGTTACCTGAAGGAGCGGTGAGCTCTTACCTCGCCATTTCACCCTTACTCCTTTCTGCAAAAACAAAAAAGAGCGGTTTATTTTCTGCGACACTTTCCGTCAACGGGAGCTTTCGCTACCCATCTCCCCTGGTTTCTCAGGGCGACGCTGCCTTATGGTGTCCGGACTTTCCTCTGAGTTGCAACAACCGAAGTCGTGCAAACAGCGATCATCACCGACCTGTTCCACAGGACTACCCTAGCCGTATTCACTGCTCAGGTAAAGGGGCTCAATTCACAAAAAAAGCATCTGTGATATAATAAACGATCATCAGCACGGATACGCCAAGTTTAGCGATCAATCCTGCCCCGCCACCAAGCAAGGTGCCCCAAGTTGATTTGGTCGCTGAGTTGAGCTCTTTTTTAGCAAAAATCATCTCAAAGAGAAAGGCTCCCAATAGCGGGCCAATCACCAAACCGATAAAACCAAAAAAGATGCCGATGATGCCACCGAGGATCGCTCCACCTATTCCCCACTTGCTCGCTCCGAACCACTTGGCTCCAATCGCACCACTGACCCAATCCACCAAAATGGAAGCGGCAAATAATACCGTCAATATCACGAAACTCACCCATGTCAGACCACTCTCACTCTGACCAAAAAGAAAATAGTGCGCCACCGCGCCAAGCAGTATAAACAACGAGCCCGGAAGAATCGGCAAAAAGGTGCCGATGAAACCCCCAAAAATCAAGGTCACCACCGTCACCCATTTTACGATTAGAATAAATATCTCCATTAATTTTCGCTGAACTGAAGATTTTCACCAAACCTGAACTTACTCACTGCAGCCCTCAGTCTTTCCAATTGATCTTCTCCACCACCGGCCCTCTTTTCCCTTTGGGCCAAGTGTCCTCTTCTGGAGTGGCAGGCTTTGCTTCGCTATCACTACCCTCTGGCCAACCTAGATAGAAAATCCCCAAACACTGATCTCTTTCTGGCTCGAGTTCGATAAACTTGGTCATCTCGGCGGTGTAGACAATCGGCGGGGTGGACCAAAACCCACCCAAACCAATCGCCGAGGCTGTGAGGTGCATGTTTTGCACCGCGCAAGCCACCGCTTCGATCTCTTCTACTTCTGGAATCTTTTCTGAATCCTGGCGCTTCATACCGATCACAATCGCCACATCTGCTTGCAAAGGGTTGCGCCCTAATTTCTCCAATTTGTCTTCGCGGAAATCCTCTTCTGAAGTTTTCAACACATAGAGACGACGTAAATAGGCCGCTAGATCTTCGCGAGCCTCACCCGTAAAAACGGTGAAGCGCCAAGGCTCGGTCAAGCCATGACTAGGCGCCCAATTAGCATTCTCGAGAATCGCTGCAACAAAACGCTTGTCCACCGCTACATTGTTCATCTGATCTGGCTTGATCGTGCGACGGCGACGGATCAACGCCGACGCCGCAGCGAGACGCAAAGAAGTAGGATCAAGTGGGACGTCAGGTGTATCTTCAGACATAGACCCCATTCTTGGACTGCTCGCCGTTGGCTGTCAAGTGAGCACTTCTGTATTCACTCTGCCACCGCTTTCAATAAATCGTCTTTAGTGATTTCTGCGGTACCTAATTTTCCTACCACGACTCCACTAGCGCGGTTCGAGAGATCGGCGGCAGTTAAGGCATTGGCGCCGGCACAGAGCGCCATGGTGAACACGGCGATGGCTGTATCGCCAGCACCAGATACATCGAACACCTCGCGGGCACGAGTCGGGATGTGATACGGCGCCCCGCCGTCACAAAACAAAATCATGCCCTGTTCGCCTAAGGTGATCAACACGTATTGACTGTGCCAACGCTTGAGCAAGACACTACCAACTTTCAATAAATCTACATCTTCTAGCGGTGGCAAATGACCCCCGAAATCCTGCATGCCCGCTTCATGAAAAGCCTCACTGCGGTTGGGTTTGACAGTGCAGACCCCTTTCCAGTCGATGCAGTTTTTTGGGTTAGGATCTACAGTAACCAGAACATCTCCTGCTGTGGCAATCTCTACGACCTCCCGCACTAGCGCGTCGTCAATCAGCCCCTTGCCATAGTCTTCGATGATGATGCCATCCACTTCGCTGATCACAGCTCGCAATTGATTCAATATTAAGCTACGCGCGCTGTCACTAAGGGCTTGTTTTTTCTCGCGATCAATGCGCACCACTTGTTGATGCTGCGCAACCACTCGAGTTTTAGTGATGGTAGAAAAACTTTTCTCCACTAGCATGTGATCGATGCCAATATGATTTTTTTCTAAAGTATCTGCTAAGACCTCGCCTTCACTGTCGGCTCCGATCAAGCCGATCAGTTCAGCTTTAGCTCCAAAAGGCGTGATGTTGCGCGCAACATTGGCGGCTCCGCCTGGGTAAACCGATTCGCGACTGACCTCGACAACCGGCACGGGTGCTTCGGGAGAAATCCGCGTCACGTTGCCCCAAATAAAACGGTCCAACATCACATCGCCAATCACTACGATACGTAGCTTGCTGAATGATTCGATCAATGATTCTATATCCTTGTTTGACATGATGGTATATTTTACAAAATTCTAAACGCCCTTCATCCACACTGAGAGCAAGTGTTTTAACTCAGCGCTCCCGTCCACCCGATAGGTATCTGATGCAGTCAAGGTCAGTTGCCTGCCGTCGGCACGGCTCATGCGCAACTGCAAGGGACAGTTACCCGGAAATTTACTCGCCACGTCTTTGATATACAATAAATCCTCGCCGGTATCACGGTCGCAGGAGAGATAGACCAAAAAGGGTTTCCCAGATACCATCCGCTCTGCGCTAACACTTCCATTTGCATTTCCGTTGGAACCATTCGCGCCCGCTGCATTGGCATGCGTGGCTACCAGCGGCTTAAAGTTCACCGAGGTCAGTCGTTTGGTTTCAGTTCGATCATCCATTTCGACCTTAGCCTCGACGATCAATACCTTGCCTTTTTCAAATAGCGCGTTGCACTTAATGTAAACTTCGTTCCACACCATGACATCGCTATGTCCCGAAAAATCCTCCAAACCAAGGATAGCAAAAGGCTTGCCACCACGCTTGGTGTAGCGCACTTGCACGGCATCTAGAATCCCTGCAAAACTGTGCGTTTTCTTTTCTCTCAAATCAGCAATATCACAGATCTGTTCAAACTTACCCGCCTCGATCGTCGCGCGGTAAGGATCTAGTGGGTGTCCCGTGACATAAAAACCTAACAACTCTTTTTCGTGAGTCAGCATTTCTGCTGGCGACCAAATCACCCGCTCTACCCCATCTAATGATGGCATCGGTGCGGCAGCAGCCACTTCGGTCATGTCAAAAAGTGAAACCTGCCCACTCGCACGATCTTTAGCTGCGGCACTGGAGGCGGCGATCACTTGACTCAGGCGCGAAAACATCTCATCTCTACGCGATTCACTGAAGTCAAACGCCCCCGCTTTGATCAAGCTCTCCATGATCTTCTTGTTAACGGTCTTGCTGTCTAATCGAGTGGCAAAATCCTCAAGCGTTTCAAAATCACCCTTTTGCTCTCTGTTGGTGATAGCAGTCTGCATCGCCGCGCCACCGACATTTTTGACCGCCGCTAAGCCGAAGCGGATCGCTTTGGCGGTGGCTGTTTTAGCTTCTCCATCCCCCCACTCAGGCACAAATTTCAAAGAGCTGCGATTGACATCGGGCGCCAAAATCTTAATCCCCATGTTTTTACATTCCGCCACGAACACGGAGATTTTTTCAGTATTGTTAATCTCATTGCTCAACAAAGCTGCCATGAACTCAACCGGATAGTTAGCTTTCAGGTAAGCCGTTTGATAGCTGATCAATCCATAAGCAGCACTGTGAGATTTATTAAACCCGTAACCCGCGAATTTTTCCAGTAAGTCAAAAATCTCATTCGCTTTTTTTTCTGGAATCTGATTCACCGAAGCGCAGCCATCGACGAATTTGATGCGTTGCTTCTGCATCTCGGACACCTTCTTTTTACCCATCGCGCGACGCAGCATATCCGCCTCACCGAGGCTGTATCCAGCAAGAACGTTAGCAGCTTTCTGCACCTGCTCTTGATAGATCATGATACCGAAAGTTTCCGCACTAACGCCCTCCAACAATGGGTGAAGGTACTCGACTTTCTTTTTGCCTTTTTTCCGATCAATAAAGTCGGGGATCAGCTCCATCGGCCCAGGACGATAGAGCGCGATCAAAGCGATGATGTCCTCAATACGGGTCACTCCGAAACGACGGCAAAGGCTCATCATGCCACCAGACTCCAACTGAAATACGCCAATCGTCTCCCCGCGATTCAGCAAGTCAAAGGCTGCCGTGTCATCTAGCTCTGTCACGTCGAGCTTGAAATCTGGCTCTCGCATATGGATCAAGTCCACCGCGTCTTGAATCACTGTTAGGGTTTTCAAACCCAGAAAATCCATCTTCAACATGCCCAACTCGGTCAGCGGCGCCATCGCATACTGAGTCACCACCTCTTCCTCTTTGCCACGAGTCAACGCGATGTATTCCGACAAGTCTCGGTCGCCGATGACGATACCCGCTGCGTGAATCCCAGTGCCACGAGTGAGTCCTTCGAGGAACATCGAATAGTCCCACACCTTTTTACTAGCCGCCTCGGTCGCTAAGGCTTCTTTCAAATCGGGGTTTTTATTCTTAGCATCCTTGAGCGTGATGTTCAGCTCATTGGGAATCATTTTGGCTAGCCGGTCGCCATCGCCATAGCTCAGACCCAGCACACGCGCCACATCGCGCACCACACTTTTTGCCCCTAGAGTACCAAAAGTCACAATATGCGACACCGCACGATCACCATACTTTTGGCGCACATACTCGATCACTTCACCACGCCGAGATTGACAAAAATCCACATCGATATCGGGCGGGGATACACGCTCGGGGTTGAGGAAACGTTCGAAAATCAAACCAAATCGCATCGGACACAGATCGGTGATCCACAAAACATACGCGACTAAAGATCCCGCCGCCGAGCCACGACCAGGCCCTACTGGAATACCGTTGTCTCGCGCCCATTTGATGAAATCCCAAGTGATGAGGAAATAGGAGAGGAAACCCATTTTCTCCATGATGCCGATTTCATAATCAAGTCGAGTTTTCAGCTCTTGATCGGTGTCCGCGCGATCTCCATAACGTGCTCGCAGACCTTTGAGACAAAGTTCGCGAAAGTAATCCTCGCGGCTCAACTCTCCAGGCGTATCAAACTGGGGGTATTTAGCTGAACTGGTCGGATCAAGCTCCATCGTGACATCACAACGGTCGGCGATAGCATAAGTATTGCTGATCGCCCCTGGCACGTGCTTGAACAGCCCCATCATCTCGCGAGTCGTCTTGAAGTACACCTCGGGCGTATAGTGCTGGCGATTTTCATCCATCTGCAGCGACCCGCTACCAATGCAGATCATCACGTCATGCGCCTCGTGGTGCTTGCGCTCAAGAAAATGCACGTCATTGGCTGCCACCAGACCCAGATCATATTCTTGACTGAATTTCATCATCTGGTCAGTGCAACGATGTTGCTGATCCAAACCGTGATCGTGAACTTCTAAGAAAAAATTCTCTTTGCCAAAAATATCACTAAAGTCTCCGATACTTTTGCGCGCTGCGTCAAGTTGCTCATCTAGGATCATCTGGTTGATCTCGCCATTGAGGCAACCGCTCAGACAAATCAAACCTTCGGAATATTCCTCCAATGCCTCTTTGTCGACACGTGGTTTATAATAATTGCCATCCAAATGGCCTTTGGTGACCAACTTAGTCAGATTGTACCAACCCTTGTTGTTGGTAGCCAAGAGCGTGAGATGAGAACTGCGTCGTTTTTTCGGATCTGGATCGCGACTGGTCAGACTCACCCCTGGAGGAGTCAGATACACCTCACAGCCAATGATCGGCTTGATCCCTGCACTGGTCGCTTTTTGATAAAAATCAATCGCACCAAAAATGTTGCCGTGATCCGTCATCGCCACTGCTGGCATCTTGCAACGCTCGGTTTTTTTGACCAAGTCAGCAATCCGTACAGCACCATCGAGTAGGGAATACTCGGTGTGCAAATGAAGATGAATGAAAGGGTCGGCTGCCATCAGGGAATGTATTCATGCACCTTAAAGAGATAGCTACCCTCCTTGCAAGCAAGCTTTGTCTCTAGAGCAAAAAATATCTTCAGCTGACCACGTATTTTACAGATTTTCCAACAAGACAATTCCCTGTCCGCCCGGACAGTTAAATCGTCTTGTTGCCATGCTCTGTTGACAGTGGCCGTGTCGCAGTTACGATTCTATATCATGAGCACCACACCACGCACGGCTAAGATCCATCGCAAAACGGCTGAGACAGAGATCGATATCTCACTCAATCTCGATGGCACGTGTCAATCTGAGATCGAGACAGGCATCCCCTTTCTCGATCACATGCTGACCTTGTTTTCTCGTCACAGCCGAATCGACCTCGAAGTGAAAGCCATAGGTGATATCGAAGTGGACTTTCACCACACCGTGGAGGACACCGGCATCGTGCTCGGGCAATGTATCAAACAAGCACTGGGCGATAAAAAAGGCATCTACCGCTACGGCTCGGCGCTGCTACCGATGGACGAAACGCTGTGCCGTGTTGCGCTCGATTTCAGTGGTCGCCCCTTTCTCGAATACCGCGCACCTGAAAAAGTAGATACTATCGGCAGTAGTTTTCCTTTCACTTTGGTCGAAGAATTCCTGCGTGGATTTTCATTCAATGCGATGATCAATCTCCACATCGAGTTGCTCTACGGGCGCGATGCCCACCACATGGCAGAAGCCATCTTCAAAGGACTGGCTCGCTCGGTTGATCAAGCCATCCGCATCGATGAACGCATTGCCGGAAAAATTCCTAGCACCAAGGAAATGCTATGAGCAAAGAAACCACGGGAATCATCGATTACGGCGCGGGCAACCTGTTGAGTGTGCATAATGCGCTCAAATCACAAAACATCGATGCGCGTATTGTCTCAACACCGGAGCATTTCGCCGGACTGGATCGGCTGATCTTCCCCGGTGTCGGCGCCTTTGGAGATAGCCTGCGCCACATTGATGAGCAAAACTTACGCGCACCCCTGTTGCAATGGCTGCAAGACGACAAACCTTTTTTGGGCATCTGTATTGGTTACCAAGTTTTATTCGAAGGCAGCGAGGAAGCTCCTGGAGTCAACGGTTTGGGATTTTTGAAAGGTCAAGTGGTGCACTTCCAAAGCAAAAAAGATCTTAAAATCCCCCACATGGGATGGAATCAAGTCAGCTTCAAAGACCCCAGCGACCCGCTATGGAAAGGCATACCCGAGGATGCCTACTTCTATTACGTACATTCCTACTACCCAGCCCCTGCAGATCAAAATCTGATCAGCGCGAGTACCCACTACAGCACCGACTTCGCCGCCGGCATCCGCAAAGGCAACATCTGCGCTGTGCAGTTCCACCCCGAGCGCAGCCAAGAACTCGGCCTACGCTTCCTCAGAAACTTCGTCGATTCAACCCGTTAAGTGCCGCAAAAGGTCGCCTGCACTCGTTCTTCTGGTTTTGGAGGATCTTCAAAATGGGCAAACTCCTCTTGCTCGTCAAAGGGATGTTGCAAGATCTGATTCAGTTCATGAAAGGGTTTGAAATCACTTTGCTGTCCCGCTTGAATCGCCTCTTCGATGCGGTGATTCCTAGGAATGAACACCGGATTGACCTGCCGCATCAAAAGTTTAGCTTTTTCCTCACCTCCGCCATTTTGCTGCAATCGACTGCGCCAGACCGTGAGCCATTTTTTGACCTCAGCGCTCGCTGCAAACAAGGTAATGAAACGGCTGTCTTCAGATTCTCTGGGTAGTTCTCTCAAAGACCGAAAGGCTAAAGTGAAATCCACCTCATCTCTCGCCATCAAAGATAGTAAATTATGGACTAGATCATAATCCTTCGCGGTGTGATCGTGCAAACCTATCTTTGCACAAAAACGCTTAGCCAGTGCCCGCTGAAAGATATCAGGGAAGCTTTGCAAAGCTTGCTCAGCCTGCTCCACGGCTTTGCTTTCATCGTCGCTCAACAGAGGCAACAGCGTTTCTGCAAAACGAGTCAAATTCCAATGGGCGATATGGGGCTGATTCTGATAGGCGTAACGACCTTGCTGATCAATATAGCTAAATTTTTTGCTGGGATCATAGTCGTCCAAAAAAGCACAAGGACCGTAGTCGATCGTATCCCCAGAGATCGCCATGTTATCAGTATTCATCACCCCATGGATGAAACCCAAACTCATCCATTGCGCGATCAACTCGGCCTGCCGCTCAATGACGGAATCCAACAAAGCCCGATACGGATTTTCACAATCATGGGCAGCGCTGTAGTGACGGTCGATCACATAATCTGCTAGCTGACGCACACTACCAGGATCCTGTCGTGCCGCAAAATATTGAAAAGTCCCGACACGAATATGCGACCTCGCCACGCGAGTCAATATGCCGCCAGGTTCATATCCCTCACGACGAACCTGATCCCCACTCCACACCGCAGCTAAAGCTCGCGTAGTAGGAACACCCAGTGCTGCCATGGCTTCGGATACGATGTATTCACGCAACACAGGGCCCAAAGCAGAACGTCCATCTCCACGTCGTGAATAGGGAGTTGGCCCCGCTCCTTTTAATTGGATATCGCGCCTCAGCCCGTCATTGCCGATCACCTCTCCTAACAAGATAGCTCTACCATCTCCGAGTTGCGGAGAAAAACCCCCAAACTGATGGCCCGCGTATGCCATCGCCAAAGGTTGGCTTCCTGGCGGAACTTGATTGCCTGCCAAATAAGCTAAACCCTCTGGCGAATCGAGTAGTTCAAGATCCAATCCCAGCTCCGACGCCAAGTTTCGATTCAAAGCGATCCACTGCGGATCATTGACAGGTGTAGGAAGCGTGAATTCAAAAAATCCCTCCAACAGACGCGCATAGGAGTTATCAAATGGAAAAGGCATCATTTATAATCCTAATCAGCATCCCCCACTACGCCGCAGCTGCATTCGCTATTTTTTGAGGTGTTTCAAAACCTTCTCCACCACATCCTCTGCCGTGATACCATGTTCCTTGCGCAAAACAGGCACACTACCGTGTTCCACAAAAGCATCAGGCCAGCCAATCCGTTCTACCGGTGTATGAGCACCCTGAGTATATAAATGCTCCATCACCGCACAGCCAAAACCATTGGTCAGCACATGATCCTCAAGCGTGCAGATCACTTTGCATTGACCCGCATAAAGCTCCAAACAAGCACCGTCCAGCGGCTTGATCCAGCGTGGATTTATCAATGCAACGGAGTAGCCCATTTCCTCTAGTTTGCCCTTAGCCTCTTCTGCCATTTCAAACAGATTACCCAAACCAAACAGCGCGACATCCGTGCCGTCCTGCACCACTTCCGCTTTACCAATCTCCAACACTTGCGGCTGTTCTTTGGGCTTAGCACCCGTGCCAGCCCCTCTTGGGTAACGTATAGCAATGGGACCCTCCTCGTATTGCGCCATCGTCCACAGCATATCGACAAATTCATCTTCGTCTTTCGCCTGCATCAAAACCCAATTGGGGATCACCCGCATGTAGCCGATGTCAAACAAACCATGATGCGTCGGCCCATCATCGCCACTCAGGCCAGCTCGATCCATGCACAGGCGAAGAGGTAGATTCTGAATACCTGCATCATGCACCGCCATGTCGTAGGCGCGCTGGAAAAAAGTCGAATAGATCGCCAAGAAGGGCTTGAGCCCTTGTGTCGCCAAACCACAGGCAAAAACAGCGGCGTGTTCCTCCGCGATACCGACGTCAAAATAACGATCAGGCACTTCTTTTTGAAAAGGCACCAAGCCCGTTCCCGTTGGCATCGCTGCAGTGATCGCAGTGATATTTTTGTCCTGCTTCGCAAATGCCGTCAGACTTTCACCAAAAACCTGAGAGTAAGTCGGCATGCTTGCAGCGGGGGTTTCTCCCGTTTTACTAGCATAGGGACCTAAGCCGTGAAATTTTTGTGGATTATCCAAAGCCGGCTCATAGCCGCGTCCTTTCTCAGTGATGATATGCAAAATAACCGGCACTTCCTCATTCTTTAAGTGCTCGAAGGTTTTCACCAAAAGGTTCACATCATGACCATCAATCGGACCATAATAGCGCAGCCCAAATTCTTCGAAAATCACGCTCGGTAAGAGCAGGTTTTTAGCACCTTCCTCTACTTTAGACGCCAAACGCCTAATTGTTTGTCCCGCTATTTTTTCAACAAACTCCGCCGCTTTGTCGTGCAAATGCGAATAGGTCGGACTGGTCTGCAATGCATTAAAAATATTGGCAATCGCTCCCACATTACGATCAATCGACCATTCATTATCATTTAATACCACGATCAACTTATTAGTCGTACTCGCTATATTGTTCAGCGCCTCATAACTAACGCCACATGTGAAAGCTGCGTCACCCGCTACCGCCACCACGTGATTGTCTTCACCCTTCAAATCTCTTGCCGCCGCCATTCCCAGCGCAGCTGACAAAGCCGTGCCTGCGTGACCCGCCCCAAAAGCGTCATGTTCACTTTCGGTGCGCAACAAATAGCCATTGAGCCCTTCATATTGGCGGATCGTTCCGATCGAATCCCAGCGCCCCGTCAGCATTTTGTGCACGTAGCCCTGATGGCTCACATCAAAAAGAAACTTATCGCGAGGGGTATCGAAAACCCTATGCAGCGCGATCGATAACTCCACGACTCCCAGATTAGGTCCCAAGTGACCACCCGTCTTCGACAAACTATCAATCAAAGTGCGTCGGATATTCTCCGCCAGTAAGGGCAACTGATCCTCCGTCAAAGCCTTCAACTCGGCACCCGACTGCGCCTTCGGCAGATCCGAAGCAGATGAATCTTGTGTTTCCGAGAAGGGCTCGGACTTGTTTTCTTGATTATCAGAAGAGTTCGCCATCGTCTGTCTTGTTATTCGCTAAAGATTGTGCCCTTCTTTCAGACGATGGAAGATTTTCGCCAAAAGCTTCCAATTTTTTGTCCTCTTCGCCCGCTCCGTCACGGATCAAGTCCACTCGCTGCTGGGCTTCGTTCAAATGCTCTTGGCATTTTTCGTACAACAGAGTGCCTTTTTCATAGTTTTCGATCAATTCGCCCAAGGGAACTTGATCGCCCTCCATGATCTCCACCAAACTCTCCAGCTCTTCAAGTGTTTGCTCGAAAGTAAGCTCAGTCGCCGATAGCGCCGCGCTCTTGCCTGATTGAGTTTCTGTTGCTTTTTTATTCGCCATCTTTTTTGCTAAAGTAGCTGCTATCAATTCGTTCTGATAGCGACATATTCAAGTGCTTTCCTAACTTTAGGGTCTTTCTAAGCACAGAAAATCCATCAAGGTCTGATTCGCACGAATCTACAAGGCTGCGCGCAGCAGCAACTAGCTGCTCAGATCTGATAAAAACTGTCAGCTCCCGCCTGCGCACTGCGATTGAGTTTGTCACAAACGATGCAACACAAGTCAAAAACCATATCCTCTTTAATCGAATAGAACACCTGGTTTCCTTTTTGCTCTCTGGTCAGCAAATCAGCATCATACAAAATGCGTAATTGCTTCGATATATTGGCCTGCGAAGTCTCTAGAGCTTCTACAATCTCATTCACTGAAGTCGAGCGGCCTTTCAAAAATTGTAAAATACCCAAACGGGTAGGTTCGGAGAATACGCGAAACAGCTCGGCTACTTTTTGTAGCGAGGCACGATCCAGTTTGGGTTCACAAGTAATATCAGGCATATCGGTGTATAGGGATGAAGTGCAACATACCCGCTGAGATCTACTTACACAAGTTTGGAATGCTGAATTATTCATCACAAGGTTGAGTCACGGTAATCTATCTTGCTAAGTTGTTATTTGACTATCTATATTACTACACTACACTATTGTAATATACCATCCTGTGTAATTGGTATTATTTTAAACGAAATTAAATCGTCTCCATGAATTTTCACCTAGTTTTTATCCGTTTATCCTCTTGGCTTCTCATTTTTACTCCTCTTTCACTTAGTTTTGCGGCAGGCGATTCTTCTACGGCGTGGACTTTAAATCGAGCCTTGACACAAGTTCGCATAAGCAATCCCGATGCTCGTTCAGCTGCTATTAGAATAGACAAAGCTCGCGCCGGCTTGGCTGTCGCTAGAGCTCAACTGTGGCCTAAGATTTTTGCGGAGACGGGATATGCTGCCACTGACAATCCCGTCAATGCCTTCATGATGCAGCTCAACCAGCGTCAATTTGGCTTCGGCTCAGATTTCAACGATCCCGATACGACGGATAACTGGGGCAGCGAGGTCCGCCTCGAGTATCTTTTCTATTCTGGAGGGGCGCGCAGTGCAGCCATTGACGGAGCCAATCTCAGTATCGAAGCCAGCGAACATGAAAACTTAGCCACATTGGCTCAATTAGAACTCGAAGTAGCGCGTGCTTGGTTTCAGATTTATCAAAGTGGTGAAATTGTCAAAGCCTCGCTAGCTTTATTAAACAATCAAAAATCCAATCTCCAGTTAGCGCGCAACCGTGTCGACGCTGCGACCGCGTTGCAAACCGCTGTATTAGATCTGGAAACCAAAGTTGCTGAAGCTGAAGCCAATCTTTCTTACGCCAGCAATTCAAAACTCATAACAGTGGCTTTTTTGAAATCGCTACTGGGCTTAGAAGATTCCACCTCGTTTGTTTTGACTGCTAAGCTCTCACCCATCAAAGAGCCTAGTCAAAAAGGGCTGATGAGACATGAACTGTTGGCATTGGAAAAAAGGAAACTACAATCTGAAACGGGTATTGATCTAGCTAAAGCAGAACGCATGCCCACCGTATCTGGCTTTGCTTCGGGACGGCACGATGAAGGTTTCATCCGCCGTGGTGCTGGGGACAGCTGGATGGTAGGCGTGATGGTAAGATTAAAGGTATGGGGCGGTGGCGAAACTAAAGCCAAAATTCACAGTGCTCAAAAAGACGTGGAGTTGGCGCAAGAAGCTTACCGCAAGCAAAAGCTAGCGATTCAACTACAGGTAAAAACCGCCAAGCTGAACCTCAACACCGCTCGCAAACGCATCACTCTGGCGAACAAGGGCATCCAGAGTGCAGAAAAAAGCCTGCAACTCACACGCCAACGCTTCAAAGAAGGTCTTGCTTTGAGCACTCAATTGATCGATAGCGAAACGGCATTAGCTAACTCTCGTGTTCGACTTGCCAAGTCCCAAGCCCAAGAACAACTCGCCCTCGCATCTCTGCGTAGCGCATTGGGATTACCTATTCGCTAAGTAAACTAGCTATTTTTATCCATCATGAAAACCATCTTTAGATCTAAAATCACCCATGCGGCGATTGCCCTCAGCTTCGTCGCTGGGTTCATCAGCTCATGCAAACCCTCCGGATCATCCGAGACTGGCAGCTCTTCAGAGCAAAGCCCTCGACCCGCTTTGAAAGTACGAACCGCAGTGCTCAAAAGCGAGCAAGTCCCCGTTTTCGAAGAAGTGGTCGGCACCGTTCGCCCCCATTTACAAGCCAGCGTTTCTGCCAAAGTCACAGGACGACTTTTGAGTATGAAAGCCGTGCCTGGCATGAAAGTGAAAAAAGGCACCGTGATCGCTGAAATCGAAGCCGAAGAAATGAAAGCCGCCCTCGAACGATCCCAAGCAGCCTATAAAAACAGCGACAGCGATCTGCAACGCTACCGCAAGCTTCTGGCCAGCGGAGCTGCCACTCAAGCAGAATTCGATGCCGTGCAATCTGTTCAATTGATCGCCAACGCCACGGTCAAGGAAACTCAGGCAATGATTTCGAACGCAACGGTGAAGGCGCCTTTTGACGGCACTATCACTCGCAAACTGATGGATACCGGCGACCTCGCTACACCTGGCAAACCCTTGTTCATCGTCGAAGACTCGAGCCAACTGCGCTTGGAAATCAACGTAGCGGAATCCCTCGCTAACCAAGTGACCCTCGGGGAGAAATTTAGTATCCTCATCGCCGGAGCAAGCTCAGCACAACTCAACGGCACCGTTGCAGAGATTGCACCCGCAGCAGACACCAGTAGTCGCACTTTCTTGGTCAAACTCGACCTACAAGCCAACCCAGCCCTGCGTGCGGGCCAATTTGGTAGAGCCTATCTGCCGCGTGCTAAACGAGATGCACTGCTAGTGCCCAGCAAGGCGGTGATCGAACGCGGACAGATGGATTATGTGTTCGTCGCCGATCAGGACATCGCACGACTTCGCATCGTTCGCACTAAAGATGAAAACCATCACTCTGATCCTGATGCCAAAACCAGAGAGATTCTAGCGGGTTTAGAAAGTGGAGAGACCGTGATCCTCTCTCCTGCTCCAGAGCTGCGTGACGGACAAAAAATCATCACCACCACCGGCGCAACTAGCCCGTCCAAATCCTCTAGCCAAAACTAAGCATGAGTGACCTTCACCCAAAAGAAGCGCACGGCATGGCCGGGCGTCTAGCAGCAAGCTTTATCAACTCAAAGCTGACCCCGTTATTGATCTTTTCTTCGATCTTACTCGGTGCTTTTGCTATCATCAATCTGCCTCGCGAAGAGGAACCACAGATCAAAGTGCCAATGATCGATGTGATGGTCGCGATGCCTGGCGCATCCGCCAAAGAAATCGAAGAGCGCGTCACCACTCCAATGGAGCAGTTGCTGTGGGAAATACCAGGTGTGGAATACGTTTACAGCACCTCCAGCCCAGGACAAAGCCTAGTGATCGTGCGCTTCAAAGTCGGCGAAGATGAGCAAGCTGCCCTGGTCAGTTTGAACCAACAACTGCAGTCCAACTATGACAAAATCCCTGCCGGAGTCACCTACCCACTGATCAAGTCCAAATCGATCGACGATGTTCCTATTCTCGCCCTCACCCTACACAGCAAACGCTACGATGCCGTCACCCTACGGCGTCTCGCAGCTGAATTAGAAGGCACTATCAAAGCCATTCCAGATGTCGCTGCGACCGAGTTGATCGGTGGGCAACGCCGCGTGATCCGCGCCCTCATCGATCCTGCCAAACTTGCTGCCAGAAATCTCAGCTTAGCTGGCATCGTCCCTGTCCTGCAACAAGCCAACCGCCAATACCGAGCTGGCGATGTGACCTCTTTCAATCAAGAAGTGCTGATCGAAAGTGGCGCCTTTCTGCACTCCGCCAAAGACGCCGGGAATGTAGTTTTAGGAGCCCACCAAGGCAAGCCTATCTACCTACGCGAAGTAGCAGAAATCACTGACGGCGGAGACGATCCGCAACACTACGTGCTCTATGGTCAAGGCGCTGGAGCGCTAATACATGGCAAACAGAGCCCTAACATGGACGGGGAAGAATTGGCAGTGACCATCACCATCGCCAAACGACCAGGCACCAATGCCATCTCCTTAGCGGAAGCCGTGCTTGCCAAAGTCGATGCCTTAAAAGGTCGCGTGATTCCTGATGAAGTGGGTATCGCCATCACTCGCCACTATGGCGAAACCGCGGCAGAAAAATCTAATGAACTTTTGTTACACATGGGCATCGCTATTTTCAGCGTTTCCATTTTGATCCTCATCATGCTGGGATGGCGTGAGTCTCTCGTCGTAGCCATCGCTATTCCCTCCACTCTGGCCCTCACGCTGCTCACTTTTTATCTCTACGGATTCACCCTCAACCGAATCACTCTCTTCGCGCTGATCTTCTCTATCGGCATCTTAGTTGATGACGCCATCGTCGTGGTCGAGAACATCGTGCGTCATCTGCGTTTGCCCAAAAATCACGGCAAATCGATGACCCTAGTTTCTCTAGAAGCCGTCAGTGAAGTCGGCAACCCTACGGTCCTAGCAACTTGGGCAGTTATCGCAGCCATCTTGCCAATGGCTTTTGTCGGCGGCTTGATGGGACCTTACATGCGCCCCATTCCTATTGGTGCCAGTGCAGCGATGATTTTTTCGCTACTCATTGCCTTCATCGTCACCCCCTGGGCAGCGATCCGTTTACTTAAAGACACGACTCATGGAGAGTCTGGCGATCATGAGAGAGAAGGCTGGGTGACTCGTAGCTATCGTAGCTGGATGACTTTTTTACTGGGAAAAAAATCACACCAGTGGGGATTTCTTATCATTGTCGTATTACTGCTACTTGGCAGCATGGGCTTAGCTGGGATCGGATTTGTGAAAGTCAAAATGCTGCCCTTTGACAACAAAAGCGAATTTCAAGTCATCCTCGATATGCCCGAAGGCAGCGCCTTGGAGCACACCACCCGTGTCGCACGCGAAATGGCACTGGTGATCGCTGCCCAACCCGAGGTGATCAATTATCAAGTTTACGCCGGCACCTCATCACCCTTCAATTTCAACGGCCTAGTTCGCCACTACTTCATGCGCCGCGGCACCAACGTCGCTGACATCCAAGTCAATCTGCTACCCAAAGGAGATCGTAAAGCCTCCAGTCATGACATCGCTAAACGCGTACGCCCCAAGCTCGAGAAAATTGCCAAACGCTACGATGCTGCTATTGCTGTTGCCGAAGTCCCACCCGGACCTCCCGTGCTTCAGACTTTAGTCGCAGAAATCTATGGTCATGACCGCAGCCAGCGTGAAGCCCTTGCGTTAGAAATAAAAAACATTTTTGAATCGGTGCCGGGCGTAGTGGACGTCGATTGGTATCTAGAACATGACCAAAAACGACTGCGTTTCCACATCGACAAAGAGAAAGCCGCCCTCAATGGCATCACCGCAGAAACCATCTCACAAACCCTGCGCCTCGCGGTTGACGGGGTCGATGTGGAGCTCGCCCACCTGCCACGCGAAAGAGAGCCCGTCATGCTACGAGTCAAATTACCGCGTCACAACCGCACCCATGCAGAACAACTGCTCGGCCTGCGGGTGCGCTCCGGAGACGCCAATGCGCTAGCCGAACAAGCCGGCTCGATGACCCCTGCCAGCCCGCTAGTTCCATTAGGCGAGTTAGTCACCATCGAAGAAGATGTGATCGATAAAAGTATCTACCACAAAAACCTCATGCCTGTCACCTACGTGATCGGTGACGTAGCAGGAGAAAAAGAAAGCCCGGTTTACGCGATTTTGGAAATGAACAAAAAGATCGCTGAAATCGACGCGCGCAAATTCGGTGCCAGCGATGCCAAACTCAAAGTCCTCAACTCCACTATGCCCTTCCTCGATATGGAACCTTCGATGAAATGGGACGGCGAATGGCACATCACCATCGAAGTCTTCCGTGATCTGGGACTCGCTTTTGCCGTCGTGCTCGTATTGATCTATGTGCTGATGGTCGGATGGTTCAAGTCCTTCATCACTCCCATCATCGTCATGGTCGCCATCCCCTTTTCGCTGATCGGTATCATGCCCGCTCACGGCATGATGGGTGCTTTTTTCTCCGCCACTTCGATGATCGGCTTCATGGCAGGAGGCGGCATCGTCATTCGTAACTCCATCATCCTAGTCGACTTTATCCAACTACGAGTGCGCGAAGGCATGAGCCTGCACGACGCCGTGATCGACGCTGGAGCCGTTCGCTTTCGCCCAATGCTGCTCACTGCCATGGCAGTGGTGGTCGGAGCCTCAGTGATCCTGACAGATCCCATTTTCCAAGGACTAGCGATTGCCCTGATGGCTGGTGAAATCGCCTCGCTGATGATCAGTCGTGTCGCAGTTCCAGTGCTCTACTTCATGGTCAATCGCCACTCTCACGATGACTAAATCACCAGAGCCTGAGCAAACTCCCGGTTTTGCAAATACCATTCCACCGCTTGATCTAAACCTTCATCCAAACTGACGGTAGGCTGCCAATCCAGCAAGCGTTTGGCTTTGGAAATGTCTGCCCATGTGTCCTTCATGTCAGCGGCATGAAAGGGTTTGTTCTCGATCACAGCTTTTTTACCTAAACGTCTTTCCATGCCTTCGATGATCGTATTCATCGAAGTGGGTTGATTGCCCCCGCCTAGATTGATCACTTCATATCCCAGAGGTTTGGCTGCCAAAATAGTGCCACGCGCGATGTCCTCCACAAAAGTGAAGTCGCGTGCTTGGCTACCATCACCAAACATCTCAATCGGAGTGCCTTCATCTATCCAACGAATGAAACGGAAAACTGCCATGTCTGGACGGCTCGCCGGGCCATACACTGTAAAATAGCGCAGTACCGAAACGTCCAAATCAAACAAATGGTGGTATGTGAACGCTAGCACCTCAGCTGCTTTTTTCGATGCGGCATAAGGCGAGAGCGGTTCATTGACGGGCAGGTCTTCCTTAAAGGGCATAGGCAAGCCCGCATAGAGAGAGGAAGTCGAAGCGATCACCAGTTTTTTTACCTCATTGGCTCTCATCGCCTGGACGATATTGAGTGAACCCGTCACGTTGGTCGAAAAGTACACATGAGGATCTTCCAGACTGTATCGAACGCCTGCTCTCGCGGCTAGATTGAACACACAATCAAATTCATTTTCAGCGAAGACCTGATTCACCAGCTTCTCATCCTCAATACTGCCCTCGATGAGTTGCAAATTTTTCTGCCCTTCAAATTCCTTCAGCCGCAGATGTTTTAGACGCACATCGTAGGCATCATTAAAGTTATCTATAGCCACCACTTCCACGCCTGCAGCGAGAAGTTGCGCCGTCACTCGCGAAGCGATGAACCCAGCCGCTCCTGTGACTAACACTTTATTCAAGGTCGGCATGGCAATTTGAGATTCCTGTTCAGACACGAGCAATTTAGATTAAGGTTGATAAGTGGCGGGCATAAATGGCACGCGATTTTCTAAGATAAAGATAAGCAGTGAATATGTTGCCAGATGGAAAGCAGTCAACTGCTATGAGCAGCAAAAGAAAAGGCCTTCCGGATCACTCCGAAAGGCCTTTTAAGATTAATGTTAAAAGTCAGCTTAGAAGCTCACTGCAAAACTCACACCGTAGAAAACTTCTTCGTCGCCAATCGAACCTGCGTTACCGCGGCTACGTGCATCTCCAGAAAAGTTAGCACTGACGTGTGGTCGTAAGACCGCGGTTTCTGTGATTTTGATTGGCAATCCAACACTCACCAAAACGTGAGTGAAAGCGTTGGCATCATCACCAGAAAGAGCCTGTGAATAGTAATCATTCAATCCATAACCTACAGCTGCGGCAGCATCAAGACTGAGCACATCATTGAACTTCCATGTTTTGCCAAGACCCGCTTCTAAGTATTGCGCGTCGATACGGAAATCATAAGCCGCCAAAAGCGAACCCGTGATGCCGTAGAAAAGCTCGCGGCTATAGCTCACATAAAGTTCAGTGGTGTCTTTCTGACCTCCTGGTCCAGTGCCGTTATTTCCTGAAAACCCATCCAAAAAGCGGAAATAAGTCAGGCCGATGCCAAAGGTCCCCACTTCACTCTCATAAGAAAGTGCAGTTCCGAGATTATACTCAGAGTATGCAAGATCGTTATCCATGATGTCGGTGTAGAATACGTTCGATGACCAAGTCAATTTAGATGTGATTTCTTTTGCTATAGAAACGTTACCCCAAACTGCATTGTCGCCGAACCAAAGTCCGCGAAAGATGTAGCGAGTATCATAACCAGCTGAGATTTCACCTGAGAATGTGCTCTCAGCTTCTTCTACAACAACGTTTTTTGCATCTACAGCAGGTGCAGATTCCCCAGCATTCGCGCCATTCAACGCAAATGCGCCAATAGCAGTGATCAGTAATGTTTTTAATTTCATAGTAATGTTAGTTTGGTAATGGTTCTACGTGATTAACTTTTCTTAAGTAATCGGTCAAGACTAATTGACACTTTGTTACCCAAGCATTTATCGTGCCAAATCGTTGCCAGAAATTCATTTCTAGAAATTGTTTCGGCCTTCAAAGTTAGCAGCGACACGCACTAGTGGCGAACTGCTATCCTGTCAATAAAAAAGCCTTCCAGCTTCGACACCGAAAGGCTTCTAAATTTTGCTACTAAGACGCTTAGAATTCTGCCGTCAAGCTGATGCCGCCGTAGATCTGCTCATCTTGGAAGCTATCAATAGTACCAAGCGCGAAGCTTCCAGTTACATAATGTCTCAAGGTCGCTGCATCCGTTAATTTGTGTGGCAATGCTGCTACCAATAATACGTTGCTGAAGTCAGCACCCGCAGTGAAGTAATCTACAGCAAATCTTCATACAACACCGTTTGCTGCTCTCTTTGAGAAAGAGCCTTGGCTTGCTCAACAATGTAATCACTATCAAGCTCAAAACGGTAGCCGTGGCAGTTAGGACATAGATTGACCTTCGCCGCGACAATAGAATCGCAACCACAGCAGACCTTATACTGCTTAGGATTGCGTGCGATTCTGCGTGCACGTCGCGCTCTTTCGATCAATGTCGGGTCTTCTTGTCCCATAGAACCGCTAATTTATCAAAAACGGACAAGTCCAGCAAGCACCAAAAGCATTCTTCCTCGAACTATTATCAAAAGCGATAATCACCGATGCACTCATCGCACTGCGATCGGGGCAAAAAAAAGCACACTCTGAATAGAATGTGCTGATTGGAGTTCAGAAACTCCTAAAGATCCAGAGTCGCTTAGATAGCCGCTACCTTTTTGTGCAATTTGCTTTTGCTGCGAGCAGCTGTATTGCTATGAATCACATTCGTTTTTGCCGCTTTATCAACTACAGAGTTGTATGAGTTGAGCGATGTGCTTGCAGCACTTTTGTCACCTGATTCGACTGCTTCAAGCACTTGTTTACGAATACCTTTTACTTTCGTCTTGAGTGCACGATTGAGTTCAGTTTTGCGTACTGCCTGACGAGCACGTTTTGCGGCTGATGCGATGTTTGCCATAATCCTTTTATTAAAATATTCACTGCTTCTTCTGCAGCGGGCGTGGAAAATACCGAAATCCACCCGCTTGTCAAGCTCGACTTGGCAAATTGCTATAAACCCTTGCAAATCAGCCAACAACATTGAGCTTGATGCCCTGCTCAAATCTCACCATAGTCCCTCAAACTGCTGTTATGAATAGTTCAAAAACCCGATCCTATCTGATTTCATCCCTATTGATAGCTGCTTTCTGCGCGACTAGCTCCATCGCTCTAGCTGAAGGGGAGACCTCTACTGAGCCTAATCCTAAACGAGGGGACATCCTACTGCCCGCATCCAGTGGAACCTACGAAGAAAAAAATCACTTCGCTTACTGGAACTGGGATTTCGAGACCCAAAGACCTGGCAGCTACGAAGTACGCGTAGTTTACACTTCAGTGAGACAGAAAAAAATGGGGCTGCAATTCCGCCTAGACGATAGCACCGTGCTGAAAGCCTATGTTTACCGCAGCCGTAAACCTGACGCAGCTGACGAATACGTTCTCGGCCGCGCGCAGATCCCCACCAAAGGCAAGCACCACATCGCCCTGCTGACCGCTGACAAATCAAAGCTCCCTCCCTTTTCCATTAAAGCCATCAGACTGGTACCAGTGCAAGAGAGTGAAACCCAACTCGGCCAAGGCCTCGACGGCACGATTGAGCTACACGCTGGTGATGCCACCACTCACTCCGAAAAAATGCAATACGAGTCCAAACCAGAAAAAAAATGTCTTGGTTACTGGGTTCACAAAGAAGACTGGGCTGAGTGGGACTTTCATATTTCCATGCCTGGAAAATTCAAAGTCACCCTCGAATATGGCTGTGGCGACAAAAGCGGTGGCAGCGAAGTGGCTCTGCTGGCGAGTAATCAACAAGTATTGAAATTTAAAGTCAAAGAAACGGGAGGTTTCCAAAATTGGCAGTCGATCGAGTTAGGCACCATCGAACTAGACAGTGAAGGAGCCCACCAAGTAGTGGTGCAGCCACTCAGCAAACCTGGCGCAGCCGTGATGGATGTGCGCAAAATCACCCTCACTCCGCTCAAATAAATATCCACTCGCCCTTTTTTATGTCCGAAAAAAAAGAAACCGTCGTTGTTCTTGGTGCTAGTGACAAGACCGAGCGTTACTCTAACCAAGCCCAGCGCCTGTTATCGGAATATGGACATGAGGTCATTCCCGTGCATCCAGCTCTAAAAAAGATTGAAGGCTTGGTCGTCGTCCCCAATCTCGCCGCGATCTCTAACGATACCAAAATCGACACCCTGACCCTCTACGTATCTGCTGCCATTTCTGCGAATTTATCCGCTCCCATCATCCAACTCCATCCTGGTCGCGTGATATTCAATCCCGGCACGGAAAACCCTGAATTGATGCAATCCCTTCTAGCTGAAGGCATCCCTTGCGAAGAAGCCTGCACCCTTGTTTTGCTACGCACAGGTCAATTTTAGTCTCTGCCAAAGCAGGTTTTCACCTCTGGCTTCAGCCAAAAAATCAGCAAAGGGATAGAAAAAACGATCGTGCAGCCTGTCATGCCGATGCAAATCATCACCAAGTGATAGACCCACACCCAAGGTTTTTTGGGTAAGAAAAATCCAAAGGCTACTGGAGCAAATAACAGCAATCCCATTGCCAAATAGATACCCCCTATCAATTCCGGCGGCAGTCCATCTAGGTCTTCCGCCTCCAAGGGCGCCAACATCAAAACTGCGCCTAAGCCGGCAACTGCTAGAAAGAGGAAGCCAAGAAAAGCCAAATACACTTTATACCAGATCAGTACAACGGGTTTTGCAGCGTTGCTTGGTTGAATTCTTGGAGGAGGTTCCATACTAAAAACTTAGCTACATTTCTCTTCGAGAGTCAAGTTCATCCTAATAGCTTACGCCTTTCCTCGACCACCTCAATGCAATCATTCTAAAGAAGCCAGTTGCGGTACGCTGCATTTTCCGTCTATTGGCGCATAATATGAGTTCTTCTTTTGGCAAACTTTTTCGTATCTCTACCTGGGGTGAATCCCACGGCGGAGGAGTCGGCGTGGTCATCGATGGCTGCCCGCCCAATATCGAAATCAGCGAAGCTGACATCCAGATCGACTTGGATCGCCGCAAGCCAGGTCAATCGGAAATCGTCACCCCGCGCGATGAAGCCGACCAATGCGAAATTTTATCAGGAGTGTTCGAAGGCAAAACCCTTGGCACTCCCATCGCTATTCTGGTGCGCAATAAAGATGCTCGTCCTGAAGCTTATGGCGAAATGAAGGACAAGTTCCGCCCATCGCACGCCGACTACACCTACCAAGCCAAATATGGTATCCGCAATTGGCAAGGTGGCGGACGCGCTTCCGCGAGAGAAACCATCGGCAGAGTAGCTGCCGCTAGCGTTGCTAAAAAAGTTTTGCAAGGCAAATTCGCAAGCAAGTTGGAAATCATCGCGTGGGTCAAATCCGTGCGCGACATCGTCGCCGATGTCGACCCCGACCAGGTCCAATTTGGAACCATCGAGTCCAACATCGTCCGCACCGGCGATCCGCAAGCCGTCGAACCCATGATAGACTTGATCAAAACCATGCGCGCCGAAGGCAACTCCGTCGGCGGAGTGGTCGAGTGCGTGGTGCGACAAATGCCCGTCGGACTCGGAGAACCGGTATTCGACAAACTCGAAGCCGACCTCGCCAAAGCCATGCTCAGTCTCCCCGCCTGCAAGGGCTTCGAAGTCGGCTCGGGTTTTGCCGGCACCCAAATGACTGGCAGCGAACACAACGACCCCTTTTACATGGAAAATGATCGTGTTCGCACCAGCAGCAATCGCTCTGGTGGCATCCAAGGCGGCATCTCCAACGGAGAAAACCTAGTCTTCCGCTTAGCTTTCAAACCCACCGCCACCATCATGAGCTCCCAAGCAACCGTCTCCTCAGACGGACAAGACACCGAGCTCACCGGCCGCGGCCGCCACGATCCCTGTGTGCTGCCACGTGCCGTCCCTATGGTCGAAGCCATGGCAGCCCTAGTGCTCTGCGATCACGCTTTGCGCCAGGCCGCACAGAACGGCTGATTTCAGACTGACATCGGCAGCTATTTCCTTTATTGCTAAGAACTCATTTTTTTATGCCCTTTCTATTTGCGCTACTTTTCATCCTACTCATCGCCGGCTTTGCACGTCAGGCCTGGCATCACGGCGTGCTCACCCAATACTGGGGCATTTGCGGCTTAGCAGGTGGTATCGCAGCTGGTTATCTTTTTTTTCAAAACTCCGCCATCATCCTAGAGCGCATGGCTCCAGACTTACACCTCCCCTTGATACCCAATGTGATCGTTAGTGCTGTTATAGGTTTGCTGGTCTATTTTGTTTTGCGTCACTATGTCAAATCCTTCCTCTCCAGCCTATTCGGAGAAGAAACGTGGCTCAGCGGATGGACCGAAGGCTTCCGCGGTGCTTTTTTGAGCCTGCTACCAGGCATCATCACCGTCGCCATCCTTGCTTCAGGTATCCGCCTCAGTGGCACCCTATTAGAACTGCGCCACCTCGAGAACATCTGCCGTCCCGCAGCCAATTTTACTACCAAACAATACCCACACTGGCCAGCTTTTGCCAAGTGGCGTGACGCAGTTGAAAAAATCCCCTTTTTGACCACCGCTCTCGACCCCGTCGATCCAGTCAGCCGAATCAAAGAACGCCTCATCGTAGATTTACTCGTCGCTAGCAAAAATCCAAAGCTCGTGGACTATCTACGAGCCTCTGATCCAAGCAGTGCTATTTTTAAATCCAAAAGTATGCAGACTTTGTTGGCAACAGAAGAAATCACCCGCTTGTCGCAAAAATTTCAACACGTCACCTTGATCCTACACCCACTGGTGAAAACAGCAGCAGCAGATCCACAAAATCACGATCCTTTAACCGATCTACAATTGCAGCCACTGATAGATGAATTTATGCTCTCACCCGAGCGACAACAAACGATCAAAAATCAAACCGTCGTCAGCAGATAAATTGCCACCGGCTAATCACTAACTTGCATTTTTCATGAGCACCGCCACCAACAAACCATACCTCATATCCATCGGACTCGAAGTCCACGTCCAGCTCAATACACAGAGTAAAATGTTCTGCTCATGCCCCGCCCGCTATGGGGATGAACCCAATACCCTCACCTGCCCCGTCTGCCTCGGATTACCAGGCGCCATGCCCGTGCTCAACCTTGGCGCCATCAAACGCACCATCCGCTCCGGACTGATGCTTGGATGCGAAACGCCACCCATCGTCAAATGGGATCGCAAAAGCTACTTTTACCCCGACATGCCTAAAAACTACCAGATCACACAGTTTGATCTACCCCTGTGTGAAGGTGGCGGAGTGCCCTTATACGATCTCGCCTACCCCAAAGAAGTTCAAAAAAATATCCCCTGCCCAGGCAAAGTGATAGCGCTCACCCGTATCCACCTCGAAGAAGACGTTGCCAAATCCACCCATCATTCCGCTTATTCAACCATCGACTTCAACCGCGCTGGTACCCCCCTAATGGAGATCGTTTCAGAGCCCGACATCACCACTCCCGATGAAGCCTTTGCTTACCTCAACTCGCTACGCCAAATTCTCGTCTATGCCGGAGTCTCCGATGCTGATATGGAAAAAGGCCAAATGCGCTGTGATGTCAACGTCTCTCTCCGCCCCGAAGGTCAACAAGAACTAGGCTCCAAAGTCGAGCTCAAGAATCTCAATTCCATGTCAGCAGTGAGGCGCTCCCTCTACTACGAAATCGAACGCCAAGGCGAAGCTCTCGACAAGCAAGAAACCATCGTGCAATCCACTCGACGTTGGGATGACGCCATAGGAGAAACTCGTCTCATGCGCACAAAAGAAGATGCTCATGATTACCGTTACCTTCCCGATCCCGACCTACTACCGCTACACACTTCGGACCTCGTAGCAGAAGCCAGCCAGGATTTACCCGAATTACCTCACCAGAAAGTCGCGCGATTCGAACAAGATTACGGCATCACCCACTACGACGCCTCCGTACTCGCCTCCAGTCAAAACCTAGCGGACTATTATGAACAAGCTGCTGCAGGCGCTTCTTCTGCCAAAAAAGTCGCCAACTGGGTGATCAACAACCTGCTCGCAGTTCTCAACGAACGAGCAATACAAATCTCCGACTGCCCACTCAGCGCAGACAAACTTCGAGAACTGGTCGATCTGGTTGAAGCCGGACAAGTATCCAATACCCAAGCCAAAGAAGTTTTTGCCCTGCTACTCGATGCACCCGATAAAAGCCCCGCGCAAATCGCCAAAGAAAAAGGATTCGAACCCGCCGACTCCAGCGAAGTGGCTGCCTTCATCGACCAAGCTATCGCCGCCAATCCTGGTCCCGCTGGAGAAGTCACTGATGGCAACGATAAAGCCATCAACTTCTTAACTGGACAGGTCATGAAATTGTCGCGCGGCAAGGCAAACCCCAAGCAAGTCAGCGAAGGCATCATTGCCCGCCTGCGATCTTAAGCGAGCCAGCTTAGAAATAACCCACGGCGCTCACCAAATATTCAACCTACAAGACGGAGCCATATTCTTGTCCTCGATAGCTGACAACAACTCTTCTCTGTTCTCCTACGTTCAGCCTTCCCCACTACCCCCAATCACATTCGATCTCAAATCTCGTAACACTCGCAACTCACCCCACTGCGCACCCCGCATCCTACGACCACCATCCTTTCTCTTAGCTCCAAAGTCAGCCCTCTTATCTTCAAAAAACTCATCCACAAAACGCTGACTCCCCAACACCGCCCCATCGCTAAAATAACGCACTCGACAACGCAACGCCACCGCCACCGGCAAACGTCCTCCAACTTCCAACACCTCCGCGATCTCCGCCTGACTGAAACCACCCTTCCGCTTCACATGACCATCGACACTCTGGCCCGCCTCCACCTCTTCTCCCTTCACATACAGTAGGCAACGATACTCCGCCACCACTGTCCGCCAAGCCACTCGCTGACGTCCCGTCACCGCAAAACTCAGTCCTTGACGCGCCGCACGACTCCCCGCCACCGCAGACGCATACGAACACCAGCGATATCCCTCTGGCGTTTGTGCCAGCCCCGCACGAATCGGATTCAGGTCAATGTATGCAGCCACCATCCTTAACGCCTCGCTGCTATCCCCATCATCCGCCCCTTGTAATAAAACACTGCGAAAACGCCCCTCCCACAAAGTCCCGTTACGCCCATGCGTCTTGTTATAAGCCAGTGTCATTTTTAGCTTCAGTTCCTTCATGAACATAGACAAATCAAACAAACGTTCCTTGATCCCCAGTGCCATTTCAGACAAGCGACTCTCCGCCCCCATTTCCCTGCATCTCTCCACCTCCTCCATCATCAAGCGCGTCGACCACTCCCCCTTCAACGCCCCGAGCCGCTGCAAGTAATCTTCATCCGTCCAGCCCTGAGTCGCCAAATCCCTATCTGGCACCTCCAACAACAAATGGAAGTGATTCCCCATAAAGCACCAAGCCAACGCCCTCAGCCCAGAGAACTTCAGCTGCTTCAGCAACAACACGCGAAACACCTCCTTCTCATCATCCCCGAACAAGATGTCCCTCCCCGTCGTCCGACTCACCACATGATAATAATTTGTCTGCCCCTTCGGCCCCAATAAAAATTCACGTATCTTCCTCATAATTCCCACACTACGCACCCACACCCACAACGTCAATGCATTTTCCACATAGGGTCTGACCGTTCAATATATATAAAAGTTTGACAGCGGTGGCAAGTGCCTCCAGATGAATGCATGAAAATTACGCGCTTACTTCCCCTTATCGCCATTCTTAGCCTGCATTTACCCGTTTTAGGACAAAGCGATTCGAAAAACATGGCCACCTCTCCTGCACCGCATCCTGGCAAAGAAGCCTCACATGCAAAATTCAACGAAGTTTCTAAACAAGGAAAAGCACAACTAGTCTTTTTAGGTGATTCGATCACCGCTGGTTGGAATGGCAGAGGCAAAAAGGCTTGGGACCAATATTGGGCTCCTATGCAAGCCGTCAACTTTGGTATCGGCGGAGATCGTACCGAGCATATCCTCTGGCGCTTACAAAATGGTAACTACGACGGCCTTAAACCCAAGCTCACCGTGCTCATGATCGGCACCAATAATACCGGTCATGAAGGTAGAGCCATGCCAGAGCATGGCGATGCCATCTACAAGAGTAGCGCAGAACAAACGGCACAGGGTGTTACAGATATTATCAAATTGCTTAAGAAAAAACAGCCGCAAATGAAAATACTTCTGCTGGCTATCTTCCCACGAGGTGCTGACAACAACAACAAAATGCGCCAACAAAATCAAGCCGCTAACAAAATCATCGCCAAACTCGATGATGACAAAACAGTCTTTTTCTTAGACATCAATCAAGCTTTCCTTCAAGCCGACGGCACTCTCTCTAAAGACATCATGCCCGACCTGCTCCACCCCAACGCAGCCGGTTACGAAATCTGGAGCAAAGGTATCATGGACAAAGTCAAGCAACTGATGGCGGACTGAGCTAATGCCCGCCTCTAGTTTGTCCCCATGTTCTCTATCACCTCTTGCTCGGTAAGGGCTCGTTTATAGATCCTAACCTCTCTCATCTTACCTTTGAAATAGTCGTACTGCCCGAACCCTATCTGCAACGGAGCCGTATTCGTTAAATCATACTGGTCTGGTTCAAATTCCCCTGACGCAGCTACCTGTTTTCCATCAACAAACAGCTCCAAGCGTCCACCGGATTTCACCGCTGTGATATGACGCCAACCGCTTTTTAATTCACTATCATAGCTGACACACTCTCCAGCGCGGAACGAACGCACACGCCCTGAAGGAAAGGTTCCCGAAGATAATCTTCCTTGGAACACCGCCATGCAAAACGCCCGTCGATAAATAACATCCTTGGTGAAATCGACTCGTCCAACCGAATTCCAGTTGGCATCGCCGTCATAACGAAAAATCTCAGCCATCGGTAAGGAACCCGCGTAAAGCTTTCCATTGTAATGATTGGAGCCCATGATTTCCTGTTCTTCCCCAAGGCGACCCGTTGACTGCCAGCCTTGCCTGATGAAAAACGATAAACCTTGCCCTCTGGCCAAGTACCCGCCATAAGCTTTCCTTGGTGCAAACCCAAGCTGTAAACCTGAGTTCCCGTTTTATCTCCTTTTAAACCAGTCGGAACCCACTTGCTACCATCGTAATAGGCTTGCGTACGACTTGCCGTGCCCAGAGAACCAGTGCGTTTCCAGGTCTTGCCATCAAAGACAAAAACCGTGCCTTCATCATAAGCCGTCGCATAGATAGATCCATTGTGCACCGCTAAAGCTTCTGTCCATAAACCGTCCGGAGTAGCTAAGGCCTGCCATTTTTTTCCTCCTTAATAGCGAAAAAATCCAGCTTGATAAAATCCCGTCGTATACAATTCCCCTTTGAAGTTCACCAAACCATTCACTCCACCCAATCCAGGTAGCTGCCCCACTTCCGTCCATTCACCCCCATCCAAAACAAACACCTTGCCACCGATGTGATGAGACAAAGTAGGTGCTAAACCAGAATAATGCAGCAATACCCGCGATACGCCCACATAGAGCTTCCCATCGAAAGATGCCATAGAAGTCACCCCATTGCTTTTCCACGGAGCGCCTAGATCTTCCCACTCTCCAGTTTTTTTATAACGATAGACATGACCTTGATCCGTATTCGTACGCCCCTCCACCGTTCCCACATACAAGTCTCCCTGATGCACCGCCATACTATGCACAAAAATCGATTTTCCTGGGCGCCCTTCATCCCTCCACTCTGCCTCCTGTTTACTGTCATCGATCCCAAACTGCAGGTTGCGATAATTCGCCTGACTTCCGGTGACACCAGCGTGATTGACCAAACTCAAATTAAAGCCCTTACGCGTGACGGGATCGTATTTACTGATCAAGTCCCCAATATTATCATCCATATTTTCCTCGGTAAACACCCACAAAGAGATGGTGAAGTCTCCCGATCCCAAATTCTGCATCTGGTGATGCGGCACCGAAAGGTAACTGCTGCGCCCGTTAAAAGAAGCCGCCCGCTTTTTATCCCATTCGATGCCATGATTGCTCAGGTGAATACCCTGCCCCGAATGATCCATCGCATCTCCCTTCAACTTCCAATCAGCGATCAGCGTTTCATCTTGCTTCTGAGCTAGCACCGCAGGCAGCATCGCAAACATCGTAGCACTCATCAGCCATACCAAAAAAGAAGGGGTTGTTTGTATCATCACGTCATATTTTCTACGAATTCTAAATCAAAAGCAAGCAGGCAGATTCGCTTTAGTCCGCGCTTTGCCTGCCGCTAAAACCCATACCACATAACTATAAGATCATTCACTGCAAGTTAGTCAAATTTTCTAGAAATCGATTTCCCCTTAATAACTGCTCACGTTTCCACCCCTCGATTGCCTTGATTTGATCTCTGATATACTTAGTTTTAGCAGCTTCTGGCTCACCTTGAGCAAAAGGCAGTGTCAATGGTGTTAGAGTAAGCGGGTGCTGACTGGACTGCGCTAATCGATCAGCATCGAGCCATGCCTGCTTGAGATCCATCCTATTTGCAAATCGTTTAGGTAAATGATAATACGGCGTGATTTTTAGGATTTGTTGCAAGGCTTCACGATGATCCTTCAATTTTTCAGGGTGATTCCACAGATACCTGTCAATCTTGATCGCACAATTATAGTAAAACGGATCTAGTTCAAAGGCCTGTAGATAATACCGAAACGCCTCCTCCTTCTGACCGCGATTCTCAAACACCATACCCAGTAGATAATAGGTGCGCGGATTGTCAGGCGAGGTCTTGATCACGCGCTCAAAAACCCTCTGCGCGATGTCCCGTGCTTCTTTGTCATCAAAAGCCCCTTCACAACCAAAACAGTGACTTTCCACTGGGCCAAAACTCACCGGCATCAGTTCAAAAGCTTTAACAAAATGCTGTTCCGCTTCTGCGATTCGACCTTGCTCTACCAGAGTTTTAGCTAGTCGCGATTGCAGACAATAGGCATTTTCAAATCGTCCTAAGGCCTTTTGATAACGACGGATCGCCTCATTGCGTAAGCCAACATACAAATAATCATCAGCTAGCTCCCCTTCACGAATCGCCTTGGTGACATCTGTATAAAACTTAGCCTTTTCTTCATTACCCTCAGCGGCATAAACCGCCGCCAATACTTTGTACGCCTCCATCCGACTCTCCTTGCCCTGATCACCATCCGAAGGGTCAAGCGCAATAGCTTTTTCTACCCACTGCCTAGCTTGTGGCACTTTCCCCTGCTTCAGAGCAAGATGCGCTAACCAGATCAACGGACGCTCTTCAAAAGGGTCATACTTCATCACCTGTTGCAAAAATGCCTTCATACCCTCGCGGTGATGTTCCAATAAATCGCGATAGTAGGGGTCGTAAGAGCCACTAGCAGCTATCAGATATTGCAGTAAAACTTCCGCTTCTGCCGCCTTTCCACTTTCACGCAAAGCCTTACAAACCTCCCGACCTAACTCTTTATTTTTAGAAGCTAACAAGCTAAGATATGTGCTTTGGTCATTGATACCTCTATCGGGCAAGGTTCCTAAAGCCGTAAGTAACGCCTGCGCGCCATCCAACTCTAATATCGCTAGCAAGTGGTACGATACAAACTGATCTTCATCCTTATCCACTTTCATCACCAAGTCCGTCAACTCACGAACTTTGCCCCATTCATTCTCTTTGCCTAACGCCTCAAACAAAAAGTCCAATCCATACGGAAAATAATTCTCATCCGATTTTGCCATTTTCCTGAGATCTTTTTCTGCTAAAAGTAATACCTTCTCTTTTAATAGCTTCCGCTCTAATATGACTGCCAGCGTGTGCAACTTTTTCAGTAAAGAAAATTTCTTATAACTCTCAGCTTCCTTCGCTTCGTCCCACAGCAATTCTATGCCCTCATCCACCCGACCCTCCGCCAAAGCAGTTTGCCATTGTTCCTGATCCTCAACATGCCTACCGTCCATTTTTTTCCATCCGGGAAATACCTCGTCCAAATAATCATCTGCAGCTTTTTTGCTACTGCCCAATACCATAAGATGACGGTGATGCTCACGAGCCTTTCTTGCACTAGGATAACCATTGTCGTGCTTGGACAAATACGGACGCAACAATTCCCTATACATCTCAAGCGCCTTCTCCCGACCGCTTTCTCCTTGTAATACAGCCGCAAAACATTTGAGACTTTCCGCTCTTCGCTCTCTTGCACCCTCCTGCAGCCAACTACTTTTTGATTTCTGCACATCACTCTCTAGTCCTTTCCTGACCGCCTGCCAGTCCTCCGGAGATGGCAACTCAGCATAAAGATTATCAAGATCCACACGCCACGCATTATCATACAAATGCAGCCGTTCCATCCATTCATCGCTATTCTTCGCGGCAGGCTGAGGTCCCGGGTCATCTTCCATCTCCATCGTCACCAAGGATGACAAGGACGGCGGAGAGCAAGTCGGTAACAAAATGAGTAAGCAGAATAGTAGTGTTGTTTGAGCAATCTTCACCTCTCACACCTAACAGATCTACTAGGTTCACAAAAGAAGTTTTTCGATAAATTCACCTCTCGTCTCCCATCAGCCATTCAGTCATTCTTAAAGCGTCCAAATTAGGTCGCACTTCATGCACTCGATGAATCTTGGCTCCCGCCGATCGAGTCAACGCCGTTAGTGTCAAAGTCGCTGCGTCGCGCTGCTGCGGACTGTCGCGTTGCAATATTCGCCCAATGAAAGATTTTCTCGATAGACCTATCAACAAAGGGTGCTTATCGATCAACAAATGAGGTATCTGGCGTAACAACTTGGCATGATGCTCATCGTTTTTCCCAAAACCAATGCCAGGATCCAAGACGATCGCTGACTTGTCCACTCCGGCACTGATTGCCAACTCAACCTGTTGTTGAAAAAACCCCACCACCTCTGCTACCACATCATCATAAGTTGTATGGTCTTGCATCGTCAGCGGCGTGCCACGGGAATGCATCAGCACCAACCCCGCGCCCGTTGCTGCGACCACATTCGCCATTTGCACATCACCTGTCAGCCCTGTCACGTCATTGATGATCACCGCGCCGGCTTCGCAGGCTGCCGCAGCGACCTCTGCTTTAGACGTATCGACCGACAACACTGCCTGTGGATTTTTCTGCAATATCGCATCGATCACTGGCAGCACTCGTGCCATTTCTGTGGCAGTATCGACAGGCTCTGCTCCAGGGCGAGTCGATTCACCACCCACATCCACCACCGCAGCACCCTCAGCAAACATTTGCATGGCGTGATCGCGTGCTGCACCCACGCCATCAAAATTACCTCCATCGGAAAAGGAATCTGGGGTGACATTCAAAATCCCCATGACGATACCTTGTTTACTGAGATCGAAGTACTTCTGCTGTCCACATTGCCAAATCATGATTTATCAAAATTTGTCTACCAAACAAAATTCAGCAGCACTCGGCTCACAAAGCCAAATCAAGGAATACAATGATCGACGGATTTCCCACCGCTGTGTATTGATCCGTAAAGTCAAGTTTACCAGATTTTTTGTCTACTCGAAAAGTTGTGATATTATCTGCCCGCTGATTGCAACTGTAGAGAAAGTTACCTGTAGGATCAAAATTGAAACTTCTCGGGTAATCACCACGCGTCCATTCTTCAGCGAGAAAACTCAAGCTGCCATCTTCCGCTATCTCAAATACGGCTATACCGTCATGCAAACGATTGCCCGCATACAAAAACTTCCCATCCTGCGACACCATGATTTCGGAAGTGAAATTAGTGCCAGCATAACCCTTCGGCAAACTTGAAATCGTCTGGCGAGCCGTCAATGACCCTTTCTCAGCATCATAGTCAAACACAACCACATTGGAGCCCTCCTCCTGCAAAGAATAGAACCACTTCCCGTTTGGATGAAAATAAAAGTGCCTCGGCCCGTCCCCAGGTGGCAGTGACACCGAAGCTGGTTGATTGGCACTGAGAGTCCCTTTTTTCTCATCCAATTTCCAAATCGAAATTTTATCCAAAGCCAAATCCGTCGAAAAAATCCAGCGTCCCGTCGGATCCGTTTCGATCATGTGCGCGTGGGGAATATCATGACCACTGATCGCAAAACTCCCCAGCGGCGCATTTTTGGCTCTAGTTGGCCCAACCTTGCCTGGAGCTTTTTTCACCTCCGTAGCCTCACCCAACTTGCCATCTGCTAAGATCGGAATCACCGCCACCGAACCTCCAAAATAATTCGCTACCAGCAAATAACGCCCTGAAGGATGTACGCTCACATAAGTTGGGCCCGCTCCACCCGAACTGACAGTGTTCAATAAAGTCAATTTTCCATCCGTACGATTGACCGCAAAAGCACTCACCGTGCCTTCATCACTGCCTTCAAATTTGTCGGTTTCATTAGCAGAATACATCCGATCTCCTTTGTCATTCAACGCGAGGCAACTCGGGCTAGTTCCCATCTCAAATACCCCACGCTCCGTCAGTTCGCCCGTTTCACGGCTCACTTCAAACAAATGAATCCCTCTGCCATTACCCTCCGGCAAATCTACCTGAGTCGGCAATACATCTTGGAGTGGGGAACTAAAGGTGCCCACATACGCCATCAAAGGGCCATCTCCGGCTGCGATCACACTTGGCTGCCGCCATCCTGCTGCCCACGCTAGACTGCTGCCGAGTAGTGCTGGAGTTACTTTTAAAAGAGATCGGCGAGTGAGCGGTGAAGAAGGCATAAGCTGTGGCAAGGGTTATATTAAGTGTGAATAGATCAACAAATCAAAATCGTAAGTTCTATATTTAGCAAAGCTACAGACGATTCGCTAGCAAAACTTACTTACTAATCGTTGCCAGCCTTCTGGCTATTTTCGCCGCCACATGTTGCTGCAGTAATGGATAAAAATTTCTAAAATCTGTTTCGAGATGTTCATAGTGCAATTTCAGTGATGGCATGAATTCCACCAAACGCCCACGTTGCAGAACACGCTCTGACAAGCGGCTGTCGATTCGTTCAAAAGCGCCCTCGATATCACTCATCTTGCCATACCTGCCAAGCCGATCGCTCTCTACCAAGCTTTCTACAAATTCGCGCGCCAAGGGTGGATAAGATCGACACTGCGGCAATGCTCGCTGATAAAAATCTTCCAAAAACTTGCGCATCGTCTGGGCAGAATAGTGCTGCCAATTTCGAGTCAATAACAGATCGTAAAAAACATCCACCGCCACCCCACGCAAACGCGGATTACCTTTCAACCTAGCTTTACTGGTATCGACCACCGGATGACTGTCGGTAAAAGCATCGATCGCATGATGGCACTCGATACCACGAATAAAATCATCACTCATGCCCGGCCAACGCTGCCCCTTCAATGCATCGGTCATCACATTTCCAAGTTGGAAATCCGTAGTCATCTCGGAAAGATGTAAGTGAGCTAACCAATTCATACTTATTTAACTCAAGTGCCCCGCAGATTCTTCCACCTTCTTACGATCCAACAAGTTCAACAGTTGACGATTCTGTGGTTTTTTCAAAAGTGGATCTTCGATCAGTATTTTCTCCGCTAAAACCCGTGCCTCATGCACCAGATCCACATCCAAGACCAAATCTGCCATTTTTAGATCCGGCATACCGCTTTGCGCTGTACCCAATACCTCCCCTGGTCCACGCAATTTCAAATCCTCCTCCGCGATGCGAAACCCGTCGCGACTCTCTTCCAGTACCTTCAACTTATCCGCCGAGTCCACCGCTTTTTTCTTATCCACCATCAATATACAATAACTCTTGTGCTCACCTCTACCTATACGCCCACGCAACTGGTGTAACTGTGCCAAACCAAAGCGCTCGGCGTTGAATACCAACATCATGTTAGCATTGGGTACATCCACGCCCACTTCGATCACTGTTGTGGAAACCAGAACATGGACTTTTCCTGCACGGAAATCGTTCATCACTCGCTCTTTCTCCTCTCCCGACATCCGCCCATGCAGCAAAGCGCAAACAAAACCCTTAAAACGTTTCTGCCATTTCTCAAATTCCACCGTCGCCGCTAGGGACGTTAAGTTCTCCGATTCCTCGATCAAAGGATAGACGATGTAAGCCTGGCGACCTTGCTGCAAATGCTGGCGAACAAAATCGGCTGCCTGCTTGGTTTTTTTCAAATCCCGCACCCCAGTGATGATCGCCCCGCGCCCCGCTGGCATTTCATCTACCAGCGAAACATCGAGGTCCCCATAAGCGGTGAGCGTTAAAGTTCTCGGTATCGGCGTTGCCGTCATCACCAGCACATCTGGCATGTCACCCTGATCGATCAATTTAGCTCGCTGTGCTACGCCAAATTTGTGTTGCTCATCGATCACAGCCAAGCCCAAATTCGACAACTCCGATTGATTCGAAATCAAAGCGTGAGTGCCCACCAAAATCTGCGCTTCTTCACTACCGCTCATCAGTGGCAAAAAACCATCCTCTTTGCGTGCAGCGGTGCGCAAGCCGACGCGTACCCCCAAAGGCTGCAACCACTTTTGCAGCACCAAAAAATGCTGTTCTGCCAAGATCTGAGTAGGTACCATCAACGCCGCTTGATAGCCATCTTCGATCACCAACAACATCGCCGCGATCGCAACCAGCGTTTTCCCCGAGCCGACATCACCCTGCAACAAGCGATTCATCGGATGCGTAGAAGCGAGATCCTGACGAATCTCAGCGATGGATCGCTGTTGCGCAGCGGTAGCTTCAAACGGCAAGTGCTCTAAAAACTTATCCAGTAATACCCCCGGACCACAATGCACCTTGCCCCCTTGCGAAGCATAATCACTGCGCTGTTTCAGCACCTGCAATTGCAACGAAGTGAACTCCTGCAGAGCCAAATAACGACGCGCTTGTTGCAACTGATCCATGTCTTCTGGAAAATGCGCTTGGCGAACCGCCTTCGCACGACACCATCCCGCTACCACACCCTCCGGCAATAAATCGGGCAAAACCTCATCGTAGAGCAACTCCAACAAATGATAAACAGCTGCACGCAAGGTCAACTGACTGATACCAGAACTGAGCTGATAAATAGGCGTGATTCTTTCGACATGCGGAGAAGCTAGATCGCCCTCTATATCTTCATCGATGATCTCATACTCTGGGTGATCCATCACCAGCCGCCGCCCGCTCATTTTGGGTTTGCCATACAAAACCACCACTTGATCCGCAGCAAAAACTTTAGCCATGAAGGGCATATTGAACCAGCGACAAACAATCACCGCATTCATCGCAGAATCCAAATCCTCCACTCGCATTTCAAAAAATCGCTTGCGCCCAGCAAAGCGAGTAGCCGTATCCGTCACTGTACCGCGCAAACAGACCGGATCACTGCTCGGCTGATTCGGAAAACCATCGAAACGCGTGCGGTCTTCGTAACGACGCGGGTAATGAGTCAACAAATCCTCTACAGTTGTGATGCCTCGACTCTCAAGAGCTGACAAAGCGCGCTGATCCAGCCCTAGTGACGGCAGCTCTTGCAAAGCCGTGTCCAATCGCAGATCCTCACTCGTCTCCTCCATGTCATTCAATTAAACAAAGACAACTGCGGTTCCTCTCCCACACCATCCTCCTTGACTCGCTCACTGGACGCAGCAGTCGATTTTTTCTTAGTGCGTTTTTTCTTAACCGACGAAGCCTGCCCGGCCTGCACATGCGTAGGCACATGATCTTCAGACTCCAACTGTTCTAGAATCTCGCGTGCACGAGCAATGATCTCAGGCGGCAAGCCGGCTAGACGCGCCACCTGAATCCCATAACTTTTATCCGCACTGCCAGCCACGATCTTGCGCAGGAAAATAATCTGATCATTCCATTCTCGAACCGCCACATTGTAGTTCTGCACTCCCTCTCGACTCTGAGACAATTCTGTCAGCTCATGATAGTGGGTAGCAAACAAAGTGCGCGCCCCTATTTCATCATGCAAATGTTCCGCCACACTCCAAGCAATCGACAGGCCGTCAAAAGTTGCCGTGCCACGACCGATCTCATCTAAGATCACCAAACTTTTTTCAGTCGCCGTATTCACAATCACTGCTGTCTCGGTCATCTCTACCATGAAGGTCGATTGACCCTTAGCGATATCATCGCTAGCACCGACACGTGTGTAGATACGATCCACCAGCCCAATCTCAGCACTTTCTGCTGGCACATAACTGCCGAGTTGTGCCATCAGCGTGATCAATGCCACCTGCCTGATATAAGTCGATTTGCCTGCCATGTTCGGCCCTGTCAGCAAGATCAAACGGTTCTGCTTAGGCTCCAGCGCCGTATCATTAGGCACAAATTTTTCTTCCGCAATATGCTGATCTAGCACAGGGTGACGCCCCTCTTTGATATACAAGTTACGCGATTGGTTAAGCAAGGGCCGGCAGTAGTTGTAGAGTTGCGCGGTCTCCGCCAGACCAGCCAGTACATCCACCTCCGCCAGCGCAGCCGCCGTATCCTGAATGTCTTGCAAATGCTCCAGCACACTTTCCCTCAAGTTAAGAAACTCTTCGTATTCCAGAGTTCTCAAGCGTTCATCTGCGCCTAGTATTTTATTTTCTACCTCTTTTAACTCAGGGGTGATGAAACGCTCCGCGTTTGCCATCGTCTGTTTGCGGATATAGTTGTCTGGCACAGATCCAAGATTAGATTTGGTGATCTCTATAAAATAACCAAACACCGCATTAAATTTCACCTTCAGTGATTTGACCCCCGTGCGTTCGATTTCATCCTGTTGCAGTTTCGCCACCCACTGTTTTCCTTCCGTAGCCGCCGCGCGAATCTCATCGATAGTCGCATGGTAACCATCACGGAAAATACCGCCCTCCTTCAAAGCGGCAGGCGGCTCGTCCACGATCGCTTGCTGCAACAAAGTCACCAAGTCACCAAAATCTCGCAGTCGTGCTCGCAGCCTGCCTCCCAGACCAGGATCCTCGTCATTTTCCAAAGCGGTCAGATGACTTTTCACATCGGGTATTTTTGCCAGCGATACTGCCAGTGCCTTGAGATCACGCGCATTGCCAGAGCCTTGGCTCAAACGACTGATGGTGCGCTCGATGTCGCGCACTTCTTTCAAAGCTTCCTGAATCTGACTCAACAAAAACGGCTGCTGTAAATAGCACGCGATCAGATCTTGGCGACTGATCAAGGCTTCGTAATCTGTCAGAGGATGCAAAACCCAATCTCGCAGTTTACGAGCTCCCATCGGTGTCGAGGTGCGATCAAGAGCACCCAACAGCGAATGTTTCTGCCCACCTGATGCACTGGTGGTGAGATCCAGATTGCGCTGACTCGATGCGTCTATCAGCACAAAACTCTCGCTATCGCAAACCTGCAAGCGGCGAATATGATCCACCTTGCGTCGCATCTGCGTTTGCAAATAGTGCAGCACCGCACCCGCCGCCCCAATCGCCGCCGTCATGGAACCACAACCAAAACCGTCGAGCGATTTCACTTTAAAATGCTCTTTCAAAACAAACTCTGCCTGATCGGGCAAAAATGCGTAACCATCGTAGTCGATCGCTTGATTGAGCGTATCAAAATGCTCCGCCTGTTCATCGCTGAATAACAACTCGGCAGGACGTATGCGTGCCAACTCGTCCACCACGCCCTCTCGCTCTGCAAACTCCATCAAGCGGAAATCCCCCGTGCTCAGATCGACAAAAGCCAAACCCCAACGGGCACCACTGCGACAAGCCGCCGCAAGGTAGTTGGAACGTGTCGATTCCAAGAGGCTGAAATCATCCACCGTGCCCGCACTGATAATCTGAGCAATCTCCCGTTGCACGATCTTGCCCTGCTGCGGCTCACTGGTCTGTTCCGCGATCGCCACCCGACGACCTGCTTGCACCAATTTGGCAATGTAACCCTGCGCCGCATGATGTGGCACGCCGCACATCGGAATGGTATTGCGCCGCGTCAGCGCTATTCCCAGTATCGGCGCCGCCTGCACCGCATCATCAAAAAACATTTCGTAGAAATCCCCCAAACGGTAGAGCAGCAAGACATCCTTGGGCAGACCACTGCGCATCGAATGATACTGCTGCATCATCGGGGTCATACCTTTCTCTTTAGTTTTGCCTGCCATCGTCAGCAGATTAGACCGCTAGACAAAATCACGCAAGGACTCTGTTTAGATTCGCTGTATAAAGAAAGTGGCATTGTTCTCATCCTTCGATACGATATAACCACAGACATGCAGCCAGTAAAAACCACGCGCTTAGCAGAAATCGGAGAGGATGAGTTGATCTCATCACTCACCGCGGAGCTGCGCATGGATGACAGCGTGCTCTGTGGCCCTGGTGATGACTGCGCAGTCTTAACGGGTTCCCATCCAGATTACTTAGATTTATTAAAAACGGATGCGGTGGTCGAGGGCGTTCATTTTGTCAAAGAAGAGCAAGCCGAGGCGGTGGGGTGGAAAGCAGTCGCGCGTGCGGTCAGTGATATCGCTGCGATGGGCGGTTTGCCGACCGCTGCGGTGGTGACGCTGGTGGCGCCCGAGACACTGGAGGTGGCTACGGTAGTAGGCTGGTATCGCGGCATGCAACGTGCCGCTGATGCTTTTGGATTTTCGATTGTCGGTGGCGAGACTTCTTCCATTGCCAATTCACAAGCAATGATCTCAGTAGCCATGACCGGTCGAGTGGAGCCTGATCGCTGTGTTTATCGCTCAGGGGCGCAGCTTGGCGACGCCATATTGGTGACAGGTCAACTGGGCGGATCGTTAGCTTCGGGACGACACCTACATTTTCAACCACGTCTAGCTGAAGCTCGCTGGCTGACAGAGCACTTCCGGCTGCATTCCATGATGGATCTCAGCGATGGTCTAGCAAAAGATCTGCCAAGAATGATGCGCGCCAGCGGCACCGGATACCGAATCGATGAGAAAAATTTACCCTGTCATAACAACGTGAACATCCAGTCAGCACTGACAGATGGTGAGGATTACGAGCTGCTATTCACGATAGCGGCTGACGAGGTAGATAAGCTGCAACGTGAATGGCTACAATCATTTGCCAATCAAGTCCAATTAAGCGTGATTGGACAGGTGATAGAAAAAACAAAAACGCAATTGCAAGGCGGCTGGGAGCATTTTTCAAAAACGAAGCATTGATGCAACCACAAGTCACATCTGAAAAAGAGACGATGCGTTTTGCGCAGCAAGTGGCTCTAGCCCTGAAACCTGGCGACGTTTTGGCTTTGGTGGGTGATCTCGGAGCGGGTAAAACACATTTTGTCAAAGGACTGGCTCGTGGTTTAGAAAGCGAAGCAGCTGTGTCTAGCCCGACCTTCACTCTGGTTCACGAATACGCAGATGGCACTTGTCCGCTGTATCATTTTGATTTTTACCGCGTCGATCATTTAGAAGAAATCGACGCCATTGGCTGGGACGAATACCTCGATCAAAGTGGTATCGTGGTAGCAGAGTGGGCGGATCGTTTCCCCGAGCTGATGCCCTCCAATACCCAATGGTGGCAGATCGAGATCGTGTCACAAAACCAACGCCGCATCCAGCGTCTCGAGCAAGCGCCACCCCCAACGCCATCAACATCATCAGCGACATGATATTAGCCATCGAAACATCAACCAGCCAAGCCACTTTGGTTTTATTAGATCCTCAAAGCGGAGAGCTTCTGTGGCAATCGGAATTCGAGTCCGACCGCTTACACAATGCTAAAATATTCGACCCCGTCGCCGAAGCTTTGGAGCTTTGTAGAGAAAAATTACAGCGCATCGTGGTTGGACTCGGACCTGGCTCCTACAGCGGCATTCGCGTCGGCATCGCTGTTGCGAATGGTTTAGGCATCGCCTTGGATGTACCAGTAGCTGGACTTGCCTCGATTGCCGTTTTGGCTGAAGAAGAGGATTACGCGGTGGTCGGCGACGCTCGTCGCTCTTCTTACTATTTAGCTCGCATCCACCAACAGCGATTGCTCAGCGAACCAGAGTTATTGAGCCACGACTTGTGGCAGCAACAAATGTACACGCTCCGCCAACAAGGCCTGAGCATCTACAGCACTGAAAAATCCCTGACGGAACACGAGGAATACGACCTAGTACTGCGCAGTCCAAAGGCACTCGAATTGGCTAGACAATGTGCCTCTATGGCTGAAGAAGAATGGAAAAACTTGCACACACAAGCACTTCAGCCTATCTATTTGCGATCCCCTTATATCACAAAAGCGAAAAATAAACCCTGTATTTGATTCACCCTCACTATCACTATTTTATGAAAGCACCTTTTCACACTTTATTGTTATTCCTACCGCTACTACTCACCAGTTGTTATGTGGACTCTGGTAAAACTAGCAAGAGCAGCACACCTGGCTATCAAGTGCATGAAAACAAAACGCTCAACGTCAGTGTGTTGACTCCTGATAAGTGGAAATCGGAGGTGACCACTGGTGGCTACCTAGCGATGAGTTCTCCAGATAAAAAACGGGCGCAGATTCTAGTCATGAGAAGACCGATACAGGACATGATGAATGGCAAGGGTGACGAAAAATCCACTCTAGAAGATTACAAAAAATATCGCATCTCGCAAATGACCGAGGACGTCATTGGATCTGAGTTGAAACATACAACCACCAAAAGCACCCTAGCCGGACAACCCGCCTATCAAACCCAATATTCCTACAAACCTAAAGATAAACCTACCATGCACACTCGCGAGATCTACTCCGTGATCGGCGGCAAAGTCTATCAAATTCAACTTTATTATCCCGCGCCTTTCAGCGAGGAACTAGAGAAAACTTTCAAGGTAGTGAAAGACTCTTACAAGCTGCTAAAACCATAAAAAGCCTCTTGAAGTTGCCATTTAACCTTGTAATTTGTCCAGTAGGTGGATAATTTGCAAGGATGTTAGCTCGTTTTGTACTAAAAGAAGTGATCGAAGCCCTTGATCGGCAAGCTTCGGTCGCCTTGCTTGGTCCGAGGCAGGTAGGTAAAACCACCTTGGCTCACTGGTTTGTCGAAGACAGAAATGCATTGTACTTGGATTTAGAAAATCCTGATGACCGCCGAAAACTTGAAAACCAGTGCTGGCGCTGAAATTGATCTAGTGCTGGACTTACCTGGCGGTCAGAAATGGGCGGTGGAAATCAAACGCAGTTTAGCACCCAAAGTCTCGCGAGGGTTTTATTCTGCGATTGAAGATTTGCATCCGCAAAAAGCCTTTGTGATCCATGCTGGAGAGGATGAATATCCCATCAGCCAGCAAGTCACCGCCATCCCTTTGACTAAAATCGTCACCCAACTGCTCGAACTGCCACGTTGATTTTCGCTTTCCGTGCGGTGATTTGAGGCTACAGTGGAAGTTTTGCTTTCCTGTCCCAATATCCCGTGGTCTTCAGTTCACACATCTTTATTTTCTATTTCTTGCCGCTGGCGCTGCTGCTGTATTACGCATCGCCTCGCGGAATGAAAAGCCTTACCCTGACCTTAGTCAGTTACGTTTTTTACGGTTGGTGGAATCCCTGGTTCATGCTGCTGATGTTGATCTCGACGATGATCGACTACGGCTGCGGCAAGATGATCTGTGCTGAAGGAGCCAGTAAAAAAAAGCGCAAGACAGGCATGTTGCTCTCGGTGCTGTCCAATCTGTCTATCTTGGTCTTTTTCAAATACGCTGCTTTTGGTGCGGATGGCATCAGTGCTTTGGGTCAATGGTTCGGTTTTGGCGGGGTGGCGGCACCCGATTTCCTCTACCAAATTGTGCTACCTGTAGGCATCTCTTTCTACACCTTCCAGTCGATGAGCTACAGCATCGACTTGTATCGTGGACACGCGAAGCAGGCGGATTCCTTCATCGACTTCGCCTGTTACGTTTCGATGTTCCCGCAATTGGTCGCTGGTCCCATCGTTCGTTATGGCAGTGTTGCCGATCAGTTGCGCTCGAGGGTGCATAATATCGAAGGTTTTGTCGGTGGACTGACGCGTTTCAACTACGGTTTTGCTAAAAAAATCCTGCTTGCCAATCCGATGGGCAGCATCGCCGACGCGTGTTTTAATGCTGGAGATGGAGTGCTGAGCTCGCCGATGGCTTGGCTGGGAGTGGTCGCTTACGCCTTTCAAATCTACTTCGATTTTTCTGGCTACTCGGACATGGCGATAGGACTCGGACGCATGTTCGGTTTTCGTTTTCCAGAAAACTTCAACTCTCCTTACCGCTCCAAAAGCATCACTGAATTTTGGCGCCGTTGGCACATTTCGCTGTCGAGCTTCTTGCGCGACTACCTCTACATTCCTCTAGGTGGCAACCGTGGCAGTTCGGGGCGCACCTACGTCAATCTGATGATGGTGATGCTGATCGGTGGACTGTGGCACGGCGCGCAGTGGACCTTTGTGGTATGGGGTGCGATTCATGGCGGCATGTTGATGCTGGAGCGACTGATGGGCAAAGACAGCTTATACAAACGCCTGCCCAATGCACTGCGCATGGCTCTCACTTTTGTAGTGATCTTGATCACTTGGGTGTTCTTCCGCGCCGCTAACCTTGAGTCCGCGCTTGCCTACTTAGGCGCGATGTTTGGTCAGAGTGGTGATGCACCAGCAGCTGGTATTTTGACAGGCGAATTACTGCGTCCGATGAATTTTTTCTTTCTAGCCCTGGCGATCATCGTCACTTGGGTGACACCGCGCACCGCGAACTGGTTGGAAAAACTGACGCCGGGTAAGGTGGTTTTCGGGCTGCTCTTATTCGCTTTCAGTTTAGCCATGATGTTCACCCAGGGCTTCAACCCATTTTTGTATTTTCAGTTCTAAGCAGACACCATGAGCCAAGAAATGAAAAATCCGTATGAAGAATGGGGCGCACATCCAGAAAATGTGCATGTCGGTAAACGCACGGCTTGGTTTTTATCGGCACTGTTCATTTTGATCATCCTGCTGCCACCTGTTTTACGGAATGTTCACAATACTTTCTGCAAGAAAAAAAATCAATGGATACCCGTAGTGGAGTTTTTCTATCACCCGAATGCCATCAGCCAAGCTGCTTTGGCGAGCAAACGCAGCAAGCATCCCGCCATCGAACGCGAACAACCTAACCTGCAAGACCATCTACGTTCTTTTGAAAGCAAACTAGAAGACGCCGAATACGCCTCAGCTATCCGCCGCTGGATGCAGACCAAGCTAACTGCTGTATTTGGCGAGGGAAATAACAAAGCGATGATCGGAGATGATGGTCGTTTGTATTATCAGCCAGCCATTGCTAGCTTGATTGGTTACGGCCCGCTACAGCCAGAACCGGACAGTGTAATGAAAAATCCTGACCGCGCGTCCTGGACGCCTCCACTGCCTGTAATCACCAACTTTTCCCAGCAGTTGCAGCAACGCGGCATTGAGCTGCTGCTGGTGCCTGTGCCTGTAAAACCGATGATCTACCCAGAGGGTATCGGCAAAACACAAACGGGTCCAGTGTGGCACAAAGACCAACAAGCTCTCTACGACGAGTTACGCCAGGCAGGCATTGAAGTATTAGATTTGTCAGAGCTTTTTTGGTCGATGAAAGATCAGCAAGAGGTGTTTTTGAAACAAGACACTCACTGGACTCAAGCGGCAATGCAAGCGGCGGCTAAAGAGGTGGCAGCGAAAATCAAAGGCAAAGATTGGTTCGCTGAGACTAAAGGGGAACTCAAGTTCACCAAGCATGAAATAAACAGGGAACACCAGGGTGATTTGGTGGGCATGTTAGAACTGGTGGATGGGCAAAACCTTTTCGGAAAACAAAAGCAGACTCTGCAAGTGATCACAGATAGCAAGACGGGTAAGCCGGTGGCGAACGATGCTGATTCTCCCATCGTGCTCTTGGGTGATAGTTTTGTGAACATCTACGATTTTCCCGGCATTGGATTTGCTGATCCTAAGTGGAAAAGTTCGGACGAAAGCGACAGCGAACCGCTCATCGGCGCAGGCTTTGCTCAGCATCTAGCCGCCCAGTTACAAACCCCTCTCAACCTCTACGTCGCCAATGGTGGTGGAGCGACTCAAGTGCGTAAGGCTTTCGCAAAGCGCCCTGATAACGTAGTGCGCGCCAAAAAAATCGTGGTGTGGGTTTTAGCTTCTCGCGACTTGCTGTTATCCGAGGGACCCGCTTCCAGTGCTGGGGTGTTTTGGCGTGATGTGGAATTCAATCAAGCCATTGCTAAAGTAACTAACACTCCCATCGTCGAACAAAGCAAAGCGATCACCATCGAAGCTACTCTTACTGAACGCACTGCCCTGCAAGACCCAAAATCCACACCTTACAAGGAAGCGATTTACAGTGCCCTCTTCGCCATTGATGACGCATCTGCCAAACAGCTGAATATAGAAGGCAATGAAATTCCAGCTTACTTGTGGGGCTTTCGCAAGCGCACCGTTGTCGCGAGCGGACAACTCGAAGCAGGAAAAAAATACCGCATCACGCTAGTGCCTTGGGCTAGTAAAACCAATCTGCAAAGCGTGCAGAAAATGGACGATTTGTTTGTGCTGAGCGACTGGTGGTTTGTGGAAAAAGTCGAAGCTGTGGAATAAAAGCAACTTGCAATGGAAACCATAGATAATCTCAACACGCTTTTAGGCGACAGTCTGAAACAGACTTTAAAGGTGCCGGGCGGCAAACTGAAGATTGCCGCGTCGTGTTTTTCCATGTTTGCCTATGAGGAGCTCAAGAAAGAGTTAGATCAAATCGAATCATTGGAGTTTATCTTCACTTCGCCAACTTTCGCGCAGGGACAAGCTACTGATAAGTTGCGTAAAGAGCGGCGGGAATTTTTCATTCCAAAGCTCGAACGTGAACGTAATCTTTATGGCACCGAGTTTGAGATTCAACTTCGCAATAAAATGAATCAGCGAGCTATTGCCCGTGAATGTGCCGATTGGATTCGTCGTAAAGTTACCTTCCGATCGAATGCTACTAAAGCCCCCATGCAGCAGCTTGCTGGCTTTGAGGGTGGCTACGACTGAACCGTCCGTTTACTTTCCGTTGCAAGGTTTTACCGCTGTCGATTTGGGTTACCAGAAAGGCGAAGCACTTTCGAATTTCGTCAATAAATTCTCGGGAGAGGATATGACTCGACAATTTCTCAATACTTTTGATCAGATTTGGCAGGACGAGGATAAACTGGAAGACGTCACCGAACAAGTTTGTGAGCATATCTCCAATGTGTACGCTGAGAACTCGCCTGAGCGTATCTACTTTGTGATGCTCTACAATATATTCAGCGAATTTCTCGAGGATATCAACGAAGACGTGCTTCCAAATGATCTCACCGGATATGAGGATTCCGCTGTTTGGAAAAAACTTTATAATTTCCAGCGTGATGCGGCAGTTGGCATCATTAATAAATTGGAGACCTATAATGGCTGTATTCTTGCCGACAGTGTGGGTCTCGGAAAAACCTTCACTGCTTTGGCGGTGATCAAGTATTACGAACTCAGAAACAAATCAGTCTTGGTTCTTTGTCCCAAAAAACTTTCCAATAACTGGCTCACTTACAATAGTCCGTTAAAAACCAATGTGCTCGCTGCAGATCGGTTAAATTATACGGTGCTCAATCATACTGACCTGCAACGTACTACAGGAGAATCTTATGGTTTGCCGATGAATCAGGTGAACTGGGGGAATTTTGATCTCATCGTCATCGATGAATCACACAATTTTCGCAACAACAGCCCGGGAGAGGAGGAGCGCGAATCTCGCTACGAGCGACTCATGAATCAAGTGGTTCGAGCTGGGGTGAAGACGAAGGTGCTGATGCTTTCCGCGACTCCGGTGAACAATCGATTTTCGGATCTTCGTAATCAACTCGCTCTTGCCTACGAAGGGAAATCTGAGACGCTGCGAGAAAAACTTCGCACGGAAAACAGCGTAGAGGAAATTTTTCGTCAAGCTCAAGCCGTGTTCACACGGTGGAGTAAACTTCCTGCTGATGAACGAACTGCAAATGCCATTTTAAAAGCACTCGATTTTGAGTTTTTTGAGCTGCTGGATAGCGTCACCATCGCCCGCTCCCGCAAGCATATCGAGTCGCATTACGATACTGAGGAGATAGGAACTTTTCCCACCCGTCGCCCACCACTCTCTTTTCGCCCGCCGCTTACCGAGCGTGAGGACGTACCTCCGTTCGATGAGATTTACGCGCAGCTTAGCGCCCTAGAGTTGGCTTGTTACACTCCGGCTAATTACATTCTTCCTAGTCGTCAATCCAAATACGCCGAGGTTGAAGGAAAAGAGGGGGCAGGAGGAAGGAGCAACCTTTCATTGTCAGGGAGGCAGCGCGGAATCAAAGCTCTGATGACTACCAACTTGCTCAAGCGATTGGAAAGTTCCGTACACTCTTTCCGTATCACTTTGCAGAAGCTTGCAAAAAACAATCAGATCGCTATCAAGAAAATAGCAGATTTTCAAACTGGACAATCTAGCTCTATCAGCTTCGCCACTCAACTTGGTGATGACTTTGATCTCGACGATGATGAACTGCCTGATGTGGAATCAGCCACCTTAGGCGGTAAGTCCGATATCTCACTTGAAGATCTCGATCTCACCAGTTGGCAACGTGACCTTGAATCCGATCTACATGGCATTCGTTCCCTGCTAGTCGAAATGGAAAAAGTTACGCCTGAGCATGATAGTAAGCTTCAGCATTTGATCGCTCATATTCAGAAAAAAATCGAAAACCCTATCAACTCGGGTAATCAAAAAATACTGCTCTTCACCGCCTTCGCTGATACTGCGGATTACCTCTACGAGCGCCTTGCTGGAAATCACCTCGAGCTCTTCGGATTGCATACAGCTCAAATCACCGGTTCTAGCAGTCCCAAGACCACTCTTGGTAAAGGTTACGATTTTCAATCTGTGCTCACGCTTTTTTCCCCTATCTCCAAAGATAAGGATTTGATCCTCCCAGATGAGGCTCACGGGATCGACTTCATCATTGCGACAGATTGTATTTCCGAAGGCCAGAATCTTCAGGATTGTGACTATGTTATCAACTATGACATCCATTGGAATCCTGTTCGCATTATCCAGCGCTTTGGGCGTATTGACCGGATTGGATCACTCAATGAATCCATCCAGTTAGTGAATTATTGGCCCGACATCTCACTCGACGAATATATCAACCTCAAGGAACGAGTGGAAAGCCGCATGGTCATCGTCGATGTCACCGGCACCGGCAATGACAATGTGCTCGACCCCAAGGCCAGCGAAGTATCCTATCGTAAGGAGCAACTTCGCAAACTTCAGGACGAGGTGATTGAAATGGAAGATCTGAAAACGGGTATCTCCATCACTGACCTTGGTCTCAATGATTTCCGTATGGATCTGGTTGGCTATGTTAAGGAACACGGCGATCCATCACGAACCCCGAACGGCATGCATGCCGTCGTTCCTGCTGATCCAGATCGTGGATTACACCCGGGCGCTATTTTTGTTCTACGCAACCGCAATGAGGGGGTTAACATTGATCAGCAGAATCGCCTGCATCCTTATTATTTGGTTTATATTGCCGATAATGGGGACGTTCTTATCCACCACACCGAGGTCAAACGGCTGCTTGACCTCGCTCGCACTGCCAGCAAAGGGCGCGGCGAACCTGATACGGCCCTCTGCCGAGCTTTCAATGCTATTACCCGTGATGGACGAGACATGGGACGCTATTCCGACCTGCTTGATCAGGCGATCCGTTCGATGATTGAGATTCAAGAAGAGGGGGACATCGACAGTCTATTCACCCCTGGATCGACGTCAGCATTGGTAGATTCGATCAAAGGGCTCGATGATTTTGAGTTGATTGCTTTCCGCGTTATTCAAGAGCTCCATTGATCTAAGATGTTTGATTACCCACCAACGACGCTGGTCAATCGGGTGATTCCCAAAAGTAAAATTTTGCAGAATGCTCAACCCACCACTCGTCTCAAGAACTTGCTTGCCAAGCAAGTTCATCAAATCCGCTGGCAGGCTAAATTAGCACCCGAAACCATCAATCTATCAGCTACGCCTCAAGTGCCTGAGATCCAGATTTTTCACCTCATCCTCAAGGGGGCAGAAATCCATCCCGACCTACTCCAGCTTTTGGATAAAACGATTCCACATCCCATCCTCTTCTCCATGGAAACTGCCGATCATCATCTTGCCTACAGCGCAGCTTACAAACGCCCCAGCGAAGGGGACGCCTCGCAGTGGGTCGTTGGTGCCCGTTTTATTTCATCATTCATCCCTCAGCCTTCATCCTTGCCACCACTCCCTACAGCTCTCGATCTAGGTCATTTGTATTCGGCATTGCTCGAACCGCTATTGCCGCTGGTCGCCCGTAAAGGGGAGATGCTCCCCGAGCTGATTGAGCGTTGTTCTTCTTATCAGGCTCTTGTGCGGATAGTAGCTAAGCTGCAATCCAAGGTGCAGCGTGAGAAACAATTCAACCGCCGTATTGCTTTTAATCAGGAGTTAAATGAAGCCAAGGCTGAACTTGCCGCTTTGGGCGCTTGATTTGAAACGATAACAATCGGGCTTCGCCCTTGTTTTTTGGTAAGTTTCAGTTCTACTATACTTGACTCCATAACGACTTCTGAGAAATAATTCGGATCTTAAGAATCATTTATACCGATGCGCATCACCACCCTAGATTTAGATAATTTTCGTTGTTTTGAATCATTTCAAAATCCGATTGAATTTCATCCTAGAATGAATGTGTTTACAGCGAATAATGGTGCAGGAAAATCTTCTATCCTTGACGCCATTACTGTCGCGCTTAGTCCATACGCAAATAGTTTTGAGCACGGAGACGCGCAAAATTTTACCAAAGCTGATGCAACTATAAAAACTATTGAGATTCGTGAAGGCAATAACGATCGTGATCGCGATCGCGACAGCACAGCCATGGTGCGGCTCAAAGCTTCCGAAGCTCTTTATCCTATAAGGGTAACATCTGGTATTGAAATTGACTCTGGGAATTTAACGTTCGAGACAACACGCCGGCTCGTTAGTTCGAAAGGACGAACCAATACTAAAGAATCTGCTGAGCTTCAACATTATGCTCAAAGTGTGAACAGCATGTTGCTGGATGCCAAGAATGGTTTTGGGAGTGCTATTCCAGTGATCTCTTATTACGGCACAGGTCGACTGCATGCTCAAAAAAAACTCACTGCAGGTAAAAAATTATCTAGTGTTCACAATCCTCGTTCCCGCACGATGGGATACCTTGATTGCCTTTCGCCAGAATCTTCATACAAACATTTTCAAGAGTGGATGAAAAAAACCACACTTGCTCAGAATCAAGAATCTGCTCCAGGGTTTAAGCATGGAGCATCTGACATCTATCAAGATATGCTCGATGGGGTATCTAAAAGTATCGATATCGTGCTCGAATCACTAGATTGGGAGGAGGTGCATTACAGTATTTACAGTGATGAGCTGTTGGTATCAGATGGAAGCAAATGGCAGCCCTTAGCAATTCTGTCAGATGGCTTGCGTAGCATGATCGCAATGATTGGTGATCTTGCCTACCGCTGTATTATGCTAAATCCACAATTTGCAGGTGAGGCGCCGCTACAAACACCTGGCATCGTCCTCATTGATGAGATCGAGATGCATTTGCACCCTTCATGGCAGCAGCAGATCATTGGTCAGCTTCAGGAGGCTTTTCCTAAAATTCAATTCATTTGCACCACGCATAGTCCGCAGGTGCTTTCTACGGTAAAACAAGAGTCAATTCGTATTATTTCAGACGCAGGAGAGATCCTCCCGGGAGAAGAGGCGGGAGTGAATAGTTACGGAGCACAGAGCTACTTTATTTTGGAGGATCTCATGAAGGTTTCATCAAACCCTCGTATTCCGGAAGTAGAGAAGCTAAAGGATTCGCTTAAGCAACTCTTGCAGCAATCCACCCTGAACTTGGATCACTCTGAACTTGGGAAACTTGAGAACATGATTGGGGCTAAAGATCCGTTCATACGAAACCTGAAGGCCTCCATCATCAGGAAAGGAAAGGAACGTGCGTAGTCTTCAGATTCCAATTCCGCCCCTTTGTCTTGCAGATGTAGCAATTGCTCGTCCGAATGGGCCGTGGTTCGATGGAAGTGTTCCTCATGAAGTAACCTGTAGGAGGCATACGAGAGGGGTTCTATTGACAAATCAGAACGATGCTTGCGGCTGGTGTGAGACCCGAATTACCTTGGCATCATCCCATGCCGAACACATTCAACCCAAGTCAAATTCAGCCTACGCTTCACTGACTTTTGTGACCAGTAATCTCATTGCTTGTTGCGGCAAGTCCATTAGCTCAACCTGTGGCCACCACAAAGGTGATAGGGTTTTGGCGGCATGGGTGCATCCATACAACACGCCTTGCCTTGAAGGGCGGTTTATCTATGAGGACGACGGAAAGATGTGCCCAGAAGTGAACCTTGATCCTGCTACAAGCGTGGAAGCTCTTGGCGCCATCGATACGATCCTGAATCTAAATGAGAGTGTGTTGAGATCGAAAAGAGAAGCTCTAATCAACGACATCCTCAATAGCAAAACCTATCTAGGGCTCTCATCGGACGAGATCTTTACTGTCGTCGGAGAATTTAGATCTGTCATCGATCAGTATGCTTCCTAAATTTAATCCGCCTTTTTTTCATGAAAAAACTCAAACTTCATTCCAAGGATCTCACTGCTGAGAATATTGAAAAGCTCGCCGCACTGTTTCCAAATTGTGTCACGGAAAGCAAGGGTGACGATGGGGCGTTGAAAAATGCGATTGATTTTGACTTGTTGCGTCAGGAGTTGTCTGCGGATTTGGTGGAGGGGACGCAGGAGCGGTATCGACTGGATTGGCCGGGGAAACGGGAGGCGCTGGCGACAGCGAATGCTCCGATTGCTAAGACGTTAAGACCGTGTCGGCAGGAGAGTGTTGATTTTGATGAGACGAAAAATTTGTATATCGAGGGGGATAATCTTGATGCGTTGAAAATGCTGCAGGAGACTTATTTGAACAAGGTGAAGATGATCTACATCGATCCGCCTTATAATACGGGGAATGATTTTGTTTATGAGGACGATTTTTCAGAAAACTCGGATGAGTTTATGAAACGCTCGAATCAGGTGGATGAAGAGGGCAATCGCCTTGTAGCAAATACTGACTTAAATGGGCGGTTTC
>JAKISY010000068.1 GCA_021648365.1 Verrucomicrobiales bacterium
AAAAAAACCGCAGCAATGATCGGTCGCCAGCTCGCTGATAAAAACATCCGCCTGATCTATGGCGGTGGCAGCATCGGCCTGATGGGAACCTTGGCAGACGCTTGCCTTGAAGCCGACGGTGATGTCACAGGCGTCATCACCCATCAACTGATGAATCTCGAAGTCGGCCACCCCAAGCTCAGCGAACTCTGCGTGGTCGATACCATGATGGAACGCAAAACTCTGATGGCAGAGCGCGCAGACGCTTTCATCTCTCTACCCGGTAGCGTCGGCACGCTCGATGAACTTTTCGAGATGCTGACCTGGACTCAACTCGACATCCATCACAAACCCTCGGGCTTGCTTAACATCAACGGCTACTTCAACGAACTCATTCAGCTAATAGAAAAAATCGTCAGCGAAGGATTCCTCACCCAAACCCACGCCGACCAACTCCACGTAGGCACCGATTTCGAAGAATTGCTCAATCGCCTAGATGGCGTGCTTTAGCAAGCACAACCACAGCTTACAAAGCTGTTTCACAATGTAGAACAGGTTTTCAACCTGTTCCCTCTACGGTCGGCAAATGGAAAAAATGCTCTGCCAGCCTTCTCAAATCAGGAGCATAGCCGCAAATCAGATAGGAGGATTCAGTAGCCACACTTCAAAATTCTAAAACACCTCACCGTTTTTATACAGCGTTTTGTGCAAACCTTCCAACTCCTGCTCATAGCCATTATACAATCGCGTCGCTACCCGCTGTCCTGTCACCAACAAGCGCTCCGTACTTTGACTCCAGCGCGGATGCGGCTTGCTTGGATTGACATTGGAGAAATAGCCATACTCCTTCGACATCGCGTCATTCCAAAAGGTGTGTGGCTTTTGATCCGTCAATTCGATTTTCACAATCGACTTAGGGCCTTTGTAACCATACTTCCAAGGAAAGACGATGCGCAAAGGCGCCCCCGATTGTTTCGGCAACTGCTTGCCATACAGCCCCGTCGCGACAAAAGCCAAAGGGTTCATCGCCTCTTCGATATTCACCCCTTCGTAATAAGGCCACGAATAGTCCTTGTTCTCACGCTGCCCCACCGCTTGTTCCGGACGATGAAAGCTCACAAATCGCACATACTTAGCCTTGGCATCAGGCTCGCATTTTTCGATCAACGATTTCAGAGGAAAACCCGTCCAAGGCACGGTCATCGCCCACGCCTCGACGCAACGAAAACGATAAGTCCTCTCCTCCAACGGAAAGGCTTTCAACATTTCATCGATATCCCATTTTTTGGGTTTACCGCATAAACCCGTCACTTCGATTTGCCAAGGAAAAGGCTGAAACGGCTCGACGTAACGATGCGCTTTTTTGTCCAAGCTAAACTCATAAAAATTATTGTAAGTGAACACCTCGTCTTTCGGAGTCAAAGCACGCTTCACCTTATAAGCAGGATTGATTTTGGCAGGATAGAGCTTGTCACTCAAGGCGTGCTCAGGGATGTTATACATCTTTTCCCGATCTGAGAGCGCCGCTGCTACTGAACCCGCCCCCAAGCCAGCACCCATCACCGCACCGCTGCTAGCAGCCAGTTGGCGGATAAAATGACGACGATTCAAGTAGTGAGTCTCGGGACTTGCCGAAGCCTCGTTCCAATACTTACGGGAGGGATTATTGATCATATCAGGCAAAATAGAAATTACAGCTAAGAAAACCTAGCACAGTCCAGCAAGCATTTTAAAGGTTTTTATTCAGATTTACTGATTTTCTATGAAAAGAAACAATTTGCTCAAATCAAATCAATCGGCTTGCGCATTCACTTTCTGAACGTATTTTGCACATTTTTTCCATGACCCTATTGCAAGCCATCATCCTTGGTCTAGTCCAAGGTCTCACCGAATTTTTACCCGTTTCCTCTTCTGGGCATCTGGCATTAACTAGTCACTACCTCGAAGTCGAAAACCCCGGTCTCACCTTTGAAATCGTGCTCCACTTCGGCACCTTGCTCTCTGTCTTGATCTATTTTTGGCGTCCGCTGTGGGGCATGTTCCGCTCCTTGTTCAACAAAGAAATGAAGGATGAACGCCGCATGATCGGCTACCTCTTCATCGCTACCCTCCCCGCCGCCGTCATCGGGTTGACCTTCAAACATCAATTCGAGGCGCTCAGTGATAAGCCCGTCATCGTATCGCTGTTACTTTGCGTCACCGGTGCCACCTTACTGCTTCCTCGCCTATTTCCTAAGAAGCACGGCAATGATTCCATGACACTTCGCACCGCTCTGATCATGGGCTTCGGCCAGGCTTTTGCCATCCTACCCGGCATTTCCCGTTCAGGTTCCACCATCGTCAGCGGCTTACTCTCCAAAGTGAGCCCTGCCAAAGCCGCCGAGTTCTCCTTCCTGCTCGCCGTGCCGGCGATTGGCGGAGCTGCCGTGCTCGCACTAAAAGACCTAGAACACATCGACGCCTCCTTGGCAGTGCCTTACGCTGCTGGCGGGCTGGTTTCCTTCGTCTCGGGCTTGATCGCCGTTTACGCCGTTTTGTCGAGCATTCGCAAAGGGAAATTTGAATATTTTGCTTACTATTGCATTGCCGTTGGACTCATTTCCTTTATATACTTACAGTTCATGCAAGGTTAAAGCATTGACCCTGCCATTCCGTCCTCATAGTATAGAACACACCATGCACCCGAGCCCGCCTCACACTCGCCACATCCATTGGCTGGCAGCTTTGATGCTTTTGTCAGCTGTGTTTTCCTCTACCCTGCTGCCAACGCAGCTCTCAGCGGCACAAACTTCCACCCATTATTTGGCAGATGGTTTTGACTATCCGGTAGGCAAACCTGATGCCGCAGGTTACTACAAAGCTCGCGGTTTCTGGCCGAACGGACATTTAGGCGAGGACTGGAATGGTCGAGGCGGCGGCAATACTGACCAAGGCGACCCCGTTTATGCCATCGGCCACGGAGTAGTCGTTTATTCGGCCGATTTCAAATCTGGCTGGGGCAATGTGGTCATCATCCGCCACGCTTACCGCGAGAAAAATGGTCGCGTGTACTTCATCGACTCCCAATACGGTCATTTGCATCGCCGCTTGGTACGCAAAGGGCAAAAAGTCAAACGCGGTGATAAAATCGGCACCATCGGCAGAGGCCCACGAAACATGTACTACGCTCACCTGCACTTCGAGATCCGCAAAAACATCGCTTTGGGCATGCAACGCTCCAAATTCAAACGAGACTACTCCAACTACCACAGCCCCACCCATTTCATCAAAGCCAATCGCCGCCTGCGCCAAGAATTCCGCCAATACCGTATCCCCACCAATACCTTCGGCGCTCCGGGCAGTGCTAAGAATTTCACCAGCATTTCCGTCTCAACCCCTAAAATCCGACCCAGTGGCAGCGTTCGTCCTAGCGTGCCGGCACCCGTGCGCAAGGTGATCGACAAACATGCCCCCGCTAAAAAAGCCAACCCCATCAAAAAATTCTGGATGAACCTGAAAAAAACTTTTGGCTTCAAAAAACAATAAGCCGAACCCGCCTTCGTCCATGCCTCTGCCCGATCTGCCAGCACCGCTGCTCAAGTTGTTTGCGTTCATCCGCAAACAAAACCCTTTTACTTTAGCTATCCTTGTTTTGATGGGGATGCTTAGCATCTACCTGATCTTCGCTGACAAACCCTGGGATCCAACGCTCGATTTCAGTGCCAGCGTCTCATCAAAGCTCCGCGTCCACTCTTATGTGGTCAGTGGGTTGTGGTGGGGCGCCTTGATCAATCTAAGCATCCTCAGCGCTTGCCTTTTCGGCTCGCTTTTTTATCCTCCAGCCCCCTCCTCTACGCCATCCGGTATCGACCAGTCCACCAACTCATGGAAATCACTACCACTAATACAACGACGCACGATCCTCGTCCTCTCCTTGCTGGCAGTCGCTTTGTCAGCCATGCTCAACGCCCCCTTGTTGAACCACAGCCTCTGGGGCGACGAAGAAGCCACCGCGCGAAGATTCATCGTCGGCCACATCAATCGACAAAGTGACCAAACGCTACGTTTGCATACCCCTAGCTGGGAAAAAACCCTGTGGAACTTCGAAAATGGCCCCAACAACCATGTTCTATACAGTATCCTAGGTAGGGTTTCCCACAGCTTCGCCAAACCTGCCAATGGACCTGATGACTTATACTTCAGTGAGTTCTGGCTACGCTTGCCTACTTACCTCAGTGGACTGTGCGCCGTAGCGACCATCGCTTGGTTGATGGTGGTATTAGGATTCCCTCGAACCGCCCCCCTAGCCGCCACCCTACTCGCCTTGCACCCTTGGTTTGTCCGCTGGGGCACCGAAGCTCGAGGTTATTCACTGGTGCTCTTTCTCATCCCCTTGATCCTCGTCTTTTTGCTCAAAGCGCTGCAAAGCAAAAAAGAATCTCAAGCTTGGGGCTGGTGGCTCGCCTACGGTTTCACGGAATTCCTGCTCATCTACGCCCATCTAGGCTCAGTCTATTTTTTGTTTCCGCTCAACATCGCCGCGCTACTTCTGGCATGGCAACAGGCTCGCCTCGAGCACAAGTCCCTCAACCCTCTTCACCACCGCAGGGTCTGGCAATACACCACCGCCAATCTGCTCGGAACCATCCTCACCATTCAGCTTTTAGCTCCATGCATCAAACCGCTAGGAACCTGGTTAGCAAAAAGCCGTACCAAAGGGGACATCACCTGGCATTGGATCGAAGATTGGTTCAGTTATTTTGCCTCCGGCATGCCCTGGTCCCCTTGGAATGAGAGCAACCCCTACTGCATCACCTTACCCGACGCTCTAGAGCAATCCGCCTTGCTTACGTCAAGCGCGCTAACCTTGATCGCCATCTCTCTCTTAATCGGTTTTTTCTCCCTCTTGCTGAACCAACACCACCGCTACCTGTTGCTTCCGCTACTCGCTCCCGGACTATTGACCGTGCTGCATGCCAAAGTAGGTGGCAACTTACTCTACCCATGGTACATGGTCGGCTTTTTACCTTTGTGCATCATCGTCGTAAGCGTCGGACTCGAGAGAATCTCAGCGATTATTCCCAAAGCTAAAAACAGCGCCTGGGTCATCGTAGCCCTTCTATTCTGCGGTCTTTTTGCCATCCTGACCCATGAGCAACGACAACTTTACCGTAATCACCCAGTAGAAGCCCTCGCACGCTCTGTCCGAGAAACTCGCGAAGTGATCAATCCCTTTGATCCTAAAATCGATGAAGTGATCACCCTCGACGTCTGCCACGCCACCCGCCTCTACGATCCCGCACATTTACGCATACGAAATTTAGCAGAATTTGTCGCAGCTCTCAAATTAGCAGACTCCACAGAACGCCCTCTCTTCATCAATATGGCAAACACCGGCTTATTGACCATTTATTTGCCTCAAATCGGTCAAATGATTGACAATCGAGAGCTTTTCCAAGAACCTATCGTTATCCACGGATTGCAAAACCCCTGTACTCGTTATATCGTCCAATACATTCCACATTCCCTCGACAAAACTACCATCTCCCCTTCTCAATAAAAACTACTTTCCCTTTCAATTTTCTCACTATGGATTCAGCAAAGAGCATTTCCTCTATAATTAGTATTGCGTCCATTCCACTCTCCTGTTAATTAGGAACCTTCTTAAACAAAACAATGGCAGACCGTTATCAAATCAAAGGCAGAATCGGGCGCGGAGGAATTGGCGCTATTTATCTAGCATACGACACCGTTCTCAAACGAGATGTCGCTATCAAACGGCTGTTGCCATTGGAGGAGACCAACCTCAATGAGTCTGCTGAAAACACCCTGACCCGTGAGGCGGAAGCGCTGTCACGCCTCCAGCATCCCAACGTCATCACCCTGTTTGCCTTTGAAGAGGATGAAGAGGGTCCCTTCGTAGTGATGGAGTATATCGAGGGCGATACACTCAAAGACACCATCGACAATGGTGCCTTGAGTTATGAAGATTTTCAAATCGTCGCCAATCAATGCCTTGATCCCTTGATCACCGCCAGAGAACTCGGTCTGCTGCACCGCGACATCAAACCTGCCAACATCATGCTGCAGTGGCTTTCCTCTGGCAGCTTCCAAGTTAAAATACTCGACTTTGGACTCGCCAAATTCAGTCAGGCGCCCTCCCTTCAGACCCTCGACCAAACGGGCTCCTTTCTAGGCTCGATCGAATACCTGGCTCCCGAGCAATTAGAGCTCAAGCCACTCGATCAGAGAACCGACCTCTATTCCTTGGGCTGCGTATTGTATTTCTGCCTAGCCCAGCGCTCCCCCTTCGAAGGAACCAATCCGGCGATGACGACCACCAATCACCTCGCTCATGTGGTCACTCATATCTCAGAAGTCAGAGAAGACATTCCCAAACCCGTAGCGGATTGGTTGATGCTTTTGCTCTCCAGACAACCCGACGACCGACCCGTCGATGCTCGCGAAGCCTTGAAACTCTTCAAATCATCGCAAGCTGGAGAAAGCCCACAAATTGCATCTGCCACACCCGCAGCAGCCATCCCTGTCAGCGCGCCCGTAGCACCAGTCAACCCGCCACCGCCGACCCACTCAGGGCCTATTCACACTGCTGTTGCAGAGGTCTCAGGTCCCGTCGCACCACCAGCGTCCGTCTCTGGTCCAATTGCTGTTGCTGTTGCCCAAGCCATCCCTGTGCCTGCTCCCAATTCAGGATCTACTACCAAAAGATTGATCACTAGTCCACAAACACCCGTCAGTGGTGAGACCGGGCCTAGAAAATTGATCACCGGGACAGGTCCCATATCAACGAGCACAGGACAACAAACCGTCAGTGTGCCACCGAGCACCAAAACGGGACGTATCGCCAAGATCCCAACAACAAAAATTGATAAAGAGGAAGCTAGCCCTCAAGCTGATAGCACTATCGAAAAACTCAAACAACAATCACCACTGGTCTGGGTAGTGGTTGGCTTATTGGTAGTTGTGATCATCCTGCTCGGCTACTTAGTGCTCAAAAAAGACAAAGACGGTGTGGAAAACACTGACTCTGCTGATTCTACCAGCCTCCTCCCTGCGCCACCGATCACCAAAGGACTACAACTGCAACTAGCTGGAGCTCGTTACGTCCTCAGCACCCATACCGATGCTCCATTAGAAGGTGAAAAACAATTACTGATCGCCAGCCCCAATCCAAGCCTGCACCTTTTCACCACTTTAGCGGAGGCAAAAGGTTCTAAGGTCTTACTCAGTGAAGCCCTTCAATCTGATCACCCCGAACTCAACCGCCCCCACCCTGCCCTTATTCTCGGAGAAGGTGCCTCCATTGCATTTCGCGTGACTGATAATTTTTTTTTCAAATCAGACCAGCTGACATGCATCATTGTCCTCAAAGCAAAAGACATTTTTTCTGATATCTTTCGCGCCAGCACCCGCACTGACGCAGAGAAAATACGCCCCCGTATTAACAATGGCTTCTACAATGAAATGCCCGTTGGTAACAAGCGTGTTAAAATATCAACCTCTGCACCTACAGATCATTTTGTAGTGCTCACCTTCATCTGGGACGGATCCAAAGAAACTCAGCAAATCTTTGTCGTAGATGCCAACGGCAAACGTTATGATTCACAGGTAGGAACTGCCACCAAAGAGCCTGTTGAATTCAGCTCCTTCTACATTGGCGATGCCTATGATGAAGAGGCTAACCGTGCCACAGGCAAAGTTCTAGAGTTTGCCCTTTACGATCGAGCTCTACCCGAGTCCGAAAGAACCAACCTCGAAAACTATTTCCGCAACAAATACTTCAACTAGAAGTTGGTGCATTTCAAAGGGGCAACTGTTTCTCAAAGCTCTTTCACCAAAAAACGCGCATTGCGCCCGTTTTGCTCCCACTTTTGTCGGCGATCTGTAGGCATACTGGATAAATCGCTGCTCTCTCGATAGGAAAATTTCGATGCAAAATATGCTGACGTTTGCGTAGAAAGCATAAATAACCAACTAATACCCAAGCTCTTAGCCTTTTCCTCAAGAGTTTCAACTAACTCCCTGCCATAACCCTGCCCCTCATGATCATCCTTCACGTAAATGCACGCCAACTCCGCAGCTTTTTCCTCTGCATAGACGTGCAAAGCCCCCACACCCACCACATTGCCATCGATCTCCATCACCAAGTAATCCTGCAAACGCGCTAAAACCTCCGCCTTGTTGCGCTCCACCAGTTGTTCATCTGCCACCGCTCGACGCATCATCAGCAGCATCTCATCCACATCGGCAGGAGTCGCTGGACGAATCCGTCGATAGTCATCAGCAAAGACCATGGTGCCAATGCCCTCATTGCTAAACAGCTCTGCTAACAAAGCATCATCGCGATTTCCATTGATCAAATGCACTCGACTGACCCCCTCACGGCAAGCTCTAATCGCCTGCTGCAACTTTGATCGCAGACCTGCGCAAACCTGATCGAGTTCAGCCTTTTCTAAAAGATCATCACCCTGATCTGCTGAAATCTGCCTAGCACTTTGTAAATCTAACCCGAAATCCGGCTCTTGATCGGTCACAAAAATAATCTTATCCGCGCGCAAAGCCACCCCGACCGCTACCGCCACTTGATCCGAGTTCATCCGCAGAGTGTGACCACCGCCATCGTAACCTAAAGGTGGAAGCAAAGGCAGAATTTCCTTTTCTAAAAAGCCCTCCAGCATCTCGTGATCCACTCGGTCCATCTTGCCCGTATGACATTGATCCACCCCGCCAATGATCCCAGCAGCATGTGCCGTGATCACGTTAGCCGTCACCGTGCGGATTTTGAGAGCCGTGAGGTCCCGCATCACATCACTACCCAGACGAGTGATCGCATCCAGCGCCACCTCCAAAGTCTCATCATCCGTTGGCCCAGTCGCATCACGGCTGGACAAGTTCACTCCACGCCGCTTCGCCAGACTTTCGATCTGGCAAGCCGCGCCATGCACCAAAACGAGATTCACATTCAAAGAACGCAGTACCGCTAGATTGAGCAATATATTAGAGAAGTTCTCCGAAGCCATCACCGCTCCGTCCAAAGCAATCACAAACGTGCGTCCGCGAAACTGCGGCACATATTGCAAAATTCCTCTGAGATCTCCAAACTTCATACTGCCACACCTTATTCAAATAAGCCCAACCTTTGCACGGCAAGCACCTCCAGCCAAGTCAAAATAACAAAACCCCACCTGCAAAAATATTAACAAATCACGAACAATCCCAACCTCAGCTCCGGATCCCACTCCACTCCCAACTCCAATCCTGGCATCACCAACAAGACAATTCCATGTCCGCCCGGACACTCCAATTGTCTTGTTGGTGAAATCGTAAAATCCGCAATCACATGGAAAACCCGTTATTGAATGGAGGCAATTCGCTAAAATTCCACCTTGCGTGCGCACTTATTCCCCACCAATTTAATCGGGAATGAGATTCTCTAAAAAAACTGAATACGCCTTGCGCGCCGTGCTGATCCTAGCTGACCATCCTCCCAATCAAACGCTACAGATCCAAGAGCTGTCCAGCATCAGCGGAGTATCGGTCAAATTTCTCGAGCAGATTCTCCTAGCGCTGAAAAAAGAAGGCATCCTGCGCAGCAAACGAGGCGTCGGCGGAGGTTACCAACTCGATCTCCCCGCACGCTCGATCACTCTCGGGCAAGTCATCCGTGTCATGGATGGCGACCTCTGCAACCTCAGCAGTACCACCACCTCCCATGACACCCCAGCATACGCCGGCTCATCAGGCTTGCAAACCCGCTTCTCGGAGATCGATACCCAGATCAATCAAGTGCTCAATGATACCAGCCTCGAAGAAATCCTGTCGATGGATCGCCCCAAAGACGTGCTAGCTTTTGACATCTAACCAATTTCACACGTGGACGAATTATTCGAAGACCCGCTTGAACACAAAGATCAAGCCACTACCAACGCCCCGCCCCCGCCGCAAATGCCACTCGCGGCACGCATGCGCCCTCGAGTCTTAGATGAGTATTTTGGTCAACAACACATCCTTGGCAAAGGCAAACTCCTGCGCCGCGCGGTGGAAGCCGACCGCTTCACCTCACTGATATTCTACGGCCCCCCTGGAGTCGGCAAAACCAGCCTAGCCGAACTCATCAGCCAGCGCACCGACTCCCGCTTCATCAACCTCAGTGGAGTCGAGAGCAATGTCGCCCAAATTCGCCAAGCAGCAGAAACCGCTTTGCAATTCCTGCGCACTCGCAAACAAATGACCACCCTTTTTGTGGACGAAATCCATCGTTTCAACAAATCCCAACAAGACGTGCTGCTACCCCACATCGAACGCGGCACCATGCGCTTCATCGGTGCCACTACCCATAACCCCTACTTCTATGTCAACAGCCCACTAGTCTCGCGCTCACAAGTCTTTCAACTCGAGCCGCTGAGCGAAGACGACCTGCGAGACATCCTCGACGCCACCCTCAAAGATCGCGAACGAGGACTCGGCAGGCTCGACATCGACCTCTCACCCGAAGCCGCTACCCACCTAGCTGTGATGTGCGATGGCGATGCCCGCAAACTTCTCACCGCCCTAGAGTTAGCCATCCTCACCACCGAACCCGATGAACAAGGCACCTACCAAATCGATCTGACCATCATCGAAGAATCCATTCAGCGAAAAACCGTCGTCTATGATGGCGATGGTGACGAACACTACGACACCATCAGCGCCTTCATCAAAAGCATGCGCGGCAGTGATCCCGATGCCACCATCTATTGGCTAGCAAAAATGCTCTACGCCGGAGAAGACATCCGCTTCATCGCAAGACGCATCGTCATCGCCGCCAGCGAGGATGTCGGCATGGCGGATTCCAACGCGCTACAAGTCGCAGTCGCCGCGCAACAAGCCGTCGAGTTCATCGGCATGCCCGAAGCCCGCATCCCACTCGCCCACGCCGCCATCTACATCGCCACCGCTCCCAAGAGCAACCGCGCATACGCCGCCATCAACGCCGCCACCCAAGACATCGGCAAAGGCCGCACCCTCGCCGTGCCCGTTCATCTGCGCAGCAAAACTCGCAAAAAACTCGCCACCGAAGGCGGAGCGGCTGATAAAAGTGACGCCAACTACTCCTACGCCCACGACTACCAAGACGGCTTTGTGCCCCAAGCCTACCTGCCCGAAGGGCGCGTTTATTATCAACCCACCACCCACGGTCTGGAAAAACGCATCGGCGAACGCTTGAGCTACTGGCGCGAACAGTTTGAACAACAGCGTAATAAAAAATAACTCTCTTCTTTTATGTTAGAAAACATAGCACCCATTGTCACCACTCAGTCTTCCGATTGCGTTGCAGATCAACCACCAGTCCTGAAAACGCGAAACCTAAAACGAAGTTTCGGCAAAGTCGAAGCTGTGAGAGGAGTTGACCTTAATGTCGAAAAAGGACAAATTTATGGGTTTTTAGGGCGCAACGGAGCGGGTAAAACCAGTACTATTCGCATGATCATGGGGATCATCAAACCAGACGAAGGCGAAATCCATTTACTCGGAAAAACTACCCGACGAACGTCGATAACACAAAAACAACAAATCGGCTATGTGTCGCAAGGACAACATTTTTACCCCTGGATGTCTTGCCGCGCCCTCGGGCGATTTGTGTCTGGGTTTTATCCCAACTGGGACGACCACGAATTCGCCCGTTTGCTCAAGGTGCTAGAACTGCCGCCAGACAGGCGGTCTTCCCACTTGTCGGGCGGAATGGCAGTAAAACTGGCTCTAGCATTAGCACTAGCTCACCGTCCTGCGCTCTTGATACTAGACGAACCCACTGCAGGTCTCGATGCTGTAGCACGACGTGAATTTCTAGAAATCATCCAAAAACAAACCCGTGACCACGGGCGCACAACCTTTTTCTCAACTCACAGAATAGATGAAGTCGAACGCGTTGCCGACCGAGTAGGTATCATCTTAAAAGGCACGATGCGCTATGAAGGATCACTGAGCACCTTAACTGCATCGGTGCGAGAAATCAGACTAACTCCTCCTAATAAATTTTCGACATTGCGGAGTGAAAACATCCACCCTTACACTGAAGCCAATGGTTTTGAGATATTGAACCAAAAAACCGTCGATGGGCAACTACAACTAACTGCTTTTGCACAACCCGCCTCGTGGTCAAGCCAGAAAACCTTCCCTTATGCTCAAATAGAAATGCTCTCGCTGGAAGACGTGTTCATCGCCTGCGCAGGAAATAACGTCAGCGACCTATGATTCACTCGATATGATACTCGCTATCCTTTACAAAGAGTTGCGTCAACATTGGTGGGCATTCCTACTGATCGTTTTGATCTGCTCACTTGGTTTTTTCGGACAATTCACTAGCTCCACGTTGAGCGAGGGGCACGGCAGCCACTTTACTCTTCTTACAAAGTTTGGAATCTTTATCGCGCTGGCCTCCCTTGTCCTAGTAAATCGGCTAGTGGCATCCGAATATCATTCTCAAACTCAACTATTCCTAGAGTCCTTGCCACTGCCTCGAGGACGCATGATCCTAATCAAATATTTGCTAGGACTCACGGTCATCACCCTACTCGCAGCATCCGCATTCACTGTCACCTTACTGCTAGGTCTTCGCACTGAAGTAATTGACTCGAATTTCATTGCATACTTGCTGCTTCGCTTTGGAGCGTTTTGCTATTTCACCTATTGCTTTTTTTTCCTATACGGATTTCTTGGACGCTACCGCATAGCTTTTTTTATCGCAATTGTGTTCACTTCCTTGCTGTTTCCTAAAATGACAGATTGGGAACTCACTGACCTCCCTCCAATAGAACTCATCGGCGCTACCTTTGCGTATGAAAGAGAACATTTTCCGCTCAAACCTTTTGCCGTCACTATTAGCCTAGCTTTCATCTTTTCCCTAGCTGGTCTAGCTCTAGCTACGCTCAGAGAAGGCTCTGTCGCTGGCTTGCTCGGAGAACAAATGTCCCATCGTGAAAAGGTCTCAATCGCAGGTTTAATAATAGCGCTCATCTTTACCGCCTATTTTATTGATGAAAGAAATCCCAAAGAGCCTTACCAGATGCACAACGCTTCATGTGTCGGCTCTTTAGCTCAGGGCATAGTCGTGAGCGTAGCTCCGCCCTCTGCCGAAGGGCAAATTTTAGCAAATAAAATCCATGAAGACTTGACTGCCTTGAGCCTTTATTTGCAGATAGAAAAACTACCTCCCGTTTTTGTGATTCGTCGTAATGATCTCGACCCAGAAACCCATGAAGCTGGCTCGTTGAAAAACAAAGAAGGTATCATCATGCGAACTAATTTTGCTCATTCGGAATGGGATTTTAACCAGTTTAATGAAAGCCTCATAGCTCGTGTGCTTGGCGCCTATAGCAACGACCGGATTCGTAAAGAAGATCGATTTTGGGTTCTCGACGGATTCACCCTCTTTTGGTCGCGGCGAAATGAAGTGCCTCAGTCCTCACCACCAAAAGCTCTCGACAGATCGCCCGACCTGTTGCTACGCGCACTATACGGCACAAGTGAACGCCCACCGCTCACCCCCTCCTCTATGCGTCGCTGGTTTTCGCAGCAGGACGAACTTGGCCACGAAATCACCGCAGGCATCGCTTGCTCATTACTGCGCGTGCTTGAATCCGCTGTGGGAGAGAAAAAATGCCAAGCTTTCCTTCGCTCCATTCTCGCTGTCAAAAACCCAAGCAGAGCAAGCACCAGTTTGCGCGATTTGCTTGCTCCACCTGAAAAACTTTTCCTCCAACACACAGGCATGCAACTTGCCGATTTCCTTTCTCTTTGGCAACAAGAATTACAACGCCTTCGACCAGCATACCAAGAGCAACTGAATACCTTACCACAAATTTCTGGAGAACTGGAATTTGTGAAATTATCACTCAATTCTTCCCAAGCTAATTACTCACTTGTCGATTCCGTCGATAAGTCTCCAAACCTAAAAAAACGCCTCTACTATGCCACCCTCCCCCCTTTTGCTAACTACGTCCCCGAACACCTTTTGATCCCTGTGCCCTTAGACTTCACTGCAAATTCCCATTCAGGAATTTTGCCAGACGATTTCCCCCGAGGCACTCGCCTGCTCTTCACTTTCAGCCTATACAGCAAAGCACTCAAGTGCCGCATCATCTCGGGATGGCAGAGAAAGGAGGCGCATTAAAATGAAGGCTTTCCGCACTCTTTACTTGAAAGAATTACGATCTTTACTCCCTTTCCTCTTACTGATTGTCGTTCTTACCAGCGTCAGTCTCTTAGACGTTGCCCTAACCAAGTTTCCGGATCAGCAGACGCTTGCGACGCTATTTGGACACAACTTCGGCGACGACGGAAGCATAATTATTTTGTTTTTTTTAACCTTCGCCCTGACCCAAGGTCTGCTAATGCGGGAGCGCAGTGAAAATACGTTAGAATTTCTGGATTCCCTGCCTAGCAGCCGTTCCCTAATATTCATCTGTAAATGTGCAGCAGGATTGAGCCTCCTCATGATTTTTCCTCTTGGCGAGAATGCACTCGCATTCATCCTCCATGCGATTTCTCGTCATTCAAGCGCCCCCGACCTCCACCTTGTGTTTTTCGCCAAAAGCTTACTGTTCGATATTTGGATGACCTTGGTCTTTTTCGGTATTGGTTTGACCTTTTCTTTTTTGGGTCGTTTCTCACTACTCGCACTGATTTTCGTTGGACTTTGGTATGGCACATTTAAAGAAATGCAATTGCCCTGGATCGAATCCATCGACCCCTTCGCCAACGTCTATGACAATATGCTTGGCAATTCTTTGCTGCTCCCGTGGAGAGCTCTGATTAGCCAAATGGCCATCAGTATATTATTAACTCTACTTTCATGGTGGGGGTTCACCAAACTCGGCACATCCTCCAACCGATTTACCCTGTGGAAAAACCGCCTTGTCCTGACCTTGCTTGCACTCGGCGTTGGCATTGCTACTGTGTCATGGGTAGTAATCAAAAGGCGCAATATAGCCGCTACACCACACAGCTTTTTACCCGACGCTTATGTCCCCGATTTTCCAAGTTGGCAAACCGCGCAGACTACAACGGAAAGCTTTACCTTCATCTACCCTTCTAACCAATTGCAACAGGCAGGGAAACTCATTTCCACTGCTGAATCGGTTCACAAACAAGTTACCTCCTTCTTCAAGGTTGCCCCTAATCGATCCTTGGTGATTGATCTCACCAGTCAGTCACCGCGTCATGCAGGCACTGCGTATTGGAAACGCGTCAGGATGAATCTGAGTGCCAATTCATCTATTACAGAGCTTGAAGCCATACTCGGGCATGAGCTTACCCATATCTACATCTCACAACTAAGTAATAACAAGATCAACGAACGCTTCAACTCAACACGTTTTTTTCATGAAGGACTGGCGTCCTATTTAGAATATCGCCTATTTCGTGAATCAAGCGACTTGCCAAAAATACGCAAACTTGCAGCCATTGCCAAGGTGCGGAACCGCATCCGCTTTGAGCAACTCGTCGATAGTACCAAACTCTCACAAACCCACGCCATCGAATTGATTTACCCCTTCGGAGAACTATTTATCGCTGCGGTCGTCTCGCACTACGGAGACAGCGCTCCAGAGAAACTCATCCGCGCATTTGCCAGAGAGGGTGCGCCCGCTAAACTCAACGCTATGACCTTATGGGAGGACACGTTCCAGTCCTGTGAATACAATTTAGAAGAAGTTATTGCGGTCTTCTACGAACTACTTGCCAACGAAATAAAACTCCACCAAACATTCATCAACAACCTTCCATCCATTCGCGCAGAGGTCGTCCGTCAAGGTATTTTGGTCGGGGTAAAGCTCTCTTCCTCTTCTGGTTCGGCGATCACAGAATTAAAAACAGAGCAATTAATTTGCCGCTTTCGCTCCGATAAGGATACCCCCGAAAACCAATATCTGTCGGGGCATACCGATGACAACAACACCTCTTGGGTATTGTCCTCCTATTTTTCTGGAAAAACATTCTGGTACCAAGTCGGTTTTCAGCTTCCTGGTTTGTCAGCTCCCGTGATGTCCCCATGGAAGCGCTCGTCCATTCCCAAGCAAGGTTCTGAAAATTAACGTGACACCGTCAAATTCCCCTTGTTTTTTGAAGCTCAAGACACAAGTTGAGCTGTCATGGCAACCGAACAACGGCAGGATCAAATCTCAGACGAAATCACCGCCGCTCTGGAAAGCGGATCGGTGCAGGAGATCATTGCCGTTAGCGAAAAAGGACACCCCGCCGATGTTGCCACCGGGCTTGAACTGCTCGACGACGAACGGCGCGATTTGATCCTCACCTCCCTGCCCGCCGACACCCTCAGCCATCTGATCGAGTTCCTACCCGCATCCGACGTCGAACAAGCCCTCGATCAACGTACCGAAGACGATCAACGCCAGGTGCTCGAAGCGCTACCCGACGACGAACTCGCCGACTTCATCCAAGAAGTGTCTAGAACTGAAGCCGCTACCTTCAGCAACTTGCTTTCAGCTGACAAAAAAGCAGCCCTCGATAAGCTACTCGAATACCCTGAGAACACCGCCGGCGGTCGCATGACCACCGCCTTTGCTAAACTCAGAAAAAACCTCACGATTGGTCAGGCCATTCAGCAGCTCGAAAACCAAAAAGAATCCACCGAAGTTCTATCGCGCATCTACATCGTAGATGCCAAAAACCGCATTGTCGGGAAACTGCGCCTGCGCGACCTCACTTTCAATCCTCCAGAGTGCCTCATCAAAGACGTGATGATCACCGAACCGATCACCGTCACTGCTGATACCGACCAAGAAGAAGCTGCTCAAATGATGCAGAAATACGACTTTGTCGCCCTACCTGTCGTCAACAAAAAGGATCACCTGCTCGGTGTCATCACTCACGATGACGCCATGGATATTCTCGAAGAAGAAACCACTGAGGATATCGAAAAAGCCTCGGGTATCGGCGGCGAACGTGGCGATGTCGCTTACTTGCAGATCCCCGTCCTCACTCATTTCAAACGCCGCTTCCTCTGGGTTCTCGGCCTCGCCTTCACCGCCCTCACCTCTGGATGGATCTTGCACTCTTACGAAAAAGAACTCAGCTCCGCATTCATTCTCACCCTCTACCTGCCGATGATCGTAGCTGCTGGCGGCAATACAGGAGCGCAATCTGCCACCATGATCATTCGCGCCATGGCGCTAGGTGAACTTTCCACTGGGCAGTTTTTCCGTGCGATATGGAAAGAAATGCGCGTAGGCATGCTAATCGGCCTCGTTTTAGGAACCTGTATCGCTGCTCAAATTCACTTTTTCCCTATCGAACAAGTGGACAAAGGTCTCTCCTCACTCGCTTTTGCTGGTGTGGTTGGCTTTTCCCTCACCATTCAGATCCTATCCTCCACCATCATCGGCGCAGCCCTTCCCTTACTCGCCACCACCGCTCGCCTCGACCCTGCCGTCGTCGCGTCCCCCGCGATCACCACTTTGGTAGACATCACCGGCATGATCATTTATTTTGCCATCGCCAGTGCTCTGCTAGCTATTTAAAAAATGCACCTTCGCCTCTGTCATGGTTGCCTTGACTAGATCTCCCTCTTCATCGAAACTGGAAAAACGCATGATCCATCCACGCCACCTCTTCCATCTCCTAGCTTTGCTGAGTCTGCTCTTTTTCAGTGCTTGCACCCAATATTCTAAAGTCTATAAACGCCCCATCTTTAGGGTCGCATCGACCAGCGAACAAAAATCCCTCTACCGCAAAGCTCAATCCAAAGACCCGCTCGCACGTATTGGCAGCTACTTGGATACCGCCAACAGCGCACGCCTAAAATTACTTGCCGACCACAATGATAGCCAAGCGCAGTCCGATTATAATTTTGCCGTAGCTCGCATCGTGGAGGTGATCGAAGCTGAAGGCTACTCACCTTGGGAGCAAGCCCTAACCTGCCCCGCCGCCACCGGAAAACCATGGCAGCTCAGCCTCAAGCCCCCAGACCCACGCCCCGAGTATCACCCCTCCAACTTCCACATCTTGCCCACCGACCGCTTTGCCTTCAAGGGTAAGCTGATCAACAAAGCTCACCTAGTGGAGGGCATGGGAGCACCTGTTACCGTGATCGGCAATGACTTAGACTTCACCAAATTTGACCCCTTCGCTCAAGGCAAAAGCATCTACTACGGCTTCACCACCATCATCCGTTTTAAGAACAAAAAATGCGTGATCGAAGTGATCGACCCCTTAGAACAAGATCAAGTTGCCTTTGATGGTCACCGCTACCAAGTCGCCAGCGATTTTCAAGCCCCGCTCGCTCTTGCGATGGCAGAATCTCATCCTAAAAAAATGGGCCGCGGCATGATGTTCAAACCCACCCAACATCTCAGCCAAGCCCGTCTCGCTCGCTTACAAGTTTACAATCCGAACAAAATCCCCGTCATTCTCATTCACGGACTAGGAGATTCCCCAGCTATCTGGGCACCTATGGTAGATTATTTGAGAAGTGATACAGAAATAAGGAAACGTTACCAATTCTGGGTTTTCGGCTACCCCAGCGGTCTGCCCTACCCCTTACCCGCTGCCATTTTACGCAAACAACTGGACCTGATGAAACAGCGTTACCCCAATCACAAAGACGTGATCATCGTTGGGCACAGCTTAGGGGGGAACATCACTCGTTTACTGATCAGCGACAGCGGCATGGAAATCTGGAACACCTACTTTGACAAAGCTCCAGATAAAATGCCCTTCTCTGATACAACACGACAAGCGCTCAGTGATATGCTCATCTTCAAAGCCCGTCCCGATGTCTCGCGTGTTATTTTTGCCTCCGCCTCACTTCGTGGCAGTGAAAAAGCTGTCAATTTTTGGGGACGTTTAGGAGCTAAATTGATAGGCAACCCCATCACCATGGATCGACTCAATAAAGAAGCGATCGCCAACGCCCGCCCAGAGTTCCGCCAAGGACGCAAACACCTACCCAACAGCGTTCACATCCTCGACCCCGGCACCACATTTCTCAAAGTAGCGAACAACCTTCCTCTTAGTGATAAAATTCCCTACCACTCCATCATTGGAGATCGAGGTAAAGGTGGCAACCTCGACCACACCCCACCCGTCAGCACCGATGGCATCGTGCCTTACTGGAGCAGTCACCTCGACGGCGCCCAAAGCGAGCTCATCATCCCCAGTGAACATTGGAGCATCTTACACCCTCAAGCCAAAGCCGAAGTCCGACGTATTCTCTTGCAACACACCGATTAATAGGCTGAGTTCCTCTTGCTTGACGCTTTGTTCCACACAACACACCCGCCCATTTATGCCAGCATCCGCCACCCAACCAGCACCCAGCAAAGAACTGCCCACTTCCGATTTAGATAACGTAGCCCCCTCCCTGCTACTCAAACAGCCCGTCACTCCCATGGAAGCGGTCAATAAGCTCTACTCGGAGGGCAATAGCGAAATCAGCGAAGCTATTATCGCCAGCCTCAGTCAGCAAATTTTCAGCGGTCCCATCCCTAAACCGGCACCCACGATCAAACGCTGGCTTGCCGTCATCGTTTTTCAAGTGCTGAAACGCACCACCACTAGCAGCACCAAAACGGGTCACGACGGACAAGAGTTCATCTCTTATCAAAACTCCATTCTCGAACGCTCCGACCACCCTTACGCCCACGCCCTGCTAGAAACCTCCGGTGCCGATGCCGCCTCCTTTGTCGAAGGCGGCGACCCGATGAACGCCCCCTACATGATGATTTCCCCTGAGATCAGAAGCACCTCCTGCACCTGGGATCGACTACTGCTCGATTCAGTGCAAGGCAAGGACGTGCAGCTACGTTTCATCTGCGAAGCCCGCGCCACTCTCAAAGCTGCTAAAGCACGACTAGACAAAGATCAAGCCGTGCGCCTGAAAGCCGCCGCCGCAGGTACTGGGCTAAGCATGATCCTCGTCTTTGACCGCCTGATCCGCGAAGGTTACGACCCGGCTCTGATCACCATGGCGATCACCGACCGCTGCCCCACCAACATCACCAAGATTAACCGCTTGCTCAACAAGCTAAGCAGCACTCGCTCACATCTAGCAGACAGCAAACACACTGCTGGCATTTTTGCCTGCACCGAAGATTTACTCGATGCCGACCAATCCACCGATGCTCCCTACGATATCATCACCCTGATTGGCATCCTCGAGTATTTCCACGGCTTCACAGCCACCACCACCGAAGAACATCTCGGTCACCCCAGTCTTGTTTTAGAGCCTTGCGCAAAAAAACTAGCGCACGCCATCGCAGCCATGACCGCCAAAGATGGCAATCTCATCACCAATACTTACCGCGTAGAAACAGGTGCCCGCATTCTAGAATTGTTCGGCAAACGCTTTCGTTACCGTAACTGTGAGGATCTGCACGCCCTAGTAGATATCGCAGGCTTCACACCCATAGGTTCGGCCGGATCTGGTCATATCTACGATGTCGAAGTTTACCAAAAACGCGATTAACCCTCCCTATTACGCCCTTACTAAAGGCTTGATCAGTTGGAATTTTCCCGTCTTCGCATCATTGTCGATCGCACCCACCACCTGCACCTCAAAGCGAACATCATCCTGCAAGCCTTTCTCTGACAAAATTTCACTCATCCTACGGTGGATAGCTTTGACCACCTGTTCCTGATCGCCACCCAATACCGCCTTCATTAGCAAAGCATTGGAACTAGTTTGTGAAAACTGGAGCTTCTCCAAACCCGGTACAAAAAATTCCGCCAAAACAATCGGATGAATAAAATCCCTGCCTCCCGAGCTGCGCTCAAACCAAAGGAACTCTTCTGTTCGCCCAGCAATACTCTTGATCAAAGGCATCGACGAACCACAAGCACAAGGGCTATCCTCCATCTCGATAACGTCGTTCATTTGATAACGAATCAAGGGTTGCGTGAAATTATACAAATTCGTCACTACTAACTTTCCAGTTCGACTCACCGTCCCGTCATCTGTCACCACCTGAGTAGCCACCCAATCGTGATACAAGTGCATCTGATGCTGCTCTGAGCACTCCGCCGCCATCGTCATGGTTTCGGAGCTACCATACATATTAACCGGATTCACCCCAAAGGCATCTACGATCAACTTGCGATAAGATGCCGTAAGGGGATCGCCCGTGCAAAAAGCCTCACTAGGGGCTATATCGATATTCCCCGCCAATTGCTCTTGAGCGAGTAAATTCAAGCCAGAAGCATAGCCTGTGATCACATCAGGTTTGAAACGATTGATTTGTTCCCGGATCTTTTCTATCGGACTACTGATCGATATTGGTAACAGTTTAACCAGAAAACTCTGCAAATTATAAAAGGAAGACACCGAAGCAAACAACCCGTCCGTCGCAGCTATAAAGACAATCCGCTTCCTGCGATAAACAGGGTGATTAAAACCCGTAGCCCTCAACCCCAAAGCTTTACTGATCTCCCATTCGTCTGCACCGTAAACAAACAAGCCAATGGCACCACTAGAGCCCGAAGTGTGAACCACTTTATAACGCCCTTTATACCAGGCTCGCGAATCAGCTGCCGTCTCGATAAAGCTCTCAATTTGCTCACGCTTGAGTGCCTCATCGGTGACCAAATCATCATAATTCTCCATCATGATGCTTTTATCAATGATCGGCAAGTCCTCTAATCCAATCTCCTCGATATCCGCAGACTTGATCCCATAATCCAGATAGAAAGCACGATAGAACTTAGAATGCTCATAAGCATACTTCAGCAGTTTCCTAAAACGCAAGCCCTGCAGCTCCATGAGCTGTTGAGCATCGAGTTTCTCCGCTCTCCTGACCGAAAGAACAGCAGACAATAATTTTACTAAACCCATCTGATCACCATTCCACCTATCTATCGAGGCACCCTGAAATCGTTAAGCGCTTCAGTCGTGAAATCTTTATCGGTGAACTTCACATCGTGACGAATACTCGATCCCTCGATCTCCGTCTCCGATCCTCCACCCACACGGATCACTTTCATACTCGCCGGCACATAACGCTTATTATCGTCCTTTGCCACTCGAGTCGTCTCGATCTTTCTCAATAATTTACCAGCAGTATCATATTTCTCTACCCGCATAGCCACCATACGACGCGTATCCACCCAGGTTTTCACTTTGCCATAAATAGTCGAATCACCCGATCCTGGTTTCGATTCCAAAATCACACACTCTGCCCGCTCCACCTTTTCATTCCCCACCAAACTTTGCTGCTGCCAACGGAAAAAGTTATCGATCACATCCTGATAAGCCAAATCACTGCCTAGCAAAGCCTCTTTCATTTTAGCCTTCCCTAGCGGAGTCATACTCTTGGGAGGAACGTAGGCATAACCCTTGACGCTGCCACCCTTTTTCTTTTCGATCACAAAAGCCTCTCCCTTGCGCGATTTAGGCCACAGCACCTGATACACCACTTGCGTATACCCCTTGTTACGACGCGCTTTGACCTGTACTTGCATCACCACTTTCTTACCGCCGCCCGACGGCTCTATTTTCATTTTCAAGCGAGTCGCCGAATCCCCATCTTCAAGCGCCGACGCCAAGCGCCCCGCCAAGTCCGCAGCAGAAATTGAACCTTCCGCAGCCATAGCAGATTGGAAAAAACCAAAGCCACCCAGCCCAATCAGGCACATCAATATTTGTGAAAACCTCAACATGGCTAAAACAAAAGCCTAAGAGGCATCTAGTCAACTATAAGCCTGAGCTAATCGACAAATTACTCAGCTGGAATTCCCAAAACAAATACCAACAAACAAATCAGCGCATTCATACCTAGTCCTACTGTATCGCCTCGTGATAACACGCCTCCATCGCCGCTATCTGTTGCTCAAATCCAAACAACTCGCGCACCGATTTTTCAGCCTGAGCACTATAATCCGCCAGCATCTGCTCATCTTGAGTGATCTGTAGAATCGCCGCAGCCAAAGCAGTAAAATCTTTTTCAGCAACCAGAATCCCATCTTTACCACTGGTCACCGCCTCGGGAATCCCACCGTGCAAAGTCGCCACCACCGGCAACCCCGCCGCCATCGCCTCCAACATCGCATTAGGCACCCCTTCCTGATCTTCCGTCTCCGTCAATTCACTGGGATGCAAAAACACATGTGCCTCGGCAAACTCTTCCTTCAACTGCGCTTGTTCCATCCAACCCAACACCTCCACATGATCCTCTAGCCCAGCCCGCACCACCTCATCGCGAAAGCGCTGCTCATCCGGTCCACTGCCACACAGCACATACTTCAAATTCGGCAAAACCTTGATCACTTCCGGCAAAGCTTTCAAAACCGTAAACAAACCTTTTTTCGGAATCAAACGGCACGCCTGTAACAAACGCCACTTACCATCAGCAGGACAACGCCGCTGCTTAAATTCAATCGCATGCAAGGGCACCGGCGTACGGTTCAAGCGCAACTTCTGCTCAGGACAACCCAATTCCCGCAAGCGCTGCAACAAAGACTCACTCCTCGCTAAAACCAACTGCGCCTGCTCAAACACCTCAGACAGACCCTTCACATACTCCGGGTCATCCATGAACTTCACCACATCCACCCCATGAAAGGATACCAACCACGGCACCCCGCTCGCCTGCAACATGCGTCGATACTTCACCGCCTTATGACCATAATACACATGCACTAAATCAGGCTTGTACCCATCCAACAAATCCACCAAATCGTAAGGATGATAATACTCCCCCTCATGCCCGACATAACCCACAGGCCGAGGTGGAGGCCACTGCTTGATCACATGTTTGTACCAGAAGCGTAGCAAAAAATTCCCTCGAAATCGCGGACGCTCGCGTTTTTCCATCGCCACCACCGACTCAAAAGGGAAGCGCTCCAAGTTGGCGACCTGTTCAGCGAACACCACATTGCGGAAGTCTTTCAAACCAGTGATCTGGCGATACAAACTCTGCATCTCAGGTTTCAGGTAAGTCCCACACAGACTCACCACCAAAGGGCGATCTGCGTCACTTTTACTAGCTGCATCACTCTGAGTCATCCTGCCGTCCCTTCCAGTCATCTAACAATTCTTGATAATACCCCTCCAAGCGAGCTACCTGAGCAGATTGCTCAAACTCAGCCCGCATACTCGCCGCCGCCGCACGCCCCATCTGCTGACGCGCATCATCGTCCTTCACCAATTTTTCCAGCTCACTCAACAAGCCGTCCCGATCACGTTCCGCTACCAGCAAGCCCGTCACCCCCTGTTGCACCGCCTCGGGAATCCCACCATGCAATGTCGCCACCACCGGCAAGCCGGTAGCCATCGCCTCCAGCATCGCGTTAGGAATGCCCTCTTGATTCTGATCCTCCGTCAATCGACTAGGATGGATAAAAATATGCGCCTCATGATACAAGTCACGCAACTGCTCAGAACTCAAAAAACCTGGAAAATCCACACGCTCAGATATTCCTAAGCGCTGAGCTAAATCCACCGTCTGCTGCATCAAAGGACCATCCCCCGCCAGTGTCAGTCGCGCCTGCGGATAGCTTTTCAAAAGTTTAGCAAACACCTCCAGCGTATCATCCAAGCCCTTTTTCTCCACCATCCGACAAGCCTGAATCAATCGCCAAGCACCATCTTGTGGCGCGGGACGCTCCACCACAGGAAACCCCTCCATCGGAATCCCCGTTCGATTCAAGCGAATCTTGCTTTCATCACAACCCAGATCGATCAAGCGCTGCTTCAAGCTCTGCGAACGCGCCATCACCATCGGCAAAGTCTGCAACAAATCCTTCAAGCGATCCAAATAACCCGGTTGATCCGCTCTCGGCTGCACATCCATACCATGAAACGACACCACCACCGGATGTTTCCAGCGCTTGATAAAAGGCAACAGATGCACCCCCGTGTGACCAAAATACACATGCATCAAATCCGCTCCATGTTTTTGCAAAGCACGCTCCAAAATCCGATACTCCCCCCGATAAACAATCGCAGGCTCTTTTTTGACATACTTCAGCCAAAACCGGCGGATGAAATTACTCCGCACCTTGCCGTGAATCTCCACCGCATCAAAAGGAAAGCGATCTTCACTTCGCCGCTCTTTAGCAATGACAAAAGTCTCGAATTTGTGCAAACTCGAGACCTGCCGATAGATGTGCAACATCTCCGGCTTCAAAAAAGTCGTACAATAACTGGCCAATACAGGTTTTGACATAATTCCCGCCAACTTGCACCGCGCCCCCCACTGCACCATGCAC
>JAKISY010000069.1 GCA_021648365.1 Verrucomicrobiales bacterium
CGTTACCCGAACTAGAGAAAGACATCCTCAAATGGTGTGAAGACAACGAACTCGACTTGCCAGCCAAAAAATGCACAGCTCTCACCAATTCCAAGACTTGGGAAAAACAAAAACGACTTCTCGATGCCGCTACCCAATTACTCGAAATTGTTGGCACCGAGGAAAGCAGCAACTTCAATGAGTTCAAAACCGCCGTCGATGCCGCGCTGAAAGAAAACAAAATCAAGCTCACCGCTTCTGAGAAAAACGTTATCCTCGCCGCTGTCTCATGGTATGATGAAAGTGCCGAGAAAGTCATCAAGAGGACCGAGAAAAAGCTCACTGGAGATAAGCTCAAAACACTTTTGGATCGTCTCGACTGTTCCGAGAGCGACCTCCCGGACTTCGGTTACTTCCCCACCGGGACAAAAGGCGAATACATCATCTACGAAGCTGAAGGAGATCTTCGTGATTCTGAGACCGTTCCGCTCAAAGAAAAAATCCACGCCTACTACCTGCGGGAAGTGAAACCCCACGTCGAAGAAGCATGGATCGATCTGGAGAAAACCAAGATCGGTTACGAGATCAGCTTCAACAAATACTTCTACCAACACAAGCCGCTGCGGTCTCTGGAAGCAGTCACCGCTGATATTTTGGAACTGGAAAAAGCCAATGAAGGACTGATTGCGGAAATTTTAAATAGTGGAAACAGATGAATTATAGACTTCGCACAGAGGAATGTTTCGTGTATCTTCACTAAGTATGAATTCCACGATGATGAAGCGGTTATTTCGCACGATCCAAACAGGATCTGGTTCTGATTTGGAGAAGCTGTGTCGTCGTATTGTTGAGGATGAACGAGGAAGGGGGCATGGAAAGGTTGCGAATGATCTGGAGAAGATTATTGGTCAGAAACCAAAGGGGGATAAAAATAGTGGGAAAAGTATTCTCGCGCCACTGCCGAAAAGCCGGCGTGACTCCTCGCCCTTAGTGCAGGATGTTCCACTTGACCGGCTTCGGCACGAAATGGTGTTGCCGGAAGATGTAGAAAAACGATTTTTAAGAATTGAACGTGAGTTTGCGGCACGATCTCGCTTAGCTACTCATGGATTGAAACCCCGTCATCGTATCCTTCTTTATGGGCCACCTGGATGTGGCAAAACTTTAGGCGCGGAACGTCTTGCTTATCATACGGGTTTGCCTCTTAGGAAAGTGCGTTTTGATAATCTGCTGTCATCTTATTTTGGTGAAACGATGGCAAATCTCCGAAAAGTTTTTGATGCAGCAGAGGAATCACCTTGTGCGCTTTTTCTCGATGAGTGCGACAGCTTGGCTCGTTCAAGAAATGACAGGAATGATGTGGGTGAAGTTACCCGTATTACAAATGCCCTGCTGGAAATGTTGGAGGGCTACTCTGGGGATGGGTTGGTGATTGCCGCTACAAATTTGGATTCACAGTTGGACTCGGCATTGTTTCGGCGATTTGATGAAGTTCTTAAAATCCCACTTCCCGGTCAAAAGGAAATCCAACGGCTCTTAAAAGTGGCTCTTTCATCTATGAAAGTGGAGTCACGGCTGGCATGGGGGCAAATCGCTGGCGCGATGGATGGTATGTCGGGTTCCGAAGTCGTTCAAATTGCGGAGAATGCGGCGAAACATGCCGTTTTGGACAATCGGAAAGTGGTGACAAAAAGTGATATTTTGGAGAGCTTGGCGGAAGTGAGCGAACGGCAACCCAGCTCTTAATATCTTTTTAGCATGCCCCAAGGTTCTTCAAAATTTCCCCATTTGTCTCTGACGTATAGTGGTCAACACGCTGCAAAATTTCCACGGAGCGGTAGAGCGACTGACTCAGAGGTGAAAATGAACCGTGAAAATCCGGTTGAACATGTTGAAAAATTGAAAGGTGTTTTGGGAGCAATCCAGAAAACGAGAGAGGAAATTCAAGAAAAGAGATTAACTGAAAACCTTCCTGATTTACCTGCTGGAGAAGGACTTTTGATTCGATTGCCGGAAAGGGCGGAAATTGAAAGTATTACTCGTCCTTTGGGGATGGAATTAGTAGCTGAAACAGAGGACGGCTTCATGCTGGTTGCCACGGAGGATATTTCGTTTTCCTCCATTTACGAATTGCTCGAGGAATTCGAGAACGGGGAAAAGTTGGTAGCGGGTTCGTCACTTTTAGAAATACAAGGAGGCAGCAGTGATTTACAGCGGCTTAAACTGATCTTAACCGAGGCGGCATTGGAATTGTGGCCTCTGAAAAATCGAGCTATTTACACTTTTGATTTGGGGGTTCAAACGGCAGAAAGCACAAAAGAAGGCAAGTGGCCTTCGGTAAGAAAGAAACAGGACGAATTGGAAGAAACGTTTCTTGCGAGAAGAAAACAAGAGCGGCAAGTGGTGCGTGATCAGTTGGAGGAGGAGTGGTTGGAAAAAGCTGAGGCAAGAGTTGCGGAACTAAACGAGTTTGTAAAACACTATGAGGGTGAAGTGTTGTCACCCTTGCTCTCCGAGCCGGGGGAGGAAAATGACAACGGCGTTGTCTTCGCCGACAGTGTTCAGTTACGGATCCAAATGAGCGGTGAGGGATTCCGCGATGTGATATTAAATTTCCCCCATCTGTTTGAGGTTGATTTGCCACCTGAATTACGCGGGGACATCACAGGAGAAAATGAAGAGAGTGAAATAGAGCTACCTGATTTCATCGCACCGGATATTGATGCTCCACGAATCTGTGTCATTGATAGTGGGATACAGGAAAACCATGCGTGGTTGAGCCACGCGATTGATTCAGATTCCAGTCGCTGCTTTCTACTGGGAAGAGCCCCTGATGAGGTGGCTGATGAATATCCCGCCAAGGGGCATGGGACTCGTGTGGCAGGTGCCGTTTTGTATCCAGAATCTATTCCGCAGGGACTTGAGGTAGAAGCTGTTTGCTGGATTCAAAATGCACGGGTCTTAAACGAAAAATGCTCTTTACCCAAAAACCTTCCGCCAGAACGCTATCTTGCGCAGGTCATAAGCCACTTCGTAAATGAAAGAGGAAGCAAAGTCTTTGTGCACTGCATTAACGCCAACATTCCCTGCCGAGTTCAGAGGATGTCTGCATGGGCTGCAAAAATGGATGAGTTGGCCTATGCCAAAGATATTTTGTTTATCCAGTCAACAGGAAACCAGTCGAGGTTGGAAATGGGAGATGAACCGAACCCAGGGCTGCGTTCTCATCTGGAAGACGGAAGAACGCCGCCGGAGCATCAACTCGAAGAATCGATGCGGGTGGCCGATCCTGCCCAAGGGCTCCATGCCTTGACGGTAGGCTCAGTGAGTGGAGATTTTTTTGAAGATGAATACCGTCGCTCCTTTTCTGAGTGCTTTCATGGCCCGTCAGGATTTTCTCGAACCGGCTTTGGCCAACCCTGGAGTGTCATCAAACCGGATGTGGTCGAAGTCGGAGGAGATCTGGTTTATTCAAAAACGAGTCCTCATCTGGTAAGTAAAGAAGTGCAAGTTTCTGTGGAATTACTCAATGCAACTCTTCACCAGTCTTATGCTTTTTCAAAAGATGGTGCCGGGACCTCCTTTGCTGCGCCTAAGGTCGCACATATAGCAGCACGGCTTCAGGCACTGTTTCCTGATTCTTCGCCACTTTTATATCGAGCACTTATTGCCCAAAGTGCGCGATGGCCGCAGTGGGCTGAAACGGAAAACGATAAAGAGAAAGTTGTCAGATTGATCGGATATGGTATCCCGACCGTAGAACGGGCTACAGAAAACGCAGCAAATCGGGTTACCATCGTAACGCCTGAAGCTCGGTATCTGGGTTGTAAAGAAATGCACCTATTCACCATCCAGATTCCGGAAGAAGTGCGAGACGCAGCCACCGACGCTAAGATTCGAATCGATGTGACGCTCGCCTACAACGCATTGCCGCGTAGAACACGCTCATCACGAACTGGGTATCTCGAAACTTGGCTGGATTGGCGGGCAAGTGATCTAGGGGAGCCTGCGGAAGAATTTCTGCAACGCATGACTGGAGGAGGGGGTTCTAGCTATACAAGTTTCAAATGGGCCCTTCACTCTAGCTCTAATCACGGTGAGGTCGGAGGAACCGCGCGGCAGAATGGCACTTTGCAAAAAGACTGGGCGGTTTTTGATTCTTATGAATTGGCATCTGAGTTTTCTATCGCCGTCAGAGGGCATAAGGGGTGGAATCATTTAGATGGTGAAGGGGATGCCCGCTACTGTCTGGCGGTTTCATTGGAAGTGCTTGAAGGTGAACTTCCGATTTATTCTACTATCCGGGCATTAAACGAAGTGTCCGTAGAAACTGAGAGCCGAGTCGAGATGTAGAAACTATGCTAAGCTTCATGTTTTCATCTGTAACGGGCGTATTTCTACTAGCGACTCATAATGCCCATGATGAAATGATTTTGTTTATTCGCGAGGCAATAGAATTGGATCGTAATTTTATAATTTTTCCATGACAAATTTATCATTAAAAATTAAGAATTCATCATTCTCCAAATATCCGGCTTATAAGGATTCGGGGGTGGATTGGATTGGGAAAATTCCGGAGGAGTGGGAAAGTCAAAAGCTCGCAAGCTTTGGTCGATTTTCGAAAGGTGGAGGATTCTCAAAAGCCGATTTGTCACAAGAAGGCGTTCCAGCAGTTTTATACGGTGACATTTACACAAGGTATAATATCTCAATTCAATCTATTGATCGATTTGTCCCAGAGAAAATTGCTGTGAATGCCATAGCAGGACTTCCTAATGACCTGCTGTTTACTGGTTCGGGTGAAACTCTTGATGAGATTGGTAAATGTGTAGACTGTGCAACCTCGAAACCTCTGGTGATTGGAGGTGATGTAATTATCTTTAGACAGAGCCTGTGTAACCCTCGCTTTCTTTCTTATATCCAGAACTCAAACCGGATCGCCATTGAAAAAGCCAAGAGCTCGAAAGGAGAAATTGTAGTTCATACATATGCTTCAAAATTACGAGAATTGCGAGTGCCGATTCCACCAAAACCCGAACAAACCTCCATCGCAAATTTTCTGGATGAGAAGACGGTGAAGATCGACGAAGCGATCCGGCAGAAGCAGCGGATGATCGAGTTACTACACGAGCGCAAGCAGATCATCATCCAGAATGCCGTCACCAAAGGCCTCGATCCCAATCTTCCCATGAAGGACTCCGGCATCGAATGGATCGGAAAGATTCCGGCGCATTGGGAAGTGAAGCGTGGAAAATTTCTTTTCTTTGAATCTGACGAGCGATCCGGAACCGGCGATGAAGAGTTGCTTTCGGTGTCCCATATTAGTGGTGTTACGCCTCGATCCGAGAAAGATGTAAACATGTTTCTAGCCGAAGATTACAGCGGCTCCAAATTATGTCATGCGGGTGATGTCGTTTACAATATTATGTGGGCGTGGATGGGAGCTTTAGGAGTTTCACCCTGCACAGGAATTGTCTCACCATCGTATGGAGTGTATCGCCAGCGAACAGAGACTTTTGATGACCAATACCTAGAATGGCTTTTGCAATCCCTTCGGTTTTGCGAATACTACAACAAAGTTTCAACGGGCCTTCATTCGTCTCGTCTTCGGTTCTATTCACACATGTTTATGAATATGTTCATTGGGTTTCCGCCACTAAAAGAACAGCGAATAATTGTGGGCTTTGTTACTAAAAACTCTGAACGAATTGACTCGGCTATTCTCGAAACAGAACAGCAAATCGAAAAACTCAAAGAATACCGAGCCACCCTGATCGACTCCGCCGTCACAGGAAAAATTAACGTTTCCAGCTATGAGTAAGAAACTCAGCATCAAAGAAGAAGTTTAGGATTTCCTCCTCTACACCGCGCCTGGCGGTGAGATGTAGCTGGAGAAAAAGAACACAAGTTCCATTTTGGAACATGTGGGTGTGAGTGGTATGTTCCATTTTGGAAACAACCACTCAGCACGGTGCAGTTGAGGGGAAGGTGCTAAAAAGCACCAAAATCCCATTTTAGCATTGAACTAGGTGCTGAAAGGCACTAGGTTGAATCCTGTTGGAAGATATGCCATGCCGAATCACTTTAGCTTCTGAGGATATCCGCCTCGCCATCATTGATGCCCTTAGAGCTCCTGAAAGGCGGCGTTTCCGACGCGAAGACAGCACGAGTCGGAATTACCTCGAACTGTGGGGCCTGCCAGCCGAAACCATTTATGACGATTTAGCCGAACAACTGGAACAATACGAACTTCAAACCCTCCCGAAAGAAAAACCATCAGACCGACAGAAATACCAGACCTTGCTACGCTTCCCGGAAGAGGACGGGTATTGTGAGGCCTTGATCCATGTGAAACTTGATCCACGGGGCGAGCCGCCCATTGTGCTGGTTTCAGTTCACTCACATAACACAGGCCACAAACCACTGAAGTTGATCCCCATTAAAAAGAAAACTGACCATGAAAAATAAATCGAAAGCGAAGGATCCCATTCCCTGCTTTGACTGCGAGGACGGCTTTTTACTGCCTACGCTAAGAGACTACCCGACTAAGCTGAAGGATTACGGAGAAGTCGTGATTTCCAATGTTCCTATGGAATGCTGCGATCAGTGCGGAACGCTGGTAACCGGGTCGGAAGGAGATGCTTTTATCCGGGCGGCGATTGACCGGATCACCAACAGTATCACCCCAGAGGAGGTTCATCATTTTCTCCAGAAATACCAGCTTACTCAAAAGACAGCTTCAGAAATCACTGGTTATGGAGAGAAGAACATATCCCGTTGGCTGACAGGGAAGGTGAGGCCGTCCGATTCGGTCAGTAATTTCCTCCGGCTTCTCATCGCGGATGAAGATGCGTTTTCAAAACTCAAATCAAAAAACTTTGGAGAAAGAGTGACTCAGAATTTCCCTGATGAGGAGAAGCAACCCGATAAGGATGAGAAAGAAATCATTTCTCTGATTGACTACCCCAAATTGGTGAAGCTGAAAGCAGTGGCTGAAGCGAGAAGCCCGCAGGTGAAACGCACTGAGCTTTGCCGCTTTTTTCAAACCAGTGATCTAGCTAGTTTTGGCTCTGAAATGAGCCGAGTTTGCGATTCCATAGCGGCATTCAAGGATACTGAACAGAAATCGAATCCCGTGAGCGGTGGAGTATGGATCACATTGGGAACGATGGCAGCGAATAAGATCAAAGTGGTACCGTATCATCAAGATAAACTGGAAAAGGCAGTCGATGATCTAAGGGAATATACCCAACATGAGCCGGAAGATGTGATTGAGCAAGTTCAGTCGATATTGGCTCAAGCGGGGGTGGCACTTGTTTTTCTTCCTTTGATGAAGCAGTCAGCACTGCGAGGCTGCACTCGATTATTAAACCCGACGAAAGCGATGATTATCCACAGTCTGAAATACCGGACACTTTCGCAGTTTTGGCTGATTCTATTTCACGAGATTGCCCATCTTATTCTTCACATTAATACCCCGGAAGATGTTTTCCCAGAATATGCGGAAGCCAGCGATGATCCAAGGGAACTGGAAGCAGATGAATGGGCAAGAGATACCCTCGTCTACAGTGATAAACTATTAGAATTCAGCAGTCGACATCCCAAACCAAAAATCTGGGAACTCCAACGCTTCTCTGAGGACATCAAAGTGCACCCTTCGATTGTTGCGGAAGTTTTTAATCAGAAAAAAGGTGAAGAGGTTATCTCTTATTCCTATCTTCGAATGAAAAATTTGTTCCCGAATATTTTAAATGATCAAGCAGAAACGCTTTGGCGGAAAACAGCTCAACATTTTTAACTTTATGATTCGTAGAATCAAGGCCCAAGCTTCCAATTGCTCTGCAAGCGCGTACAATACCAGTGCTTCATAGCCCGTTTCCTAAATTTACTTCATGTCTCTAAGCAAAACCAACGAACAAGCCCTCGAAGCAGCGATAGAACGCGCCCTTACTGGAACCTGTCTGGAAGATCTGAAGGAAGGGATTGTAAAGGAAGATCCACCAAACAATGGTTTTCATGTTGGGTATGCGAAGGACTTCGATGCGACCCACGCAATCGACACAGAGAGATTCTGGCATTTCCTCGAAACGACGCAATCAGAAGAGTTGGATAAACTTCGTAAAGCGTCTTCTGATTGGCAGCTCAAAATACTGCAACGGCTCGACCGGATTGTGAAGAAAAATGGCATTCTCCGTGTCCTTCGTAAAGGGCTTGAGGTGGACGATGCCAATTTCACTTTTCTCTATCAGCTCCCGCTGGCGAGTAGCAGCAAAACGGTGAAGAAGAATTTCGCTAAGAACGAATTTAGTGTGACTCGGCAAGTGCGCTACAATCTCGAAAAACCGGGTGAGGAAATCGACATGGTGATCTTCCTCAACGGGATCGCGCTGGCAACGCTCGAACTCAAGAATCACTGGACGGGACAATGCGCCAAGGTGCAAGGAATCAAACAATACAAAGCGGATCGAGACAACAAGCAACCTTTGCTTCAGTTTGGACGCTGTATCGTGCATTTCGCAGTAGATACGGATGAGGTCTACATGACGACCAAGTTGGCGGGACAGAAGACATTCTTTCTCCCCTTCAATAAAGGAAATAATCACGGAAAAGGCAATCCGCCAAATCCTTACGGACACAAAACGGCCTATCTTTGGGAAGAAGTTTTTACAAAGGAGAGTCTCGCCAACATCATCCAACACTTCGTTCGGTTCGATGGAAAACCAAATGATGCACTTCGCAAAAGGACGCTATTTTTTCCACGCTATCACCAAATGGATGTCGTGCGGAGAATCCTTGCTGATGCGGCGGATAAAGGAGTCGGGCAGACCTACCTCATCCAGCACAGTGCGGGTTCAGGAAAATCAAACTCCATCACCTGGGCAGCGTATCAATTGATCGAAACGTATCCTGATCGCGAAGATGTTCCTGGCTCAAAAGGGATGGAGAATCCTCTCTTCGATACGGTGATCGTGGTGACGGATCGCCGTCTGCTCGACAAGCAATTACGGGATAATATCAAAGAGTTCTCGGAGGTGAAAAACATCGTTGCTCCAGCCTATTCCTCGAAGGAGCTGAAAGAGAGCCTCGAAGCTGGAAAACGGATCATCATCACCACGATCCAGAAGTTCCCTTTCATCGTCGATGGGATCGCCGACATGAGCGACAAGCGTTTCGCTGTATTGATCGACGAAGCGCACAGTTCCCAGAGTGGCAGTGCCGCTGGAATGATGAACCAAGCCATCGGAGCCAATGCGAATGATGATGACGAGGAACCCAGTGCACAGGATCTGATCCTCAATGCGATGAAGGCTCGCAAGATGAAAGGCAATGCCTCGTATCTTGCGTTCACCGCTACTCCAAAGAATACTACGCTCGAACGATTTGGTGTGAAACAGCCAGATGGTTCCTTCAAGCCGTTTCATCTTTACTCGATGAAACAAGCCATCGAAGAAGGATTTATCCTCGACGTGCTCGCCAACTACACGACTTACAAGAGTTATTACGAGATCGAAAAATCGATTCAGGACGACCCAGAATTTGACCAGGGAAAAGCACAGAAAAAACTCCGTGCTTATGTAGAACGCGATAAAAGAACTATCGGCACCAAAGCGGAGATCATGCTCGACCACTTCATCACGCATATCGTGAACAAGAAGAAGCTTAAAGGTAAAGCGAAGGGATTGGTCGTCAGCCAGGATATCGTGTGCGCTATCCGTTATTACAAAGCGCTAAAGGAGCTACTGGAAGAACGCGGCAATCCTTTTAAGATCGCCATTGCTTTTTCAGGGAAGAAAAAAGTCGATGGAGTCGAATACACTGAGCCAGAGTTCAATGGCTTTGCAGAAATCAAAACGCGAACTGAGTTTGATAAAGACGAATATCGTCTCTTGGTCGTGGCGAATAAATACCTTACAGGATTTGATCAGCCTAAACTCACTGCCATGTATGTGGACAAGAAGTTGCAAGGTGTCCTCGCTGTGCAAGCTCTCTCTCGACTCAATCGCTCTGCAAACGATCTCGGGAAGAAAACAGAAGACCTCTTTGTTCTCGATTTTTTCAATCAAATCGAAGATATAAAGCAATCCTTCGATCCTTTTTATACTGCTACCACTCTAAGCGGTGCAACGGATGTGAATGTGCTTCATGAACTGAAAGCTACCCTCGACGACACGGGGATTTACGAACAAATCGAGGTAGATGAGTTCGTGACGAAGTATTTTCAAGGAGTCGATGCTCAGGAACTTAGCCCATTGATTGACACTGCCGCCGAGCGTTTCAATAAGGGACTAGAATTGGAAGACGAGGATAAAGCCGACTACAAGATTAAAGCCAAGCAGTTTGTGAAGATCTACGGGCAGATGTCTGCCATTCTTCCCTTTGAAGTAATCGAGTGGGAGAAACTGTTCTGGTTTTTAAAATTTCTCATTCCCAAGCTCATCGTGATCGACCGTGAAGCAGCAGCTATCGATGCCCTACTCGATTCCGTCGATCTCTCTACCTACGGGCTGGAACGAACAAAGCTCAATCAAACCATTGGTCTCGATGACTCCGAAACTGAAGTCGATCCGCAAAACTCCAATCCACGAGGTGCCCACGGAGGCGATGAAGACAAAGACCCGCTCACCGAAATCATCAAAGCTTTCAACGAACGCTTCTTTCAAGGATGGGATGCCGCCCCGGAAGATCAGCGGGTGAAGTTCATATCTATCAGCAATCAGGTAATGCGGCACAAAGATTTCGCCAAAAAGGTCGCAACCAACCGTGACCCACAAAACCGAGACATCGCCCTAAAATCTATCCTCGATCAAGTCATGGCCCAACAACGCAAGCAGGAGTTGGAGTTGTACAAGCTCTTCGCAAAAGATGAGGGTTTTAATCGTGCTTTTTTTGACACCATGAAACGGATGGTGGATGAGCCAGAATTACAAAAGAAGGCATCTTGATGCAGTGGTATCCAGAAACTTATTTCTCCACTAACCAAACATTCCTGTAAGCCGTGGGGTTGCCGTGGCCTTGGAAAATGATCGGGCCTTTGGACACTTCGGGGCGTTTGGCTCCGGCTCCAGTGCCGATGGGCATCTCGACGTCGTCGTGAATTTTGACTCCGTTGTGGACGATGGTGATGCGGGTATTGGCGATTTTTTTACCTTCTTTGTCAAACTTGGGTGCGGTGAAGTCGATGTCGTAGGTTTGCCAAGTAAGCGGGGGCAGGCACATCGGGGTGTCTGGGGTTTTCACTTTATAAAAGCTACCGCACCATTGTGCGGGTTCGCTTTGCAGGGGGAGCTTGTTCCACTCTTTGGTGGGGACGAGGCCGAAGGTGTCGAGCACTTGAGTTTCGTAACGGTTTTGTAGGTAGAGCCCGCTGTTGCCACGATCCTGACTGGATGGTGGGGCGGAGGGTTTGTAAGGCAGGCGAAACTCGACGTGTAGATGGAAGTCGCCGTATTTTCCGGTGGTCTCTGAGCCTGCCCACAACAGGCCATCTTTGATCTCTCCTTTGATCAGCGGGGTGGTTTTGCCACCAAAGAGGATGACCGCTCCTGTAGGAGCTTTGGCGCCGAGCGTGGGGCTGCTGCGCTGGGCTTTTTTCCACGAGCTGATTTGTTTTTTTACTGCGTCTTGTGACAAGGTGGCGGCTTCGGGTTGGGAGCGATCCCAGCCTGCGCCTGGCAAACCTCCTTTGAATTTGGCGACGTAGAATTTCCCTTGGCTCAAAGCGACCACTTGAATACCGGTATTGCCATCGAGGTATTCTCCTTGGATGAGAAAGTCGGGATCATCGGCGGCGGCTTTGGCGGGGTCGGTCCAAGTGGGGATGGCGTTTTTCTCGGCGGCGTGAGCTTCGCTGATAGTGAAGGTGATGAGCAAGGTCATCGTGAGGACTGAGGTGAGAAAGGCTTGAGGCATCATAAGGGCTAATTTGTACAGGCTTGAACGCCTTTGCAACTCTCAGTTGTGAAAGTTATGAAAGCTGTTGACGCCTTTGACTGCGAATGGGGGGAATCTGGTATCAAAATGTTACCAGAACTAAAAATTTGTGAGTATTTCTTCTCGCTGTTTGTCAGGAGACTTTAAACAGGTTGTTCTGAGAGCCTCTGGTATTCTAGGGGCATTGCTCTTGAGTTAGAGCTATAGAATTGTTATTTCACTCCTACAGCACTCACGGCTTCGGCGCAGCGCACGCCGTCGAGGGCGGCGCTGACGATGCCTCCGGCAAAACCGGCACCTTCTCCGCAGGGGAAGAGGCCTGCGATTTCTGGATGTTGCAAGGTAGTGGGATCGCGGGGAATACGCACGGGTGAGCTGGTGCGAGTTTCGAAACCGATCAGGTTGGCGTCACTGGTGAGGTAGCCGTGCATTTTTTTACCGAAGAGTTTCAAGCCGATGTTCATTCGAGTGGTCATCCACTTTGGCAACAGTTCATCGAGGCGGGCGGGATTGAGGCCTGGGTGGTAAGAGCTGTCAGGCAAGTCGTTGGACAGTTTGCCTTTCATAAAATCGGTCATGCGCTGCGCGGGGGCGGTCTGGCCACCACCGCCGGCTTCTTTGGCGGCGACTTCGAGGGACTTTTGAAAGGCGATGCCGGCGAGCACGCCGTGTTCTTTTTGGTAGGCGGCGCAGTCCTCGGGTTCGACGGTGACGACCATGCCGCTATTGGCGAATGGGGAGTCGCGTTTGGATAGGCTCATGCCGTTGACGACAACCTCGTCGTTCTCCGTAGCGCAGGGCACGATGAAGCCGCCTGGACACATGCAAAAGGAGTGCACGCCACGATTATTGATCTTGGTAGCGAGGGAGTAGGCGGCGGCAGGTAACATCTCCGAGCGCGGAGTGTCGTCATCGAGGTGATATTGGATCTGATCGATCAGCGATTGCTGGTGTTCGATACGCATGCCCATAGCAAAAGGCTTGGCTTCCATCAGCACCTTTTTTTGATCGAGCAGGGTGTAAATGTCGCGCGCTGAGTGACCGGTGGCGAGGATCACTCCGAGTCCGGTGTATTCTTTGCCATCGGCGGTGATGACGCCGTTGATCTTGTTATTTTCAATCAGGAAATCGGTGACTTTGCTTTGGAAATGAACTTCGCCTCCGGCATCGATGATGCTTTGGCGCATCGCCATCACTACCTTGGGTAGCAGGTTCGATCCGATGTGGGGGTGGGAGTCGATGAGGATGCGCTCGGGGGCGCCGTGGGCGACGAGGGTTTGGTAAATGTCGGAGATGGTGCCGCGTTTTTTGGCGCGGGTGTAGAGTTTGCCATCGGAGAAGGTGCCGGCTCCGCCTTCGCCAAAACAGTAGTTGCTGTCTTCGACGATGCGTCCTTCGCGTAAGATGGGGGCGAGGTCGAAGCGGCGTGCGGAGGCGTCTTTACCGCGCTCTAGGATGATGGGGATGCGGCGCAGCTCTAGGCAGCGTAGCGCGGCGAAGAGTCCTGCCGGACCAGATCCGACGATGATGATACGCGGGGCGCTGCTTTTAACGGGGCGATAGTTGGCGACTAAGGGTTCTTCGGGTGGCAGGATGTCGTCGATGCCGACTTCGAGGCGCAGCTGGACTTTGATCGCGCGTTTGCGGGCGTCGATGGAGTGTTTGCGCAGGCGTAGGCTGCGAATGCGTTCGCGCTGAATTTTTAATTTCCTAGCGGCGGCATAAGACCACGCTTTTTTGTCCTCCGATGTGTGTAGCGGAAGGATGATGTCGATAGTTTCCACTCGGAGTTCACTCATGGTTGCTTATCAAGCCCACAAAAGGCGTGGATGCAAGGCGGGACTGTGGAAAAGAACGATTCACAACAAGACAATTCTGTGTCCGGGCGGACAGAAAATTGTCTTGTTCGTAGCTGTGAGAAGCGTGAAAAAATAAGATTTAACTTTCCTTTTGTATGAGAATGGACACAATAGCGAGCATGCAAGGAAGATACATCGATAGGAAATACAGCAGAGTCGTATTGGGTGCCGTATTGGCTGCGTTCGTTTTGTTAGCAGAATTAGGGTTGCAAGCTCAGCAAGACTTACGGGGTGCGGAGAAGGTGATAGCTGAGGTGGTTAAGGTTTTGGAAAAGCCTGAGAAGCACAAAGGTGAAAAAGAGCACGAAGAGGCTGGCTCGATGAAGGAGAAAATCAAAACTTTGCAGGAAACTTGGAATGCCTATTTCGATAAGCGCATAGATCTAGCAGAGCAAGCGAGTGTATCGGAGTGGTTGCTTGTATTTGACCTCTATACTGAGGCATCACTAAAAGCTAAGCGGATGGACTGGTCGGTCTGGAAGCGTGAGCCCGGCAGGCGTTATGCTATTTTAGGTGAAGTGCCTGATAGTGCTGCGTGGGAGTCCTGGTTAGCTGCTTTGCAGAAACGTAGCGAAGGGGTGAAGGCGGATGCGCCTGAGCGGGCTGCGTATCTGGCTTTTTTGGTGAACTTTCTGAAGGGGAATCGGGAGCTTGCTTGGAAGAGTTGGCAGGGGTTTAGCAAGATGATGCGGGCAAAAGAGACCACTCAAGAGGATTACCAAGCTAGGCAAATGTTAGAAACTCTCGATCGTCTGGAGGCGGGGGTGGCGAAGGTGTTGAAGATTGAAGGTTATGGCTTGAAGGAGTTTGAGTTAGCTCTGAAAAAGCGTGAGTCCATCAGTGAAGAAGAGGCTTCTTATGGCGGGCAATCTCTGAGTGTGCCCAAGTTGGCTAAGTTGACGACGAAGGATAAAGCCAGCGCTTTATTAAAACGTGTGTTTGCGATTGAATTTGAAGAGTACCAGCTCAATTTTGAGAGTGATGAGGAGACTTCCCAGTTGGCGGTAGCAGTTTTGATCGCTAATCCGGAACTGGTCAAGAGCCCGTTGTGGAATTTGATCCATTCTGTGGACGCGGTGCCGCTCTATGAGCTCTATGCTAAGAAGTTCCCTGAGGCGGTCAGCAAGGCGCGTGCGAAAAGCGATTATGCCTGGCGGAATGCGCTGGAGTGGGTGGTTGCAGTGCATCTTTTGAAAGGGGATACGGACAAGGCTCTTGCTGTGGTGGTGGAGAATGCAAAGGAGGATTCGACGGAGACTTGGGTGAACCGTAAGTTGGCTAAAAAAATGCAAGCTGAAGGCAAGTCGGCTGTTTTGTTTGATTTTTATAAAAAGCTATTGTTGAAATTACCGACGGCAGATGTGTGGACTTCGATGATCGATCTGGGGGCGCGCATTCACCGTAGTGGGGAGGTCAGTCAATTAGCTCAGGATTTGATTGCCAAACAAGGTGCGGCTAGTGCTGTGGCTCGGAGTAGTGCGCTGGACTTGCTCGCCGCTACGGCTTTGGCAGAGGATGAGGTGGAGCAGGGCTTGAAGCACCTTCGAGCGAAGGTGGTTTTGGCACGGGGGGAGATTGAGGCTTTGCTGAAGAAGGATAAGTCTGAGCGCAAGGAGAAATGGCGCAAGGAATTTGATCGTTGGGGGAATGAGCTGAGTTCGACTGGGCGACAAATTCAAGAAGTAGGGAAAGTCACTGAGAATGAGCAGGTCGCGGGTGAGGGTGGTGAAATTTTGAGCAAATGGTATAAGATTCGCTTGGCTAACTTCGGCAAGGATGACTACGGGTATTCTTCGCTGATGGAGTCTTTGATAGAGCAGGGCGACTTGGTTTTGGCAGAAAAAAATATCCTTGAACGTGTGAAATCAGCTACCGAGAAAGCTGTGAAGTCATCGGAAAAGGAAAATTACCCTGGTAGTAATCCTTTCAGGCAAGGGGATTTTTCTGAATTGGCACTCAGTTTGATCAAGCTTTATGATAAGGCGGAGCGCTATCAAGATGTGGTGGAGATGTTTGAGTCCTGGCCATTCTGGGGGGTATTTGATCTTTCTGGTTTAGATCATGTAGATGAGGAGATAAGTTTTGCTCTGGTAAAGGCATTAGAGAAGACGGGGGATCAAAAAAAAGCGGTAAAAGTGCTGCAAGCTTTGCTGCTCAAAGGTGAGCTTACGGGTAAGGATGAGGCTTACGCCACGCTTTTGCGCTTGCAGGGGCAAGGGGCGATGGAGACTTTGGATCAGCTTTATCAAAGAGATGCTTTTGAGGAGCGTCCGTTGATCTGGAAAGGGGTTTTGTTGCTGGAAGCTGGGAAACTAGATCAGGCTGAGGTTTTGATCCGCAAAGCCATAGCGATTGACCCATCGGATGGGGAGCAGGGTAAAGGTGATCGTATGAAGGTGTATGGTGTGTTGGCGGATATTTTGGTAGCAAAAGGTAAAAAAGAAGATGCCAAACTTTATCGAGAAGTGTTGAAGGCGATTCGTTTGGCTGAAGATGCGGATGATGTCTATGCGGCTGGTTTGGTCTCTAGGGGGATCAAGCAATACCTACAAGCTTTGACTCATTTTTCAGACGCTTATTGTATTCAGTCACGTTTGGCAAAGCAGCTGAATGATGCGGGCAGATTGGATGAAGCGCGGGTTCATTATCGCAAAGCTTTTGAGCTGATGCCAGATAGTTTTGGTAGGATGGAGAGCCATTGTTTCGGCTGCGAAGGGGTGTTCAATGGTAAGAATGCCGAGGCGATTGCGGAGCAGGTGTTCACTAATTTGATCAAGGAGAATCCTGAGAAGCCTCAGTTATATTATTTGTTAGGCTATTTGCGAGCTTCTCAAGATAGAGATGAGGAGGCTTTGGAATTGTATCAAAAAGCGGTGAAGCTGGATCCTGATTATATCAATGCTTGGAAGAAGATAATAGCGTATGCGGAGCGTTCCTTTTTGACTCTACAGCAGGGGGATCAAGCCAACTTGGCTTTATCGCGCTTGGACCCTTATGGTAGGCATGGGGGAGGCAATGCGGGGGCGGTGTTTGATGTGCGCGGGATGCTTGCTCAACTGGAAGCGGTCGAAGCTGCTGGTGGTGGTGAAGAAGTGGGTGACTGGTTTGAACTGAGCGCTTCGAAGGATTTGATTGAGAAGTTGGTCGATTCGCAGTTGAGTGAGGCGGGAGAGGATTTCCTGAAAAACGGAATGACTAAGCAGAGCTTGATCAAACAGATGATGGCAGGTGGACAAGTTGATACTAGCTCTGGAGCACGCAGTTCGATCCGTTCGTTTTTGCAGCAGCATGAAGTTTTGAACTCATGGCAACAGTATTACCGAGTCCTGTTGCAGCAGGGAGATTGAATGGGGGGGGCAAGTTATTTCTTCAGCGAGGGTGAAAAAAGAGAGCAAATCGACTGCTCTCAAGAAAACTGGCGTATTGAGGTGCTCTGGTTGAACCTATTATAGGGAGATGTTGATGGTAGAAATAGTTTTGGAGTATTTTATTTATGCGATGGCCTTATACCTTGTTTTTAAATTAGGGGTAGCGCTCTGGGCGAGGTGGGCATTGGTGTTTTTGTTATTCGCGCTGTTGGTGATCAAAATAAGCCTCGATGCAGGCTGGTTGAGTTTGTTATAGCTGAGTTTTTGACTCATGGGAAGCTGAGCAACAAGAAAATTCTGTGCTCAGGCGGACGCGGGATTGTCTTGTTGAGGGTGTTGTTGGGGGGCGATTGTCTGATGGGGTGGGGTGTTTTTTTGCAAAAAAGTCTTGCGTAAATCAAAAAAAATCTATCCAATGTGTTCTTGTGAACAGTAAGTATGTGAAAGCTGTTCGCTGAACTGAAAGGAATGAAATCACAAACAAAAAACGGAAAGGGAAAAATGGGATGAAAATGAAATCAATAAAAACGGTGATGGTGGCGGTATTGAGCGGGCTTGCATTGATGGTGGCGACAGTGCCGCAACAGGTGGAGGCGGCGGCTAAAAAAAGCACTGGATCTTCGAATACGGCGAAAAAAACGAGCACTGCCAAGAAATCCAGCACTGCGAAGAAAAGCAAAAAGAAGGTGGAAGCTACGAGTAAAACGGACGCGGATGCCAAAAAACTGGCGGCGAAGCTGACGCCGACGCAGAAGAGGAACTTGCTCACTTTGCTCAATAAGGGCGATGTGGAGGAGCTGTCGGCGATCGCAGAGGTCGGGGAAAATCGGGCTAAAGCGATATCTAAAGCGCGACCTTTCAAGTCAGTCGAAGAGGTGCGGGAGGTGAATGGTATTGGGGGAAATGTGTTTGCTAATATCGTGGCGCATGGGAAAAACCCGAAGGGTGCGACGGCTAAAAAGACCAGTGCCAAAAAACCGGCGAGCGGTAAAAAGTCGACTAGCAAAGCTAAAAGCACGACTAAAAAGAAGGCGAGCAGCAAAGCCAAAAAATAAAAAAGCTGTTTTAGATCAACCTGTTTGGAGAGCGCCCCTTTCTAGACAGGTTTTTTGTTGCCTGATGCCGTGCTTGTAATGTGCGTTTATGCTGGCATCGTGCGGGTAACTTTTATGGCTAAAAAAAATCAATCTTCAAATATGACGCAAAGTGCGGCGATTGCGAGCGCTAGTGAGCTTGGCATGCGCTATGGGGAGCAAGTGCTCTTAGATGGAGCTACCTTGGCGATTCACGAAGGGGAGCGCATTGGCTTGGTGGGGCGCAACGGTTGTGGTAAATCGACTTTTTTGAAAATCGTGGCTGGGGAGTTGAAACCTGATTCAGGGAAACTGGCTCACCGCAAGGATTTGATCATTGGGTATTTGCATCAGACTTTTGAGCTGGATGAGTCGGCGACGGTGATGGAGAATGTGCTGTCTGGTGCCAAGCACATAACGGATTTGATCGAAGAATACGAAAATTTGGATGCGGAGAGCAACAAAAGTGGCGACTTGCTGGATAAGATCACTCATTTGGATGGATGGAGCTTGGAGCAACGTGCTGAGAGTCTGCTTAACCATTTGCATGCACCTGCGGCGGAGAATCAGGTGGCGACGCTGTCCGGTGGAGAAAAAAGACGGGTAGCTTTGTGCCGCGCTTTATTGGCTCGTCCCGATTTTTTGATTCTCGATGAGCCGACGAACCATCTTGATACCGAAGCGATCGAGTGGTTGGAGGTTTTTCTTTCCAGGTACAAAGGGGCTTGTTTGTTTGTGACTCATGACCGCTATTTTCTCGACCGAATCGCTACGCGCATGGTGGAGCTGTTTAGGGGTGAATTTATTAGTTACCAGGGTAATTATACTGATTATTTGTTGTCGCGTGCGGAGCGCATGGCGACTGAGGAGCTGCAGGAACACAAGCGCCAACGTTTTTTGAAGAAGGAGTTGGACTGGGTGCGGCGCGCGCCTAAAGCGCGGGGAAGCAAAGCGAAGAGTCGCATCGATGCCTATTTTGAAGTGGCGGATAAGGATGCGCCTGAGCAGGATTTGGATGTGGATTTGATCATTCCTCCAGCGCCGAGGCTGGCAAATAAGATCATCGAATTACGTGATGTCGGTATGGGCTTTGATGGGCGACGTTTGTTTGATCACTTGGATCTCGATTTGGAGGAGGGACAGCGAATCGGCATCGTCGGTCGCAATGGTTTGGGCAAATCGACTTTGATCAAAATCATGCTTGGGGAGTTGCAGGCGGACAGAGGCACCGTGGAGATAGGGAAGCGCACGCAGATCAATTATGTGGATCAGAACCGTCTGGCGCTTGATGATAGTAAATCGGTCTGGGAAGATGTGGGGGAGGGCAGCGAACACGTGAGGTTGGGGGAGGAGACCATCAGTTTGCGTTCGTATCTGAAGCGTTTTTTGTTCACCGACGATCGCATCAATACCAAGATCGAATTACTGAGCGGCGGAGAGCGTAGTCGTGTGCTTTTGGCAAAGATTTTGAAGCGGGGCGGCAATGTGATTGTATTGGATGAACCTACCAATGACTTGGATTTGGGCACTTTGAGGATGCTGGAGGAGGCCTTGACCACGTATAAAGGCTGTGTGATTGCGGTTAGTCATGATCGTTATTTTTTAAATCGAGTATGCAATGGAATTTTGGCTTTTGAGGGAGACGGTGTGGTCAAATACAATGTAGGGAATTACGATTATTATCTAGAGAAGCGTGAGGAGAGAGGGCAAGGTGAGAAGGCGAGTGTTGCTGCGGGAGCTACGGAGAGCAAGCAGAAGAAAGCACAACAGCCCGCGCGCAAATTGAAGTGGGCGGAGGAAAAGGAATTGGAGGGAATGGAGGATGTGATTTTAGCAGCGGAAGAGGAGGCGGGAGCTATGGAAAACAGTTTTGCCGCAGCTGATTTTTACGAAAAACACAAGGACGACTGGAAAGAACTGGAAGATGATTTAGCGGTCAAAAAGAAAAATATCGTCGAGCTGTATGCGCGTTGGGAGGAATTGGCGTCACTGAAATCTGCTTACGAGGGCTAGGCGAGGATAGGTGGATGTGGCAGGGCTGCATTTGAGAGCAATGTAATGCTTGAGTTTTAGGGCAAGTTCATTCATTGATAGATTATGAATGGGATTCGATTAATGACAGCGGTGATGTTTTTGGCTTTGTGGTCTTGTGAGACTTTGAACCACAAGGGGGCAAAAGATGAAGACGGGGCGGATGCGAAGCCGCAAAGTCTTGCGGACATCGATGTCAGTGATTTGCCACCAGAATACGTTCCGAATTTAAAACCGGTGGTGGCGTATTATGTGGATAATATTGGCAACAGTCAGTTCACCTTTGAGGATCAGGTGGGAGACTACCGGGTGATGTTATTTCCTGATCATCGTTATCGCTTTGTAGCGACAGCTAAGGATAAATCCAAGAGCACTTCTAAAGAAGGTTTGTGGAAATGGCATCGTGTGGGTCCAGATCAGGGCTTTTTGATGTTGGATAATCGGCGCTGGTTCATTGGCTTCACTACTTTGGATGAGGCGAAGGCGAGCACGCAGGGGGACTCTCGTTCGCATAGGTTGAAATTTTCGAGTATGTGAGCGAGCGTGTATGACACAAAATAGGCTTGTTTTTTGAGTTTTTGAGCTTAAACTGTATATAAGCATCAGGAGTGGTTTTGCTCGAAAGAGTGAAATCCGGCAACCTGGCAATGGAGAAGCCAAGGTGCCTTGGAAACAGAAATGTTTCCGATGTGCGAGTAGTTTTGTTTGTGAAAGCAAGGTGAGCTCGAACAGTAATTCTCCAGTGGAGCGAAAAGGAATTTTCGATGACCGCCGATCTTGATGGAACGGCGGTTTTTTTGTGTTCTTTTTTGTCCTTCACCTAGGACTGATGTGATTGGAGAAAATCAAAACTGATCACAACAACATGACATACGAAGACATATTACAAGGATCTAGCAGGGCTCGAAACAGCTCTAAAGCGCAAGCTCAGGTGGCTGGTTCGATAGAAAAAACAGCAGGAGTTCGCCTCGCTGTGCGAGTCGATCGCAATAATCCAGATCATCACTTGTGGAATAATCGTGGCACTTGGTGGTGTCATTTTACATTGCACAAAGCTGACTACACAGCGCAGCGGGTGCGGGTATCGCTCAAAACTCGGGATCAACAGGAGGCTAGAGAGAGGCGAGATGAAGTGCTAGCGGCGATTGCTTGAGGAGATTTAGCTTCGTAGATGAAGGGTTGAAGTCGGCGGATTCAGTGACAAGTTGATTTCAAATTATGTTAGCGCCTTTTGAATCAGCTGGAAAACTACTCGGGACCGATTGCCCATTACGAACTACCATCATCGCTGGTGCCTCGGATCTGCCAGACGGGGAATATGTCTTTCTCGATACCTATTGCACTGACAACAAGTGTGATTGCCGAAAAACGATCATTCAGGTTTTTCATGAGGATCTACTCGTATCTATCCTCAGTTTCGGTTGGGAGAGTCCGAAGTTCTACTTACGCTGGCTGCATAATACTCAGGATCGTGAGTTTGCGAAAGAGATGAGTGGACTGAGCATTGATCATTCTAGTCCGAACCGAGTAGCCCCAGAGGCGATGTTGTCTTTGGTCGATCATCTCATGGATGAAACGTGGATTTCCGTGCTCAAGGGGAACTACAAGCAGATCAGGAAAACGATCAGACCTGATAACATCATTCGCATGGTTCCCAAAATCTCTCGCAACTCTCCATGCTCTTGTGGCAGTGGGAAAAAGCATAAGAACTGCTGTTTGTGAAAAGCCTTTCTGGAATCTAGTGCTCGAGTAGGATCACCCAGTCTCGTTGTTTGAGTGATGGGTGTGGAAAACTTAGTTTCAAGGGGTCGCACCCCACGAGTTATAAAGAGGCACACCCCATGCAGAAATTTTGATCACGACCAAGATTCCCCAAAGAAACTGATCAGCAATGTAAAACAGCTTTTTAAGCTGTCCTTCTCATGAATTGACCTTCCGAGGAAGGCGCAAATTTCACCTATCTTCGCCAGCCGCGAGATAATCAAAACAACTTTCGTGTGCTGCGTCAATTCGCAGCTTCGCAACTTTTCAAACATTCTTCTTGCCAAAACTTTGCCAGCTTAGTATAAAATTCATCACACCTAGACATCACCAAACAAGCGTGCCCCAAACCACACACAACTTAGACACAGCCTCCAGCGCACACTCCGTGTATGTCATGTCTATGCAGACCTTGTTACAATCCCTGCTACAGTTACGATTGGCCTTCACCCAGCGAAAAGCGCACCACTCTTCCTTCACCTATGGCTATGACAACATTGCCGATCCGAGGGGCTTCATTCCTGACACCGCTCCCACTCTCGCGACTCGCAAGGCTCATTTGCATTGCTTCTGCATCTACGACGCAAACACTCAAACCTACTTCATCGTCGCCCTCATCACGATTGCTCGACAAGATGGACGAACTAAGGGTAACTACGACAACGTTCGAAAGACATATTACGCCTTTAGGTATTATATGCCGGAAACGGGTCGGTGGGCGTCAAGGGATCCGATTGGGGAGGATGGAGGAATTAATCTTTACAACTTTGTTGGGAACGATGGGGTGAATAAAACGGATTATTTGGGGCTGCTCAAATACATTCACAAATATACGGCGACATCATCCGGTGATTGCATTTGTGATAAGGATAATAAAACAGTTAAAAGTAGCGCTTCAGCTACCGCTAGTATTACGAAAGAGCTCACAAATAGAAGTGTCAATCCTAAAAATGTCACTAAAGTGCTTAATGACGCAAGAGCACAAGCTAAAGCTGACTGCCCTAAGGGAAGCACTTATAAAGAAAAAAAGAGTAGCACGAGTCAAGATGTCAAACCTGTTAAATAAAAAAATAGTAATCTTTCTATTTTTAGTATTCACATTTGGTGAGTTCACTTTTAGTGAAGACGCTGCTACAATATGGAACCATAAATATGATTATACAGTAACTTTTGTTGACACTAAGTATCCAAATAATAAAAAAACCTTATCTATAAGTTTAGTTTTTGTGAAATATTCTGAGAAAAGTGATCAGAAAATATTGTATTCATTAAGAGAGAACTTGCGTAAAATTGCTATTCTGCAGTGTAGCAGCAAAAAACAATATAAAGAACTGGATTTAAAATCTAATGTAGATATTTCGTCAGAGAGAAAGGGGGCAGGATAAAATTCTAGGAGAAAGGTGAAAAGGAAAAGGGGGAAAGATAACATGGGGTTAAGTCTGGCAGTTCGGATGCCGATCTGCCAGGATGTTGGAGTGCTAAAAGTATTGGTCAGCAGGAGGCTGGTGTGACGAAAAAAGTGTGTCCTTATAAAAGAACTGGAGAGTGGTGAGAGGGTGAAGTTAGTATGAAGAGGAGCATAAATAATATCGAGGGGTTAACATTAAGAGAAAGCATTGTATGTGGATTGATAGGAGTGTTTTATATGGAATTCGTGATCCCAATTATAAATGAACAAAATTTGGGATGGACAGGAACATTAGTAGTATTCATTTCGGTGGTCTACGTATCTAGATTTCTTATTAAATTAATAAACATGTTTTGAATAAGAAAAGATAACATGGGGTTAAGTCTGGCAATTCGGAGACCGATCTGCCAAGATGTTGGGTGAAATATTAACCCTACAAGAAAGGACTCAACCACCATGTTAAAGAAAAAGATAAGCAAAAAAACCAACTCTGCCAAGGCAGAAGTTATCATTCTAGGAATTGATGTTCACGTAGAAAAACAAGTAGTTGTGCGTCAAATCGATGCCCAAACACCACAACCCGCGCAAAGCTTCAGCACACTCGGTTTGTTAAACTGGGTAAAGAAACAGCTCTCATTGGCCAAGGAGGTATATACTTGTTACGAAGCCGGACCATTTGGCTACGGCTTGCATCGGGAGCTTGAAGCTCTGGGTGTCAAAAACCTAGTGGTGAGACCTCGCAACTGGGATGAATATGGACAAAAAGTCAAAACCGACGCTAGAGATGCTCGTGCATTGGCGGAAGCCTTAGATCGATACATCAGCGGAAATAAGCGAGCTCTATCAGTGGTTCGTGTCCCTAGCGAAGAAGAGGAAAGAGCACGTAGTTTGAGCCGACAGCGTGAGAGTTTCTCCCGCGAATTACAACGTCTGGCAGCCAAGGGAAGGAGCCATGCTCTTTACTACGGCGAGCGTATCAAAGGGCGTTGGTGGGGACCTCGTCGCTGGAAAGATTTACAGCAAGAGCTACAGGATTTCTTACTCGAACTGTTAGCGCCTTTACGTCAATTAATTCTAGAGATTGAGAAGGCACTTAAAGAGGCCACCAAAAAAATTGAAGAACAAGCCGTCTCTGAACGTCCAAAAGGACTGGGAGCACTCACCAGCGAATTGATTTCTCGGGAAGTTGGGGATTGGACGCGTTTTAATAATCGTCGGCAGGTGGCCAGTTATACTGGTCTGTGTCCGCGAGAGGATTCCAGTGGAGGACGTCGATTTCAAGGAAACGGGGTCAGTCAGCAAATATTGACAAACCTTGTAATCTGTTGATGGTGACTAGGTTATCGCGCTTGCGTAACACTTAACCTTCAGAATTTATGGCAAATTCGGACACCAAAGGCTATCGCTGAAGTCGAACGGTTCCGCCACCCCCGTGGGCAGGTGAACTTAGCAGGTAGCCTTTTTATAGCTTGGGGTTGATTGGTCGGTTGAGGTTGACGGTGATCATCTTTTGGTGATTTTCACGAATACTAACCGCGACGAGGCTACCATGAGCGTTCCACCTGACCCACGCCCGCTTCGGCTCGATAACGGAAATGGCTGTTTGCGGACGCTGTTGGCT
>JAKISY010000070.1 GCA_021648365.1 Verrucomicrobiales bacterium
CCTAAGCGCACCATTTTCACCCAACAAATGAGACTGCCCAACAACTTCATCAAGTTTTTTGGGACGCAAAATATCCGCAAGCGGACGATTTTCATCTGAACTCATTTTTATATCTTCACTAGATGTTGGTTTTTTATTCAACTGAGCGCTCTATTCATTTAAAAACCCACCTTATAGGATTTAAAGCAAAAAAAAAGAGCAGCCACGAATATAATCGCAACTGCTCTTAAAAATTTAAATTAAAGATATTTTACGCTTCAGCGCCTTCTGTTTCTTCTATCTCTTCTTTAATAATAACAGGGCCGCTATCTTTACCTTTTGCATTAACATCGCGATCGACAAATTCAATCACTGCTAGTGGAGCGTTATCACCATAACGAAAGCCAGCTTTCATGATACGAAGATATCCGCCATTACGCTCAGCATAACGAGGGCCAAGAACATTAAAAAGCTTCTTTACCATTTCCTCATCGCGAAGTTTAGAAATAGCACGACGGCGAGCGCTTAAATCGCCTTTTTTTGCCAATGTTACCAATTTTTCAACAATCGGACGTAAGTCTTTTGCTTTTGGTAAAGTTGTAACAATCTGCTCGTGCTTTATTAGTGCCGCAGACATATTTGCAAACATAGCCATACGGTGGCTTGATGTTCTATTTAACTTACGATTTGCTTTTGCGTGACGCATTTTATTTCTCCAAAACTCTTTTAACTAAACTCAATAATTATCGTCATAGCGTTTAGCTAAATCGTCAATATTTTCAGGTGGCCAGTTGGCAACATCCATTCCAAGATGTAAGCCCATCTGTGCCAATACTTCTTTAATCTCATTAAGTGATTTACGACCAAAGTTTGGAGTGCGAAGCATTTCGCCCTCACTTTTTTGAATAAGATCACCAATATAAACAATATTATCATTTTTTAAGCAGTTAGCTGAGCGAACAGAAAACTCAAGCTCATCAACCTTTTTAAGTAATGCAGGATTAAACGCCAGTTCTGGTGTTACATCAACAGGCGCCTCAACTTCTGGCTCATCAAAATTAACAAAAATTGCTAATTGATCTTGCAAAATACGAGCAGCAAAAGCAATTGCATCTTCTGGTGTTACTGCGCCATTTGTTTCAACTTTAAGGGTAAGTTTATCATAATCAAGAACCTGCCCCTCGCGTGTTGCTTCAACGTTATAACTAACGCGGCGAACTGGCGAATATAGCGCATCAACAGGAATGAAGCCAATTGGCGCATCATCTGGACGGTTGGTGTCTGCTGGTGCATAACCTTTACCAGTATTAACGGTGAATTCCATGTTTAATTCCGCACCTTCATCAAGATGGCAAATAACTAAATTTGGATTTAAAATTTCAATATCACCTGAAATTTCAATGTCTTTTGCTTTAACTGTTGCAGGTCCCTTTTTAGAAAGTGTAAGGCGCTTTGGCCCCTCATCTTCCATACGGATTGCAATTTCTTTTACATTTAAAACAATGTTTGTGATATCTTCACGAACACCTGCAATAGATGAAAACTCGTGTAAAACACCATCAATTTGAATTGCACTAATTGCTGCGCCTTGCAAAGATGAAAGCAAAACACGACGTAACGCATTGCCAAGTGTTAGCCCAAAACCACGCTCAAGAGGTTCTGCAACCACTAAAGCAATATGGTCAATTTCACCTGAAACAACTTCAAGTTTTGTAGGTTTAATTAATTCTTGCCAGTTGTCTTGGATCATGGTTGTTAGTATCCTTTTTTATATATATGTGTTTTTTAAAAGTTTAAAAAACCGCTTAACCGCTAATTTTAACTCATTTTTACGCGCTATTACACAGGGCTTGATTATACACGACGCTTTTTACGAGGGCGACATCCGTTATGAGGAATTGAAGTAACATCGTGAATAGACGTAATATTAAACCCTGCAGCTTGTAATGCACGAAGAGCTGATTCGCGACCAGAGCCAGGCCCTAAAACTTCTACTTCTAAAGTTTTCATACCATGATCTTGAGCTTTTTTCGCTACATCTTCAGCTGCCATTTGCGCAGCATAAGGAGTTGACTTACGAGAACCCTTAAAACCCATAACACCAGCAGATGACCAAGCAATAGTATTGCCTTGCATATCTGTGATTGTAATCATTGTGTTATTAAAAGTAGCGTTAACATGGGCAACGCCAGAAGAAATATTTTTACGTTCTTTACGACGAACGCGTGTTGTTTCACTTTTTGCCATTTATTTTAAACCTTTTTATTCGGATCATGTGGGGATTTTGGCGAATCCTGAAGTGCTCGAGCTGACTGAGGATTTCTTGGAGGGGAAAGAGGTAGGTGCTCGATAGGGGGCTCCGCTAGCTGTGATCTAGCGGTAACGGGGAGCGGGTGAGGACACCCACGCTACGGTTTTGAAATCACAGTCTTTTCCGTGTCAGTTCGTCTAGTGCTTTTGCCATGCGTCGTCCGATTTCGATTGGCAATACGGGCGAGGTGTATCAGGAGCCACTGGTTTTATCTCATCTAGGGGGGACTCCAGCGAAGCCGATGATTATACAAGTGATCGGAGATAGGCGGTATCCAATGCCTGCTACGCGTGCTATGGTGGGTAAAACAGAAACATGGATGTTCCAGAGATTATAACTTGTGTTGATTGTGGTCAGAAGGCGCACCGCCTGAGCTACACGCCCGAAGAGGGCTGGCAGGATGGCGATATTGTGGCGTATCGCTGCTCGGGCTGCATGGATCGGTGGGATTTGGTGATCGGTGACGGCGATGATGGCGGGCGTGATCCGAACGCGATATTTGATTTTCGTCAATGGCTGCAGGATCGTAATTCTTGATTTCACGGAAATGGCTAGTGAGAATAACAGCAGCGAAGTGACTTGGGTGCTCTATGACAGTGATTGTCCTCTGTGTACCTTTCAGATGAAATCGCTGACTTGGTTGGATTGGTTCAATCGAACCAAGTTTTTGCCGATCAAGGATCCGCAGTCGGCTGGGGTGGCGCCGGATTTAACACGGGAGGATTTGCTAGAAGCGATTCATTGTGTGACGGCGAAGGGGAAGATCCATCGTGGAGCGAGGTGCATTCGGTTTTTGGGGATGCGCTTACCTTTGTTAGTGCCGTTATCATTGTTTTTGTGGATTCCTGGCGTAATTTGGGTCGCTGAAAAATTCTACAAGTGGATCAGTGACAACCGCTTGTTATTGAGCAAGCTGTTTGGTTGCAAGGGGGCTTGTGTGATCATGCCAGAACGCAAGCGGGATTGATTTAGGAAAGCCGAAACTGGCAGTGGAAGGGGGGCGTTTTCTATGTTAGCGGTTGAAGCCTATGAAACTTTCGAATTCTGTATTTTTTTATGCAGTGATGCTGTCATTGCTGTTGGTATTTAGCTTGGGTCAAGCTGCTGAAAAGTTGCCGGTGCTGCTCAAGGAGGATTTCACTCGTGGTTCGGCGCGTTGGGATTTGACGGATGAGGGAGCTTGGCGGGTGAGGACGGAGGAGGGTAGCAGTAACCGGGTGATGGAGCTGTATGGGGCATCGAATTACAAACCACCCTTTCGCAGTCCTGCGAATATCGCTTTGTTGAAATATAACATTGTGGGGGATTTTGTGCTGACGGCCAAAGTGCGGACGACTAAGAAGAGTTACGGTCATCGTGACATGTGTTTGTTTTTTGGCTATCAAGATCCGGCGAATTTTTACTACGTTCATCTGGGGCAGAAGACGGACGATCATGCTAATCAGATTTTCATCGTTAAAGAGGCGCCGCGCACAAAGATTTCCGAAAAGACCAGTGCTGGCACGCCGTGGAAGGATGAGACTTGGCATCAGGTCAAGATCGTGCGTGAAGTGGCGAGTGGGCTGATCGAGGTGTATTTCGATGACATGAAAAAGCCGATGATGGTGGCTCATGATAAGACCTTTGATTGGGGTAGTATCGGACTTGGCTCTTTTGATGATACGGGGATGTGGGATGCCGTGGAGTTGCGTGGGATCAAGGTCAAAGCTAAGGGCAGCGCAGCGCATGCGGATCCGAAGACTTTGAAATACGATAAGTGGACGGCGGATTTTCAGATCCACAATGCGATTGCCTTGAGCTTTGATGATAAGGGGGTGGCTTATGTGACGGGGGCACGGCGTCGAGTGGCGCAGGATTTGGCGATTCGTCAGGAGTGGATGGTGGAGGATTTGAAGTTGCGTTCGGTGGACGACAAACGGGCTTTTTATCATCGTGAGCTATCGCCGGAAAAGGGGCAGAGCGAAAATAGCAAAAAGCAGGTGGTGGATCACAACAAGGACGGTAGTCACGATTGGCGAGATCTGACGGTGTTGAGTGATACCATCTATCGCCTAGAGGATAGCAATGGCGATGGCAAGGCGGACAAGAAAACGGCTTATGCCACGGATGTGAAAACGGAGATCACTGGGAGCATGGCGGGGGTGCTTTATTATGACGGGGATGTGTATGCGACGGTTTCACCAGAGTTGATGAAGTTTCGCGATACGGATGGCGATGGAGTGGCGGACAAGCGCGAGTCGATCGCGAATGGTTTCGGGGTGCACGTGGCGTATGCGGGTCACTATATGCACGGATTAAATGTCGGGCCAGATGGGCGGATCTACTGGACGATTGGTGACAAGGGTATCAATGTGACTTCGAAGGAGGGCAAAAAACACGAATACCCGCACGAAGGCAGCATGATGCGCTGTGAGCCTGACGGTTCGAATTTTGAGGTGTTTGTGCGCGGTTTACGTAATCTGCAGGAGCCGAGATTTGATGCTTATGGCAATTGGTTTGGGGTGGATAATGATGGTGATAGCCCCGGGGAGATGGAGCGTCTGGTCTATTTGGTGCAGCACATGGATGTCGGTTGGCGGATCAACTGGCAGTATTTCAAGGGGGATTATAACTTTTGGACTAGTGAGTATATGTATAAACCTTACTTTGATGGTCAGCCGGGTCACATCGTGCCGACGATCAAAAATTACGTCAATGGACCATCGGGTTTTGCTTGGAATCCTGGCACGGCTCTCAGTCCAGAGTATAAGGATTATTTTTTCATCACTCAGTTTTCATCGGGTTATCAGAATGCGTTTCAGGTGAAAGCTAAAGATGCGTCGTTTGAGATGATCAATGATCACATCATCGGCAACGGGGTGCCGCTGGTGGGACTGAACTGGGCGCCAGATGGAGGTCTGTATGGCACGGACTGGGGTGGTGGTTATACGCTTAATGATGAGGGTGGGGTGTGGAAGATTGATGTGCCTGAGTATGCTAACTCGAAGGAACGTAAAGAAACGGCGCAGTTGTTGGGTGAGGGAATGGGGGATCGCAAGGTGGAGGCTTTGGCGAAGTTGTGCGGTCATGCCGATCAACGGGTGCGGTTGGCGGCGCAGTTTGAGTTGGTCAAACGGGGTCAGGGGGCGTTGCTGGAGAAAATGGCATTGGATGAAGGTCAGCCACAGATGGCGAGAATTCACGGCCTTTGGGGCTGGGCGCAGTTGCAGCGTAAGGCGAAGGTGCGGGAGCCTGCTGACATTTTGAAATTAGCGACGGACAAAGATGTTGAGATGCGTGCTCAACTGGCTCGCACGGTCGGGGATATGGGGGCAATCAAAGGCAAGGGGACGGCTGAGACCTTGATCAAGCTGTTGCAAGATGAGAGCGCAAGGGTGCAATCTTTTGCAGCGATCTCGTTGGGTAATTTGCGGGCGAAGGAAGCTTATGCAGACTTATTGGTTTTTGCTAAGAAGCTCAAGCGTGATCAGGCTTACTTGCGACACGCTGCGGTGACTGCTCTGCAGTATTGTGCGACAGTAAAGCAGTTAGCTGGGCTGCGTAAGGATGGAAGTCCTGCGTTGCGTCACGTAGCGGTGTTGGCTTTGCGTCGCTTGGGGGATGTGGGAGCTGCTGAATTTTTAGCGGACAAAGAAGAATACATCGCGACCGATGCGGCGCGGGCGATTCACGATGATGATTCGATTGCGGGAGCCATGCCAGCATTGGCAGCGTCGTTGACTTCGACGGCGCATCACAATGAAGCTTTCATTCGCCGTGCGGTGAACGCTAACTTTCGCCTAGGAGATCCAAAATCGGCGCAGCGTTTGGCGCAGTATGCTTTGGGAAAAAGCGCGCCACTTGAGATGCGTTTGGATGCTTTACAAGCCTTGTCCTTGTGGGCGCAGTTGCCGGAGATTGATCGTATTGAAGGGCGTTATCGTAAATTGACTAAGCGCGATCTCGTCGCATCAGCTAAGCTGGTGGAACCGCGTTTGGCGGACTTGCTTTCGGATAAGGAGACAAAAATCAGAGAGTTGGCGATGCGAGTGGCGACCACCTTGCAGGTGCCGATCGACGCTGAGGTTTTACTGACGGTGGTCAAGGGTAAAGAGAATGCATCTGCGTTGCGATTGGAGGCGCTCAATGCTTTGCAGAAGCAAAAATCAAAACAGGTGGCTGAGGCGGTAGATACTGCTTTGCTTTCTTCGTCACGGAGATTGAGGATTCGGTCGTTACAGATTTTGGCAGAGATCAATCCCGAAAAGGCGATTGAAAAGGCAGCGGCTATTTTGAAAAAAGATAGTGATACCTTTGAGAGTCAGCAAGTTTTTGTGGTATTGGCAAAATTGGCTCAAAACAAAGCGGATGGAATCCTTATAGATTGGGCGCAGAAGTTAGCTAACGGCGGAGTGAAGCCAGAGCTGTTGCTCGACGTGATCACTGCGGCGCAAGCGAGGGCAGAAGCGGTACCTAAGATCAAGGCGGCTTTGGTGGAATTTGGTAAAATTCGTAAACCTGGCGACTTGGTGGCTTCGTATTACGAATGCCTGGAAGGCGGTGATGCGGAAAAGGGTAAGGATATTTTCATGAATCATATCGCGGCACAGTGTGTGAGATGTCACAAATACAACAAGGGCAAAGGCAGCACGATTGGGCCGAATTTGAAGTCGGTGGGTAGAGAAAAAGATAGGCGTTATATTTTGGAATCGGTTTTGAACCCGCAGGCGGTGATCGCTCCGGGTTACGGTACGATTTCGGTGACTTTGAAAAATGGCGATACCGTGGCAGGTCAGTTTCGTAAGGAGACTAAGAAGGAGCTTGAAATTCGTGATGCAGATAACAAAACAATCAAGGTGCCCTTGGATCAGATCAAAGAGCGCAGCATGGTGATTTCGACGATGCCGCCGATGATTGCCTTGCTCAAAAAACACGAGATCCGCGATGTGGTGGCGTATTTGGCGACGCTGAAGGCGAAGTGAGCGTGGTGTCCCCACCCGGCTTCCATTAGTTGCTAGAGCATAGACAGCGGGTGAGGACACCCAAACTACGTCAGAATTCTGCAGAGTGAATTTTCTCGCAAAGCCAGCCAAGACTCGCCAAGGAGGAGGAAAACTTTGCGAACCTTTGCTATTATTCCTGATTGACGGGAGGCGATCTTCTCTGCACCTTTCTGGCGAGTAATTGATATACAAAAAACACTATGAAAATTTCACGTAAACATTTCTTCATTCTTGCTGCTACTACCTTGCTGGCAGGAGTTTCTTCTTTGATGGCCCAGGATAAAAAATTACCCCGGGTTTATTTTGACATTGAAGCTGACGGAGAAAAGCTGGGCCGGATCGTGATGGAACTGCGTTCGGACGTGGTTCCTAAAACGGCAGAAAACTTTCGTGCTTTGTGCACTGGGGAAAAAGGCTTTGGTTACAAAGGCAGCAGTTTCCACCGAGTGATCCAGAATTTCATGGCTCAGGGCGGCGATTTCACCAATCATAATGGCACGGGTGGCAAGTCGATCTACGGAAATAAGTTCGATGATGAAAACTTTGATCTCAAACACACTGGAGCGGGAACTTTGAGCATGGCGAATGCAGGACCCAATACCAATGGCTCGCAGTTTTTCCTCTGCACGGTGAAAACCGAATGGCTCGACGGCAAACATGTGGTATTCGGCAAAGTGGTCGAAGGTATGGATGTGGTGCAAAAATTGGAAGCATTGGGTTCACGTTCGGGCGCGACCAGTAAGAAGATCATCATTAAGGATTGTGGTGAGTTGAAAGCTAAGTAGTTCGCTTTCAAAATGTGCGGTAGCTTTTCAGCTGCGGCCTTACAAAAAAGGGGCACCTAGACGGGTGCCTTTTTTTGTTCAGTCTGTCAGCGGGATGACTTTCACCTCGTCGATGAAGTAGCTGCCATCATCACAAAGCGCGGGCCAGTGCTGGGTGTGGTGGCAAAAGGCAGGATGGCGCTTTTGCCTTGAGTTTGATTGATGGCGCCTTGGATGTAGTCGCCCATCGATTGTTTGAAATAAGCTTTGGTGTAGATGTAAGAATAAGCACCGGTGGCGCGATCCCCGACGGAAATACAGCCGAACAAATCCGAGCCATCGCCCTTGACCATGAAAGATAGCCCTTGGTATTGATCCCAAGCAGGACTGCCTTCGAGCGGGTGGGCGCTGAGCTGTTTAAAAACCATGCCGAGCAGCGATAGCTGGATCGATCCTTCACCGACTGCCGCCGAATCTGCTTTTTTAAAAAGCGTAGTTTTGGTGGTGACTTGCCAACCTGCCAGCGTTTAAAATCTTCTAAAACGATCGGTGCACCGTAAATGGGGGTGGAGGTGAGCAGGAGGGATTAAACTGAGAAAGGGAATGAAACGGGACATGGTGAGGGTGGTGGAGGTTGCAATGCTTGTGTTTTGAGAGTTTAGAGTTGATGGCTGGTAGGTAAAAGTCAAATTTAACGATATAATTGCTTTGGAGTTTGACCTCCACCGTTGATCTGGGCAAGCTGTGAATCGCAGCTTGCAGGGCGGGCGGGATTCTCTATGGTTTGCAGCATCCAAGAGGAAAACATTATGACTATTTTATCACGAACAGGATTCTGGCTAGTAATGGCGGCGGCGCTTTTGATTTCGACGGGAACTTCTTTTGCTCAGGAGGCGGCAGAAGTGGTGGAAGCTGCGGCGACTCTGGATACTGGCGATACGGCTTGGATGATTGTGGCTACGGTTTTGGTTTTGTTAATGACCTTGCCGGGCTTGGCGCTGTTTTACGGTGGCTTGGTGAGATCGAAAAATATCCTTAGTGTGCTGGTGCAATGCATGGTGCTCGCAGCGGTGATGTCGATTGTGTGGGTGGTTTATGGTTATACCTTTGCGGCGGGGTCGGGCAATAGCTTTTTCGGGGATGGCAGCATGATGATGCTGAAGCACTTGAGTGAAAACCCTGCGGGTGTGCTGCATGGCACGATTCCGGAAAGTGTCTGGATCACGTTTCAGATGACTTTTATCATGATCACTCCGGCTTTGATCGTCGGGGCTTTTGCTGAGCGGATGAAATTTTCTGCTATTTTGATTTTCACTCTTATATGGACGACTTTTTCCTACATCCCAGTGTGGCACATGGCTTGGGCTGAGGGTGGTTTGTTTTATGAATGGGGTGTGCTGGATTTTGCCGGCGGCACGGTGGTGCATATCAATGCTGGGATCGCTGGTTTGGTGGCTTGTATCATGGTGGGCAAGCGCAAGGGCTACGGTAAGTTGCAGATGATGCCGCACAATGTGCCGTTCACTGTCATTGGAGCTTGTTTGCTGTGGGTGGGTTGGTTTGGTTTTAACGCAGGTAGTGCGGGTGCTGCCAATGGTTCTGCTGGCATGGCGATGTTGACCACTCAAATCGCTACGGCGGCGGGGTTGCTGTCCTGGTTGTTGGTGGAAACTTTGGTGACTAAAAAAACCACCGCGGTGGGTGCGGCTACTGGCGCGGTAGCTGGCTTGGTGGCGATCACGCCGGCTTGTGGATCAACCGGAGTGGGCGGTGCTTTGATTATTGGAGCATTGTCGGGTGTGGTGTGTTATTTCTGCGCGACGACGATGAAGCGCAAACTGGGTTACGATGACAGCTTGGACGTATTTGGAGTTCACTGTGTCGGGGGGATTTTGGGAGCTGTGTTGACGGGTGTTTTTATTCGTGAGGGTATTGATGCGAAGCCTGATCAGTTGCTGATCCAGATTAAAAGTGTCGCGGTGACGGCAATTTGGTCAGCAGTGGTGGCGACGATAGCGTTGTTGATCGCTAAATTTACGGTGGGTCTGAGGGTTCCTGAGCAGGAAGAGACAGAAGGGATCGATACTCATACGCACGGTGAGGCAGGGTATAATTTGTAAGTGTGACGGGGGTGCGGTCAAATTCGGGAGAGTTTGAGCCGCAGTCGCGGTGAAGTGAGGACGGTCGAAGGGAAAAGCTCGAAGGAGAGAATGGGAGAGGATAAGAGAAGGATTTTAACCACAGCCGAGCGTAGCGAGACAGCCGGAGATTATTACTCGAAGGCAAATAGCACAGCCAAACGAAGAGATACAGCCGGAGGAAATTACTCGAAGGCAAATAGCGTGGATAAGGAGGGGGAACTTTAACTTTAACCTAAACTCTGGGATATAAGAGGTTCTCTCGCCCGCTGCGCTCAAGGCGCTAAGATCGCAAAGGAATACAGATAAGATAGAATGAGAAGGTAAGGATGGGGAACTTGCTTAGATGGTAACTATTCAGGTGATTCGGTCAAATGGCTGAAATTACGTGAGTAAAGACGTGTCTTCGTGTGAGACCTTCTTGGGTTTTTTTAGCGAGGATTCAACAGACCTGAATAGTTACCTTAGATGAACGTCTATCAACTTTTGATCGAAGGATCAGTCAATTTCGCCGGTGGAGGAACAGTGGCAATATTTATTTATTCCTTGGCGGGAGTTTTGGGTTTTGCGGGTTGGTGAAATTCTAACCAGGCTTGCCAGCCGTGGGGCTTTTTGCCGACGTAGTCGATGGTATCGAAGAAGGCGGCGTTGCCGTTGAAGCGGGGGTCGCCTTCGTCTTTGAGCATGTCTTCCATTTGGCTGCGTAGTTTTTTGACTTCGTTTTTGTATTCTTCGTTGGTGGCGAGATTTTCCATGCAGCGAGGATCGGAGCCGATTTTGTAGAGCTCCTCTGCGGGGCGTTTGCCGAAAGACAGGCGGTAGTATTTATCAAATCGGCTGAGAATGGTGCTTTTAGTCGGGCTGTCATCGACGTTGCGGTAGCCGGTTTCTGGATTGCCAGCTGGCCAGCGGTCGGGTTCGTAGTTGCGGATGTAGAGGAACTCACGGGTGCGGATGGCGCGCACGGGGTAACCGACATCATTGGGCCGTCCGATGTCGTGACGTTCTTTGCCGATGAGTTGCACCCTATTCGATGATGAGTCGGTCGATGATGCGATTGAGTTTGTCTTCGCTGATACCTGGCACGCCGAGTACGTCGTCGAAGGTGCCAAAGGGGCGGTGATTGATGAGTCGTTGTGCCAACGCTGGGCCGACTCCTGCGAGAGTCTGCAGTTCCTCCAAAGTGGCGCTGTTCAGATTGATGATTTCACCGGCTGGTTCGCAGGTGCCATGCAGATCATCGTCGTGGTCGTGATCACTCCAAGCTTCACTAGCGGTGTCGGTGTCAGAGTTACCTTGCTTGTAATGATCTTCGTCTTGATGGTATTCATTTTGATCTTGATGCCAACTTTCGTCGTGATCATTGTCTTCGTCGTGTTCGTTATGAGTCACGTCATCATAACCTGAGATGCCTGGAGAGGTATCGTTCTCTTCATCTTGCTCAGCAGGGTGTTCAGCTTCGTATTGGGCTGTTTCGTGAGCGTGAAGTTCTGCTTTTTCTTCTTCGGAAAGGTCTTCCGGAGATTTGGCATAAAGTTCACCTAGACGAAGTTGGCGATCGTCTTCTTCGGTGCGCGCGGCTTTCTCCCGCTGGTTTTCGATCGACCAGGCGATCCAAATGCAGATCTCATAGAGGATGATGAGTGGTCCGGCGAGCAAGCCGAGCGTCATGATGTCGGGTGGGGTGAAAATCGCTGAGAGGATGAGCATGACGATCCACGCCATGGGGCGAGTGGTGCGCATGACTCGTGCAGTGAGTAGTTGCAGTTTGACCAGTATGGTGACCACCACTGGCAACTGGAAGGCGAGTCCGAAGACTAATACCAAGCGGGTGACAAAGTTGATGTATTTGCCGTATTGGTAAGTGGTCTTATGAATCGGTGCGGTAGATAGGATGAGTTTTTTTGAATCCTGATCAAAGGTGATATGTAGTTCGGAGTCAGCACTGATGGCGAGCGAGTCGCGCAAAACTTCGAGAACTTCGGCGCGTAGTTTGGGGTCGACGTCTAGGCGCGGGATGGTGGCGGCGGAAGTTTCGTTTTCTGCTGCATCCTTTTTAAGTGCCTCGGTGGCGGAGTCGGCTGAGATCAACTCTTCGGCACTGATAGTGCCGTCACTGACCATGGTTGTGGGGTTGAGGAATTCGGTTCGTTCTTTTTGGAATTCGAAGAAGAAGTTTAGGGCGATGGGGCAGGCTGCGTAAAAAGCAAAAGCGGCTCCGGTGGTGAAGAGGAAAAAGCCTGCTCCAATACCAGGTAGGACGAAGCGTTTTTCTTGCTCTTTTAATCCAGGTAAGATGAATTCGCCTGCAAAGAACATCAATAGAGGAAAGGCGCCGAGCAAGCCTGCAAAAAAGGAAACTTTGATCGACAGCATCAGGATCTCTTGAGGGGCCAGGGTCATGAAGGTGACGCTATTGCCGAGGCCGGCAAGTTTCATCGGTTGCCCGACAAATTGCAAGATTTGCAAATTGAAAGCGAAGGCGATCATGGTCGTCACCAACAAGGTGATGACGATCTTCATCAGCGTTGTTCTCAGATCCTCCAAGTGATCTAGGAAGGGTTTCTCATGCTGATCATAGCCTTCGTCGGCGCCAGAACGGATGCGTGAAGCGTCTTCGCGCATTTTGAAAAGTTTAGATAAAACAGGTTTGAAAAAAGTCACGGTATGAGGTGTTCGTTTTTAAGAAAGTGGATATGCTGGATTCATCCAGCCTTTTGTTTTGCTATTGTAGCCGATCTTGATCGTCTCGCAATCTGAGAAATGTTTACTTTAATCAGATGGGTCAATATGACCTTTGGCACAAAGGCGGGCGAACAGAGAGAGGGTATTGGCATCGACGATGTGATTGCAGGCGATTTCATCGCTCAGTTCACTGGCGGTGAGGGCACGGCAACCGAGGATGCTTTCGCCAGCATCAGGGCTGGGTCCTTTGCCGGTGGGAACGACATTTTTGGCGAGGAAAAGGTAAACGTGTTCGTCGCTGTAGCCTTGTGAGCTGAAAAAATAACCGAGTGGGATGAGTTCGCCATCGGGCGCGAGTTGGTGACCAGTCTCCTCGTCGAGTTCGCTGTGCACGGTGTTGAGAATGACGTCGGTATTCTCTCGGTTATGGATGTCGTCGATTTGCCCAGCGGGGAATTCCCATAGCGCGCGTTGCACGGGGTAGCGTTCTTGTTGGATCAACAGAAAGCGTCCGTCGGGCAACATCGGGGCGACGGCGATCGCGGACTTTCTGCGTGCGACAGTCCAGTCAACAGGAGTCTGGCGAGCTGGCGTCTGGTAACGCACTTCTTCGATTTGGATATAACGATGATCGAGGATGCGTTCGACGGAGAGTTTTTCCCAGCCCTTGCCATCTTCGATACGGCAGCGTTCGAAATCTATGGAAGCCTTGCTAGTTGGATCGGGCATGAGTCTTTGCCGTTTAGAGTTTGCGCTTCCAGCGTTTCAACTGCTTGGCTATATTGGCTGGAGACGGTGCGCCGATGCCTTTGCGCGCTTTGAGGGCGGTGTCGATGTCGAGCACTCGATAGACGTCTGGGTCAAAAGCGTCGCTGACTTGTCGGTATTCGTCGAGGGTGAGGTCGGCGAAGGCTATGTTGTGTTTGAGGCTGTAGGCGGTGAGCTGTCCCATGATCTCGTGCGCTTGGCGGAAGGGGACTTTTTTCAAAACCAAATAGTCGGCGAGATCGGTCGCTAATAAAAAAGGATCGGAGGCGGCGGCTCGGGTGTTCTCGGTTTTGACCTTCATTGCGTCGATCATTTCTGCAAATACGGCGAGCGCAGCTTTGATGGTGTCGATGGCGTCGAACAGGGGTTCTTTGTCTTCCTGTAGATCGCGATTGTAAGTCATCGGCAGACCTTTGATGGTGGTTAGGATGGAAACTAGGTCACCGATGAGTCTGCCGGTCTTGCCTCGGGTCAACTCGGCGACGTCGGGATTTTTTTTCTGCGGCATCAGACTGGATCCGGTGGTGTGAGCGTCGCTGAGTTCGATGAAATCAAATTCGGCGGAAGCCCAGAGGATAACGTCTTCACTAAGACGAGATAGGTGGATGCCGGTGAGGGCGATGTCGAAAATCAGTTCGGCGATGTAGTCGCGGTCGCTGACGGCATCCATGCTGTTTTGGGTGATGGCGGGGAAGTCGAGTTCTTTGGCGATTTGTTTACGATCCAAAACGATGGTCGATCCGGCGAGTGCGCCTGAGCCGAGCGGCATGACGTTGACGCGTTTGTAAGCATCTCGCAGGCGCTGTGCGTCGCGGTCGAGCATTTCGACATAGGCGAGCAGGTGGTGGGCAAAGAGCACGGGCTGACCGCGCTGGAGGTGGGTGTAACCTGGCACCACGGCGTCTTGGTAGCGCTCTGCGGTGTTGATCAGGGACTGTTGCATTTGGGCGATCAGTTCGATGATGGCGGTGATCTCGGCGCGGCAGTAGAGGCGGGTATCGAGCGCGACTTGATCGTTACGACTACGTGCGGTGTGCAAGCGAGCACCGGCGTCGCCGATTTTTTCTGTCAGAGCCGATTCGATATTCATGTGAATATCTTCGAGGCTGGTTTTGAACTGAAAATCACCCGCTTCGATTTCTTTGCAGATCTCTTTGAGTCCGCGAGTGATCGCTTGTTTTTCTTTGGCGGAGATCAGACCTGCGCTGCGCAGCGCATTGGCGTGGGCGATGGAGCCTTGCACGTCGTAGCTATAGAGACGCCAGTCGTAGGAGATCGATTCCCCGTAGAGCTGGACTAGATTTGAAGTTTCTGTTTGAAAACGGCCTTTCCACATGATGCCCTATCTAAATCCGCAAGCTGCCATGTTGCAAGCGAGATCACTGGCAGATTTGTAGGGGCAGGGGAGTAGGGTGCGTTTTGCTCACCATGAAGATCATGAAAGCCATGAAGGTTAAGAAATGATGGGCAGTAGCTATTGCGTCAGGCTCAGGCTTTGGCTTTTTTGCATTTACCTGTGCTTTGAAATTCTTGGCAACGTGCTTCGATACGGATCTCCTTGTGCACCGAGCTGAAACCGAGGCGGCGGGTGACGCAATCCTCAAGTACTGCCATGTGTTCATCAGCGAACTCGATGACTTTACCGCAATCTAGACAGATCAGATGATTGTGGTTGGGGTGATCTACAAAGTTAGGGTCGTAGTATTTTTGATCGCGACCGAGATCGATTTCTTGTAACAGTCCGCTCTCAGTGAGCAAGGACAGGGTGCGATAGAGGGTGGCGCGCGAGGTGGAGGGGGCAATTTTGCGTGCCATGTCCCAGAGTTCTTCGGCGGTGAAGTGGGAATCGGTGCCGAAAGCGGCGGCTACGATGACGTCGCGTTGCCCGGTGCGGCGTAATCCTTTTTCCTTGATGAATGCTTCGAAGCGGTCAAGGATGGCTGGATCTATGTCAGAGGCTGGTGTTTTCAAAGTAAGTGGGATGCTGGGCTGCGATCAAGATGTTATACTGCAACCTAGTGCGGTGAAGGTGGCTAGGTCAATACTGGAATGTGGACAGGGGTGCATTTTAGGAAATTCGAATTGTGGCTGGTATTTTGCTGATAGCAGTTAAACTGAGACTATGGATGATTTGGATTGGAAGCGGCACTTGTCGGAATTGAGGCATCAGGTATTGCCAGTATTTTTGGCAGTGTTGGCATGTTTGGCGGCGCTGCTGATCTGGATGGCTCCTGCAGAAAAGGCGGTGGAGACTCAGGAAGAGGATTCAGAGCCTTCGCGAGTGGCTTTGTTAAACGTGGACGAAGAGGGCGATTTTGATCCTGCTTTCATCCTGCTGCGTCCAGTGGAGTTGGCGCGCGCGCCATTGCAGACGCGAGTGGATTTTCCCTTGGGCAGTGCTGGCGGTGCGTTTTCTTATAATGCGCAGCCCTTTTTAGAAAACAAGCACTTGGGCGAGGATTTTAACGGTATCGGAGGTTGGGATTCGGATTTGGGCGATGCGGTGTATGCGGTGGCAGATGGCGAAGTGGTCTATGCTGGTTGGCCTGCGGACGGGTGGGGGCGAGTGTTGACGGTGCTGCACCGCGATCAAGAGGGGCAATTGTTCCAGACTTTTTACGCGCATCTCAATCGTATAGACTTGCCTGTCGGGGCGCGGGTGAGGAGAGGGCAGAAGCTGGGAACAGTAGGCAAAGGAGATGGACGCTACTTGGCGCACTTGCATTTTGAGTTCAAGGATGGGTCAATGATCGCAGCTGGACCCGGTTATGCAGACCAAAGTCGAGGGCGTCGATCTGGCGAGCAATGGATTTTATCGAGTCGAGTCGGATTAGAGGATCGACTCAATAGGGCCATTTCGGGACCTAGTCCGAATGCTTCTGAATCTGTGATCGGGGTGAATACGAACGTTTCGCATTAGAAGCGCAGAGGAAAGCGGGCTTTTTCGGCAAGTGCCAGCAAGGAATCATGCTGGGGAAAGTGGAAAATACCAGAGGACTGCGGCAATGATGAACAAGCTACCGTTGCTGCCTTCCGACCCTGGCGGAGTTCGCAAGCCAATATTCCGCAGCCTCTGGCAATGCGATTCTACATCGAAATGACTTAGGATCAACTGTTGATTCGGGTAAAAAATTGATCGAGGGAAATCGTCGATAAAGAAGAGAGTCAGGGTTTAATATCAGGAATTCAGGATTATCAGGAAATATAAAAGATTATAAATTTTTTCAAATTGATGAAGAATTTGGTTGTATCTGACGCCAGAAATCGCTAGTCTCACATTTAATTGTATTGAAATGCGTAGAATCGAAGGTTCTGCGCGAGTAATTTTATTTTATAACATCCAGATTAAGTCATGTGGAAAGGTCTATTAATCGTTTCAGCGCTCATTTTAGCAGGAGCTGCTTATTTGGGATTCGAGAACAACAAGAGTTTCGAAATTCTTCATAAGGATCGCCTCAATCAGCAAAAATTGCTGGCGGATGTGAAAGCCAAATTGGAAAGCAACATCGTTGCGCTCAAAACAGAGGTGGATGCTACGGATCAACTGGTTCAAGAAGCAGAGGGTTTGAATACCAAGCTAACGGTAGCCAAAGGTAAGGAGTCCGACTATAAAGGGCAGATCGAAGCTTTGACTGCTCAGATGAGTTCAGCTAATGCGATGTTAAAGAAAGGGGAAGACTTCATGCGTGAAGTGCCAGACATCGAAGCCCGTAAGATGCAGATGGCAGAGTTGCAAAATCAGATTCAAGAAGAAGAGAGTGCTACTCAAAATGTGCAATTACAGGTAGCTGAAGTGAATACGCGTCGCGAGAGACTGCAATCGGCAGCGACTGAGTTGCAAGCACTAGTGAATGACCAGAACGCAGGAAGAATTCGTGGTCCGTTCAAGAGCACTGTAAGGAAAGCTTTCAACAATTGGGGATTTGTGATTGTAGGAGCTGGTAACGACCAAGGCGTTATCAATCGGGCGCAGTTGGATGTGACACGACGCGGACAGCCGATTTGTAAGTTGTTGGTGACGACGGTCGAGCCAGGCGAGTGTGTGGCGGAGATCATTCCGGGTTCGATGTCACCTGGTCAAGCGATCCAGCCAGGGGACGATGTTTCTAAGACGAATCTTCCTATACCTAAATCTCTTCCAGCAGCGGGCGCAGCACCTGCAAAGGGTGATGTGCCAACACCAGCGCTACCGGAGTCAGCGCCAGGAGACGCTACTTTACCACCAGCAGGAGAGTTGATGCCAGACGCGGCTCCTGCAGCCCCTGCAGCAGCAGGCATGCCTGCTGGCGCGGATGTGGATCCTTTCGCTCCAGCAAAACCAGCGGCACCAGCCACTCCAGCAAAACCTGATGTGGACTCGGATCCGTTTAAATAGAGTAAAGAAAGTTTCAATAGGGTGAGAACCCAGAGAGAAGTATAAGTTTCGACGATTATTAGCGTTTTTTGATATGAAAAGAGTAGTTTTAGCAATAGCAATCCTTTGCATGGCGGTAGCCGCCTTTTTTGGAGTCACCAACAAACAAACTCGTGACAATGATATATTGGAGCGTGATGAGGCAAAGCAAGAGTATGGTGTCACTAATGACAAACTTAATGTAAAAGAGAAAGAGTTAGCTGATGCTAAAGTCTCTCGCCAGACAGCACAGGACGCCAAAGACCAGACTAGTGCAGAGCTGTCTGCTCTTGCTCAGTCACTGAAACGACAAGAGTCCACGATTGCAAAATCGAAGGAGGAGCTGGCAAAAATCGATATTCAGCAAAAGGAAATCGATTTGGCAGTTAAAAAACTCGATGGCATCACCAGTGTGGCAGAGCTGATTGAAAAGGAAAAAGCTTTGCAAGACACTTTGGCAGAGAAAAAAGTAGCTAAGGCTGAATCGGATAAGAAGTTGGTAGCATCTACGAAGTTGGAAAAAGTGGTTGAGACCCAAGTAAGAACTTTGGAGAAAAATCAAATCGAGCGTGCTAAGACTATCGCCCTGAATGGTTTGGAAGCCACGGTGGTGGCAGTGAATAAAGATTGGGGATTTGTGATGGTGAACGCAGGGATGGCTTTGGGCGTGAGTGGTTCTTCCTCTTTATTGGTCAAGCGCGGTGAAGAGTTGATTGCTCGTTTGCGGATCGTGACTTTGGCTCCAGACATGGTCGTTTGTGATGTGGTAGCGGATTCGGTCGCTAAAGGCGCTCGTGTGATGCCGGGTGACAAAGTTATTTTTGAAGCCAATTGATTTTGTAGATCGAAGCTAGTCAGTATTTAAGCGCTTTTCTCGGTATGAAAAAAAATCTGATCAAATTCATCTCGATAGTATGTATTGGCGGTGTAGCAGTTGTAGCATCTAGTTGTGCAACGGATAAAACGCCGAAACCGCCGCATGAGAGGATCAATACAATCCCTCACAATCGCCCTCAATCGTGGGAAGGTGGCTCACCTTTTGGTGGGTTTGGGCAGTCGCGATAAGGCGGCGGTGGCTCGGAGGTATGGCAGGTTCTCCCCTTACGCACGCGTTTGCGCCATCCATTACTAGTGAATTGAGATTGCCGATGGTGTAGAGCTGTGTCTTAGTTCCTGATGATCATAAAAAAATCCACCACCACTTTCGTCGCCGCTCTGTTTGTTTTATTGAGCTCCGCTCTTAATGCTGGAGCTGCCGATAGCGAAGGTTTTGTCAGTATCTTTAATGGCAAGGATTTGAGCGGCTGGAAGGCGGGTTCGGAAAATCCTGATTCGTTTGCGGTGAAGGATGGTTTGTTGGTGGTCGATGGACCACGATGCCATCTCTTTTATACAGGTGAGGTGGGTGGTGCAGATTTCAAGGGTTTTGAATTGAAGCTGAAAGCCAAAACTACTAAAGGCTCCAATGGAGGTGTGTATTTCCACACTAAATTCCAAGATGAGGGCTGGCCGAAAAAGGGTTATGAAGCACAGGTGAATTCAACTCACGGCGATCCTAAAAAAACGGGTAGCTTGTATGCAGTGAAAAATATATGGGTGGGGGATATTCCAAAAAGAGGCAAAAATCCTAACGATACCTATGTCAAGGTAGCTCCTAGTAAAGACGGAGAATGGTTTGATTATCATATCATTGTCAAAGGTAAAACGATTGAGATCAAAGTGAATGGCAAAACGACGGTGAAATACACTGAGCCTGCCGATGGTAGTGATCCAATCCCCGGCAATCCGGGGCGTAAACTGAGTAGTGGCACGATAGCTCTACAAGCTCACGATGCTAAGAGCGTGGTGTATTACAAAAACATCCGCTTGAAGGTGACCGATTAATTGTCTGGGCGGACAATTTTTTGGCAGTAAATTGAGGGGTGGTATCTGGCTATTGCCCTGTGAACTACCTTGTCAGGGTTTGCTGAGCATGGGGTAGTCCAGATCAAAACGGCTGGAGGGCTTCTCATCAAATTTGCCTAGTGCAGGATTGTAAGTAAAGACTTCGATCTTATTGGCCTCGGGTTGGAAGGTCATGTAACGCAGCCAAGATTCGCCGCCATGGTTTAAGGCTTGGTAATTGCTGAGCAATTGATGGACTTGATTACCATGATCTCCAGTTGAAGTGAGCATGGCTTCGCCACCCACGTGACCGCAAAGAACCATGAATATGTTCTGGTGTTTCTTGACGAATTTTTGCCACATTTGCTCACCGAGATTGCCTTTGACCTTCATGCCTTTACTAGTGCGCGTTTTGTTGCCGTTCAGGTAGGAATGGGTCAATACGATCACGCGGTGATCGGGGTGTTTTTTTACCACTTGATTTGCCCAGTCTAATACCGCGTCGCGAGGTTTGCACTCGAGCGCGATGATCATGAATTTCAAACCTGCAGATTTGAAGTGATACCAAGAATTGTCGTGACGTTTTTCATCAAAGGTACCACCAAATTCAGAGCGCTTGGCGTATTTTTCACGCGGAAAGAATTCATTGAAGTGGGTCTCTCGGTTGACGGCAGTGGTATAGGAATGTTCGTTTTTGTCGGTTTTTTTGTAGCCTATGTCATGATTACCCAAGCACATGCAGTAGGGGACTTTGCCGTCGAGTTTGGACATGGCTTTTTTGGCAATAGCCCATTCTTCGGGGTAGTCCGTTTGAACAATGTCGCCTTCGTGAACGAGGAAGGAGATATTGAGGCGCTTCTGGTTGGCGGCTGTCCACTCGGTTTGTTTGAAAAAATAGCGTTGCAGGTTATCATCCTTCCACGTGCGCTGCTTGTGGCGGGTATCGCAGTAGCCCTGGGTGTCGGGCAGAACCACGATGGTGAAGGGTTCGACTGCTTGCAAGGAAGTGAGGTTTAGAAACCCAGTCAGTAGTGGGAGCAGTAAGTATTTTGTGAAAGTAGATGGCATGATAATAGAGTTTGATGGGCAATAACTTGAAGCACAAGAGGAGCTAGGTCAAACTAAGCGGTGCGTTATTCACTCGCGCTCATCAACTCAAGGAGTTTCCCTAGCGCGTATCAGAATCTCCGCGCCTGTATTAGGTCCGATATTGACGTCGAGGAACGTCGCCTAGCTGGCAAAAGAAAAGTGCTGTTGAGCCAATCGCATTCCAAAGATGCGATAAAGGAAAAATCGCTCGTTCAGACTGGTAGGCTACAGCCCTTATTCTATATGGTGCGCCCTACAGGACTCGAACCTGTGACCTACGGATTAGAAATCCGTTGCTCTATCCAGCTGAGCTAAGGGCGCTTATAGAACTTCTACTGTGTCCATTGCAGCGGGTTTCGCAAGGGAATAGATGCAAAGAGTTTCACAAAAGTTTAGAAAAACTCCATGCAATCTGTCGTGGAGAGTGGACGCTAGGCGAGCAATGGGGGCAATCAAAGCACAGTATTTTTTTTCTTACGCGATCATGGGCAGTTTGGTGCCGCTGTTGTCGGTGTATCTGAGGGGGGATAAGGGCTTCTCGGCTTTTGATGTGGGTTTGTCGGGGGCTTTGATGAGTGTGGCGATGGTGATCTCGCCTGCTTTGATCACTTTGTTGGCGGATAAAAGCATCGATACTCGGCGGATTTTGGCGGTGGCTTTTAGTGTCACGGCGTTGGTGCTGGTCGCGATCTATTTCTCCGCAGCGGTGTGGTTGACTTTGTTTTTGTTCCTTTTTTACGGCATGGGTTTTGTGGCAATGTTGCCTTTGCAGGATGGTTTTTATTTTTCCTACGCGGAGCAGTGTCGGCTGCAGGCAAAGACGGTTTCTGCCTATCCGCTTGTGCGAGTTTGGGGCACGACGGGGTTTATTGTGCCGAGTTTGATCCTGTACATTTTGATCGAATACATGGCTTGTGAAAATTCGGTGATCGTGCTGTGTGCGATTGGCTTTTGTTTGTTGAGCATGGCAAACAGTTTTGTCTTGCCCAAGCTCAGGCGAGCAGATGTGCCGCAAGTGAATCAAAAATCGGGTGAAGTGAAAAAAAGTGGGCTGCCAACGGTGGCTGCGCTGAAGGTGCTGATTTCACCAGAGGCGAGGTTTTTATCATTGGGATTGGTTTTAGCGTTCACAGCTTCGACAGCGTATTATGGGTATATCTCGCTCTACTATGCCGAGGTGATTGGGATCAAAGCTTCGCAGATTGGTTTGTACTTGAGTATCGGGGTGGTCTTGGAAATTGGATTTACGGTGATGATGCCACGGCTGCAAAGGGTGATTCGATTGAAGGGGATTTTGGTGGCAGGTTTGTTTTTCATGTCTTTGCGGATGTTGCTGTTGGCGGCGTATCCAGACATACGAGTGGTATTGATCACTCAGTTGGGGCATGGGATCGAGGCTTTGGCTTTGTATGTGGTGCCAGTGATGTTTTTTAATCGTTTAGCAGGCAATGAGTTTCGCAATTCGATTCAAGGGGTTTATACGATGATGGTGGGAGGTTGCTCGCGAGTGATGGGGGGACTGATTGCGGGCATGGTGGCGGAAAAAAGTCTGACGGCGCTATTTTACTATTCAGGTAGTCTAGGTCTGGCAGCTTTGTTGGTGATCGCCTTTTTGTTCAAAGGGATCAAGCGCACAGAAGATGAAGATGAGTCGGCGCTGCCGCGTAGGCATCCAGTACAGCGGTGAGGGGGGGAAGTGTGAAGTTAGAAGTGTGAAGTTAGAAGTTAGAAGTGAAGAAGGAGAGGAAAATTTTGCATATTGATATGGATTGCTTTTATGCGGCGATCGAGATGAGGGAGCGCCCTGAATTGGCGGGTAAGCCGGTGGCGGTGGGAGGTCGAAATCGCGGGGTGTTGACGACGTGTAACTATGAGGCGCGTAAGTTTGGTTGTCACTCGGCGATGCCTACTTATTTGGCGTTGCGCAAATGTCCGCGCTTGGTGGTGGTGCCGGTGAATTCGGCTTTGTACCGTGAGACTTCGCAGCAGATTCGACGAGTGTTTGAAGAGTTTACGGAATTGGTGGAACCGTTGTCGCTGGATGAGGCTTACCTCGATGTGAGTCATTTGCATTCTGAGGGCGGGTCGGTAGCGGGGGAGGTGCGGGCACGGATCAAGGAGGCGACACAATTGACGGCTTCGGCTGGGATTGCGCCGAATAAGTTTTTAGCTAAGATCGCTAGCGATTGGGAAAAGCCTGATGGGCAATTTGAGATTGTTGTGAATGAGGTGGAGGCGTTCATGGTGAAGCTGCCAGTGGAGAAAATATGGGGCGTGGGCAAGCGCACTGCAGAGAAACTACATCGATTAGGTTTGGAAACTTGTGAAGACTTGCAGCAACAGAGCCTGGTGGATTTAGATCGCCGGTTTGGCAAATTCGGTCAGCAGCTCTACGAGCTGTGCCGAGGCATCGATGAGCGTGCGGTGAACCCAGATCGTGAGCGCAAGTCCTTGAGCAATGAGCGGACTTTTTCCGAAAATGTGGAAAGAGTGGGGGATGGGCAGATGCGCTTGCTTGATTTGATCGAGGAGTTGATACAAGATTATCAGCAAGGGCACAGTGAACGTCAGATCTGTGGGGGCTTTGTGAAGTTGAAGTTCAATGACTTCAGCGTGACGACAGCACAACGAGCGATGAAAGTAGTGGATCGTGACGCTTTTGTTGCTTTGTTGGCAGATGCTTGGCAACGGGGGCAAGGAAAGGCGGTTCGTCTGATCGGAGCTGGCATTCGTTTTGTTGCTAAAGAAAAAGGTGAAGAACAGGAGTCGCAGTTGGAATTGCTTTAGGAATAGGAGATAGCAGTAAGGAGTAAGAAGTAAGGAGATGGAATGGGGAAATTAGAAAAAAGAAACGCTAAAGATCCGCAGGTTCGTGCGCAAGCGTGGATTGGCGATACGGTGCTGGATTTGTTTGCGCGGGATTATATTTTACGCCAACTGGGCAAGATGGACGGGGAGATGTTGGCACGGATGACGTGCAATCAGTTTCTCAGTGCTTTGGGCAACCCGACGGTGGTAGAAGCAGAGATCGGCGTGGTGTATGAGCGACAGGGATTACAAGCAGGTTTTGCTTGGATTGAAGAAAATTTACTGCCAATATTCCTTAAACAAGAACGCAAACGCAGCGTAGCGAGAAGATAGGAGATTACCATGAAGGGCTTGAAGGACATGAAGAAAGAAGTGCTGGTTTTGATATTAAATTCTAACTCCTAAATTCTCATGCTGAATTATATCTGGGCTACGCTCATCATCATTGGAATCTGCGTGGCGGGTTTGTTAGGTAGATTTGGTGGTGAGGACGGCATCATTGACGGGGCTTTTTCGATGGCTCGTATTGGGGTGATGAATATCGCACTACCGCTGGCGGCGATTATGATGATCTGGTTGGGGGTGATGCGCCTGGCGGAGAAGTCGGGCATGATCGACCTGGTCGCTCGCGCGGTGCGTCCGGTGATGAAGTGGTTGTTTCCCGATGTGCCAGCGGATCATCCAGCGATGGGGGCGATGATTTCAATCGCGCGCATTTTATCATCGAAGTTGACGCGAATTCCGACGCCACCGAACTTCTGCGTGATCGCTTCTGTGAAAAGGTCTTTTTTGTCAGGCGCGATGTAATTTGAGTAAGGGTCAAGCTCAGAAAGCATTCCGCGAATCGCAGCATCGACGAGTTTGCGCTTGTCGACCTCTTTGACATAGTTGCGGTCGATTTGCTGGAAGGTATCGACGAAGACGCGCATCAACTCGTAGTATTCGTCGTCATCACTTTGTGCTTTGGCGACGCCTGTTGAAATCGTCGCCATGAAAATGGCGGCTGTGAGAAGCGCGGACGTTGCCGCCCAGAGGATGGATTCGGATCGGTATTTCATAAAAGGCCTTC
>JAKISY010000071.1 GCA_021648365.1 Verrucomicrobiales bacterium
CCGATCCGCTGGAGGTGGATCGTGAGAAGCTCGCCGCTTATCAGACTCACCTCTTTGAGTTGATCAGCAAGAAGACCAGGCGCAAGCTGGCTTGCAATTCGCAAATCAATCGGCTGAGCGTGCTCAAAAACTTTTACCGCTTCCTGCACCAGACCGGACGCATCGCCATCAACCCCGCCACCGTCATCGTGCTGCCGCGCTCGCCCAAACTGTTGCCACCGGTGCTACTCAAGCCGCGTGAAATGCGTCGCCTACTCGATGCGCCTGATTTGCAAAACCCGATGGGCTTCCGTGATCGTGTGATCATGGAAGTGTTCTACGCCACTGGCATGAGACTGGCAGAACTCATTTCCTTAGCTGTATCCGATCTTAACTTCGAGGAAAGGCTGATCACTATTAGGAAAGGCAAGGGTGGTAAAATGCGCATCGTGCCGATGGGTGAAAGTTGCGCGAATTGGTTGAGCGAGTATTTGCAAAAGGTGCGTCCGCTTTTGCTCGGAACAAACGGGCATGAAAACGACGCGCTCTTTTTGAACCGCTTCGGACGCGCCATGAGTCGCAGCGGCTGGCAAAAAAAGCTACCGCTCTACCTGCGCCAGGCGCGAATCAAACGCACCTTCACCAGCCACTGTTTTAGGCACCAACTGGCGACCTCGATGCTCGAGCGCGGCGCGGACATCCGCCACATCCAAGAAATCCTCGGTCATGAAACTCTCAAAACCACCCAGCGTTACCTGCAGGTGGTGAAAGCCGAATTGAAACGCATCCATAAGCGCAGCCACCCGAGGGAGCGGCATCCCGCCTTGGTTCCCGCCTACCGTGGCGCCCGCCAGCTATGAAAAACGATGGAACTCGAAGCCTACAAAAAACACCTCGAAGCGCGTCATTTGGCAGCGGAAACGGTGCGCGGTCAGATGCGGACGTTAAAATACTTCCATGTTTGGCTCGGCAAACGCGACTTCCGCGATGTGAGTTTTAGCGAAATCATAGCCTACAAAAAATACCTTTCCAAAACAAAGAACTTGCAGGGACGAATCAACTCCATCGGCTACCAGCACACCCAGTTGCGCAGTGTGAAAGCCTATTACGCTTACCTTCTGAAGCATGGCAAAGCTCTCATCGATCCCTGTGTCAACTTGCCCGTTTTGCGTTCGCCAAAAACTCTGCCCAAAGGCGTGCTGAGCGCGCGGCAAGTGATGAAGCTGCTGCGTGTGGCGGATACCAGCAGCCCCTTTGGCTTTCGGGATCGCAGCATCATGGAAGTGCTTTATAGTTGCGGTTTGCGCGGGAAAGAGCTGTGTCAGCTCACCGTCTATGATGTCGATTTCGACAAACACACCCTGCGTATCGTGCAAGGCAAAGGGCGCAAGGATCGAGTGGTTCCCATCGGTAAAGCCGCGCTTGAATACCTGCGTGAATACATCGCTAAAGTGCGTCCCATGTTTCTGGCCCGCTCCACCAGCAAAGGCGGCGTGGCAGCGCTTTTCCTCACTCGTGCAGGCACGCCGCTGCGGGTGGATACCTTGTGGAAAATCATTCGATCCTACAGAGAAGCCGCACGCCTGCCGCAGAGTGTGACCACCCACAGCCTGCGCCATACCTGTGCAACGGAAATGCTCAAAGGCGGTGCAAGCGTGCGCCACGTGCAGGAAATGCTCGGTCACGCCGACATCAGCACCACGCAAATCTACACCCACCTTGCCAAGAGCGATTTGAAAGCCGTGCACGCCAAGACCGCGCCGAGTGAGCGGCGCAAGGAAAAAGCAGCAGCAAAGTTTGAGCTAGGCAACTGGCGACCGAGGAAGCGGAAAAAGTGAGGAAAAAGAACTGTGGCACCAATCCTTTGCGCCGTTAATATGAGAACTGTGAGAACACTTGACCTTTACCTCGATACATCCGTGATCGGTGGCTACTTTGATGAAGAATTTAAAGAAGCCACTCAAAACCTATGGCATGAACGTGATCTAGGATTTTATCGTTTTGTGACTTCGCCACTGGTTGATCAGGAAATCTCGGGGGCACCGGAGAATGTGAGGGATTTACTTTCTTCCACATTTACCCAGAATGAAATCCTGCCCATTACCCTTGAAGTCCGTGAACTAGCCCTTGCCTACATGCAGCAGGAAGTGGTGCCGGTGCGTTATGCCGATGATGCTTTGCATGTGGCGATTGCCACGGTTCACCAGATCAAATTGATTGTTAGTTGGAACTTCAAGCACATGGTAAACTATCAGCGAGAGAGTGGTTTTAATAGCGTCAATCTCTTGCAAGGTTACCCTTCTATCCGTATATTAAGCCCACTGGAGTTGATACATGAGGACGAAAATTAAAGTGAATAGAGAGCGCCGAGATGTTCCTGCCATTCCTGGCTTTCATGCGGTGGAGGAATCGCGCAAATGGCGCCGAGAAACCAGCGCCTTACTTTCCTCGATGAGTGATGCTGAGTGTGTCGAGTTCCTCAATCGACGAATCAGCCGTTTTGCCAAAGGAAAAAAGGAAAGTGTTCAGGGATAAGGCTGGCAACTTTTTCCCTCAGCTGTTACTTTCGGAAAAACCGTGATTGATTTAAGTGCCAGCACCCGCCGCTACAACCCGCATCCCACAAGGGCGCGCGGCGGATTTTGTTCGCACCCCCAAACGCAATTAAATCTCCTGCCTGTGGAGTTTATGACCGATATTAATAATGATGGGAAAATAGGAGATGAGGATAATTCGTTAGCATCTAAGGCGGATGAAAGCGGAGCAACGATAGAAGATAAGGAAAAAGGAACGGAGTTTTTGTTTTACAACGACAATCTTTCAAATGGGCTTTGGGACAAGGATGATCCTGATGCGCCTGCGTCAGAAAAGGACGATGATGATGCACAGGAAATTTCCATTGATGTGGGGATTTCTGAAGGTGAGATATGGCTAGAGCATCCAGCAATTGCTGGATTGTCCTTTTACGAGTCCCGTGAGTGTAAAGATACAGAGAAAGTAAATCTATCTTCAGAGAATAAATTTACGATTTCGGATTCGAATCCTTTCCCTGAAAAACTTTTTATGCGAGCTGATGGATCTATAACCTTCCCATCGGATAATCCGCAGGTTGAAGGAGACCTCGTCTTAAATGTTAAGATGGGTTCTCAGGAGTTTGAGTTAGCAAAAATAAAGCTGACAATCGTTAAAGAGTTTGGAGCAACGAAATATTTTCATGCGGTTCGCGATATCATCTATGAGGATAATTTGCGTAGATACATTGACGAAAAGAGTTATGGAAATACAACATTTAGAAAGGTTCTTATGTGCGAAGAGCATGCTTCTATGTGGCCACAAGAAACTTTTCACCGTAATCCTCAATTGGAGGGTATTGGTGAAGTCGCTGCTGCATTTCCGAATGCAACAGTGATTTTGAATGGGAATCTTTGTTATCATTCTGGGTCATCTAAATCACGAACTGTAAGAGGTCATGCTATGACAGATCGCTGTAACGGTCGCATCGTTAATAATCACACACTTGACACAACTGTATCAACGGATGGTTCAACAGGCTTGTCTGGTCCTGACGGTCGTTACGTTGCATTCCATTCTGGAAATTTAAGTGAGGGTGATCTCGAATCACCAAGATTTCAATTTGGATCAGGCTATGTTCCTACTGGAGCAAATATACCAAATGCCGCAATGGGAGGTTTGGCAGGGAACTACGCAGCTTCTGATAGACGCTCAACTTTGACAATTGTTGGATATAGTCCCGCCAGTTCAGGAAATAGTAACTCTTCGAATAATAAAGGAGTGATTTTTACGGCAACCACGATTAAAGGAAGTGCAAAAGCACCTGACTTAGCAGCAGATGCAAAGAAATCGGGTGTAAGACCACTTGCAGGCGCACCAGGAGGTTACTTAGAACTTTTGATGTTAGATGGAGCATCATCGGTCGGATTAAGTCATTTGGATGCAAATGACAATATGAATGTCAAAATTGCCAAGTTGCGTCATGGAGGGACATTCGGAGGCATTCCTTATCCAGGCACTCCAGAGTATATAAACACTTACTTAATTTTTCACACCTATCGTCCACGAGGTGACGAGTAAATTTTTTGAAACATGAACAAGTTTTATCTATCTCTCTTTTTAATGAGTTTGAGTTTTTTCGCATGTAGCGACAGAAGCGTTGAAAACGAACCTAAAATTTTACGAGTAGAAAAGGAATCGAAAAGAAATGTTGAAAAACATGCTGAACTAATTGTAGAAGATTTAGTGACTGAAAGGAATATATTAAAGGGAAATAAAGTGAAAAACGATGTAATTGCAAATGCAATGCAAGGAGGCGTAGAGCCAAATGTCGAAAATATTTCCGAAGCACCTGAAGGAAGTGTCGAATCCAAATTTAAGGAATTTATACAGGCATTAGATGGACTGAATCTTCAAGGGCCAAAGGCACGAAAAACCTTGGAGCGCCTTTGGAATGAATTGGAACTGCAAACTGAAAACCTAAACCAGATCGGTTCTGAAACGATTTTGATAGAATTGGCTTCAGAATTTAAAGCGCGCGACTTCGAGACTTTACTAGAACGCACCTCCCAAATAGTTGGGCTAGGAGAAGATTTCACATTTTTATTTGTAAAAAAATACTATCTTGTGTCTACACTTGGAAATTATCAGCCTAAATTTTTATTGACGAAATTGCTGGATAGCACAAAAGTTGAAAACTTGGATGCGGAGCTTACTCTTCTAGCATTTCTCGCCGCCAGTGACGACATTGCTGGGCGATCTGATATGCATCTTGAAGATATAGAAGGTATTGCGAGTTCTACCAACTTATTAGCGAAATCTGTCGCAGAAGCTGTTTATCAAAATTATGCCCCCAAGGGCTTAAATGCAGAAAGCCTCTCTATTGAGGAATATGGTGAAAGGCTTGATCAAGCTCACAGTAAATTTAGAAAACGTCACGATTTTGCCGAATTAAAAAGTGGTAATCAATAGGAAAATCGGGGTCAGCAGCATATTTTGACAAACCTCGTAACATTTTGGCTATAAGTTATTTGACGTAATTTTTAGGCTCGACGTTTTACCAAGCTCGCATACCAAACGCTATCGCTGAAGTCGAAAGGTTCCTCCACCCCCGTGGGCAGGTGAACTTGCAGGTACACTTTAAACGCTTGGGGTTGATTGATCGCTAACTGTGACCGGGTGATCATCGTTTGGTGATTTTGACGGGTTCTATCATCACGAGACTACCGTGGACGTTCCTACCCCACTCCCCCGCTTCGACCCATCGGACGCCGTCCTGCTTACGGTAGTCACTAGCTCGTCTAACCCACAAACCCACTCTTCTTAGCAAATAGGCTTGCTTTTGAATCGGAACATGACTATTTTTGACTAGAGTCCATCCAGCGCTCGGCGAGTCAATCCGCCAAGCCCAATCTCAACCTTGATTCCTTATTTTATGAGCACAACAGATACCACCCAAACCGGCAACAGCACTGTGAGTGACAACCTCGAAGCCAGCAGAGCCCACGCCATGCAAGCTGCTGAAGAACTGAAAGCCGCTGCCAGTCAAAAAGCAGATGAGCTGAAAGAAAGCGCCAAAGAGCAAGCTGCTCGATTGCGAGGAAAAGCCGAAGAAAGCGCGCAGAATTTCAGAAGCACCGCCACCGACAATGTGGATCAATTCCGCGACTACGCAGATGAAAACTGGTCCGACATCAAAGTGCGCATCGACGACTACAAAGAAGAAGGCGAACGCTACGTTCGCCAAAATCCAACCAAATCGATGCTACTCGCGGTAGGCATCGGCTTCATCATCGGTCGCATCTTGCGCTAAATCGCGCCCCGACCAAGATCCATAAGCTTTTTCCACTGGCGGATGCGAGCGTCCATACCTCGCATCCTGCCTCCCCTTTCACCCGTCAGTCACCGATCGCATCACCCTGATTTATGAGCGAGGAAAGCCCACCTTATGGTTCTGCTGGTTCAAGTCCGCTCCCCCCCCCTCGTCCAGGCTTAGGAGATCTCACCTCTTCGACCTTCGCCGCGCTGCTCAAGCACCTGCTACTCAGGGTCAAACTGTTTCAGCTCGAAGCTCAAGAGATCCGTGGCGAGCTATTACTGAAGCTCTTCGTTCTTTTAACCGCCTTCCTGTTTTTTGCCCTAGCCTACGTCACGATGCTCGCAGGAGCTATCGCCATGCTCAGCATCCATTTCCAATGGACTTGGCACAAAGTGCTGCTCTGCACTGGAGGGGCGCACCTTCTCATCGCTTTTTTCCTTATCATGCTCGCAAAAAAAGGCTTATCACACGCCGCCTTCCGAGACTCACTTAAAGAAATCGAAAAAGACCGCCAATGGCTCGAAAACAAACAGCATCACCGTTGAGTAAACGGCAAGAACTGATCGCCTCGCTGGATCACTCTCGCGATCAAATCACCCACGACGCATCCCAATTAGGCGATGCTCTCAATGTTTCCAGAAAACTGGAGGCATCTTTCCATGCCTACCGCTATTGGTGGATTGGTGGCGGCATTTTGGCAGGGCTACTCGTTGCCAAAAACCTATTTGGTCCTTTTCGAGGTCGCAAACAGGACGAAATTGAAAAAAAATCACCTTCTAAGGGGTCTAGCACACTTTTAAGCTTGATCGGAGTGGCAGGAAAACAAATAATCCGCTTATCCAGACCCATGTTGCTCAAAGCCCTAGAAAAAGAAATCCACCAATGGGTCACTCAACTTTCAAAAAAACAGCTAGACGATCACAACGACTGAACGCTCATCTTGCAATCTTTTAACCCGCACTCAAACTTAATACACTATGTCAGATACTGAAACCATTCCCGTCCTCAGCCACGTAGATGAATACCTCAAACTGGCGCAGCAATACGATTGCTCAGACGTCCACCTATCTCCTACCTGCCAACCTTCTTGGCGACGTTTTGGCCGCCTGCAACCGCTGTGGGAGAATGCCGACCACCTAACTCCAGAGCAAACCGAACATCTCGCCCGCACCTACCTGCCTGAAGCAGAGCTAGCTCGCTTAGAAGAAAAAGGGGATGTCGATTTTGCTTACGACACCGACTTTGGTCGTTTCCGCGCCTCTGTCATCAAACAACGTCTCGGTTGGGAGATGGTCTTCCGCGTGATCAGCACCTCGGTGCGCACCATGGAGGAACTCGGCTTACCCGATGCCATCAAACCCTTGCTGCAGTATCATAATGGCCTCATTTTGGTCACGGGATCGGTTGGTAGTGGTAAATCAACCACCCTTGCTGCCTTGATCACCGAGATCAACGCTTCTCGAACGGATCACATCATAACTTTGGAAGACCCGATCGAATACGTCATCGACTCTAACTTGTGTCACGTGAACCAACGCGAAATCCATACTCACACCGAATCTTTCGGCTCTGCACTGCGCGCCTCACTACGTGAAGATCCAGACATCATCATGGTGGGTGAAATGCGCGACCTCGAAACCATCTCGCTGGCGATCACCGCAGCAGAAACGGGTCACTTAGTGCTCGCCACCCTACACACAGGAAGTGCTGCCCGAACCCTCGACCGTATCCTCGACGTATTTCCCACCGAGCAACGAGAGCAGATCCGCGTCATGGTAAGCGAATCGCTACGCGGTGTCATCAGTCAACAGTTGGTGCCAAAAGCCGATGGAGAAGGGCGCGTGCTCGCACTAGAAGTCCTAGTCAACTCCCCCGCAGTGGCAGCCACCATTCGCGATGGCAAAACTTTCATGCTACCCGGCATCATGCAGACAGGTAAAAATCTCGGTATGAAGCTGCTCGACGATTCACTCATCGAGTTGGTAGAAGCCGGCACCGTCGATGCTGAAGAGGCTATCGGACGCGCCGTCGACCCTATTCAAATGCGCCGCACCTTAGGGCTGGAAGGCTAAAACTAAGACATTTCTAATCTAAAAATTCTAACCTAAAAATTCTCTTCCCATGGCAGTCATCGATCAATACTTTCAACACCTCGTCCAATCTGGTGCATCTGACCTCCACCTAGCTGAAGGTCAACCACCCAAAATCAGAGCTCACGGAGCACTACAACCTATCGCTGAAGGTGTGCTGGAGCACGAATCGCTCAAGGCGATGCTAGCGGAAATCTGCGAACCCAAAGCCTTCGCGCGCTATCTAGAAACTGGCGACCTCGACTTCGCTTATGCGATGGATTCCGACTCCCGTTTTCGTTGCAACTTCTACAAACAAAAAAACGGACTCGGAGCGGTGTTTCGTTTGATCCCTACCAAAATCGCTACTTTAGAACAACTCGGCATTCCAGAGGTGGTGAAAAAATTTGGTGATTTGCGCAGCGGATTGGTGCTCGTCACTGGCCCCACTGGATCAGGAAAATCGACCACCTTGGCAGCTTTGATCGATTACATCAATACTAAATACTCGCGTCACATCATCACCATTGAAGAGCCGATCGAGTTTGTTCACAACAACAAAAAGAGCATCATCTCGCAGCGCGAAGTCCCAATCCAAACTCCCTCTTTCGCCGATGGCCTGCGCGCCTCGCTACGTGAAGATGCCGACATCGTTCTAGTGGGAGAAATGCGTGATTTGGAAACGATCTCCCTCGCTCTCACCGCGGCAGAAACTGGCTTACTTGTCTTTGGCACCTTGCACACCAACAACGCTCGCAAAACCGTTGACCGTCTGGTCGATGTATTCCCCTCCGATCAGCAATCCCAAGTGCGCACCATGTTGTCCGCATCTCTGCGCGGCGTGCTCGCTCAGTTATTGCTGAAAAAAACCGGCGGTAAAGGTCGCGTAGCGGTCAACGAGATCCTCGTCGCCACCCCTGCTGTGGCAGCCGTCATTCGTGAAGGGGCTACGCAGAAGTTGCAAGACATCATCACTGGCGGGGGAAATGTCGGCATGCAGTTCATGGACGATGCGATCTGGGCAGAAATGCTCAGTGGCAATGTCGATCCCATCGAAGCCTACATGAAAGCTATCGACAAATCCCGTTTCGCAGCACTCCTGCCACCTGAGTATTCAGAGCTTGGTAATTCAGGCGGCGGAGGAGAGTGAACAAGGCGTTCTCTTAAAGGTAGTGTGGGTGTCCTCACCCGCTTCCCGTTGTGGCTAGGTCAGTCTTTTCGGGTGAGGACACCCACACTACGCCCGCCTTTCGTAGAGCGAATTTGCTAGAACTTCACCTTCTTAAATTTGGCTGAAGAGGCAGTCAAGCCTTGCTATCGGTGAACGATTACCCCTTTACTCGCTAACCACCTTAAAGGCTTTTTCGAGTTCACGATTGACCACCTCTTTGATCTCATCGCCATCGAGACGATCGATCACTTCATGGAGAAATCCAAAACTGATCAATTGCCTCGCGGCTTGCTCAGTGATCCCTCTAGTAGAACAGTAAAACAACTGATCGGGATCAATCGGCCCAGCCGTCGATCCATGACTGCAACGCACTTGGTCCGCATCGATCTGCAAACCTGGCATCGAGTTGGCTTCGGCTTCATCACTGTTGAGCAAATTGCGACAAGTCTGGAAAGCATCGGTGTGATGCGCCCCTTTTTCGACCACAATCAAGCCGTCAAAAATCGTCTTAGCTTGATCATACAAAGCGTTTTTATAAAACAAATCGCTCTGTGTGTTCTCCACTTCATGCAGCTGCAAAGTGCGTTGGTCCACCTCATCGTTCGCCGCTGCTAGATTCAAAGCGAGCATATCACTGCGCGCTCCCGAAGCCATCATGCGGCTGATGTTTTCATTACGAACCCACGCCGCCCCTAGATTGATCAGTGCCGTTTTCACCGCTGCATCCTCCCCTACAAGAGTGCTTCCCATTTGCACTTGGCGGTCACTACGACTCAGGCGCTGCAGTGCCACATAGTTCACCTTAGAATTTTTCCCCGCCACGATATCCGTCATACCAATCGACAATGCCGCTGCGTCCTCATCGATCGATTGATAGTGATCGATCACCGATACAGTAGAGCCCTCTCCGCTAACGATCAAAGTGTGCGGCAAGATCACTCGCTCTGCTCCGCCCATCCAGTGAAACACTTCCACTGGTCCGACCAGTTCGACACCTGCTGGCACATGAACAAACACACCGCTAAGGGTACCTGATCCATGCAAAGCAGCGAACTTCTTGCCACCCAACTGAGCCTCCTCTTGCATAAAAAACTCACGTACTTTTTCTCCGTGCTGAATCAAAGCCTCGTTCATTGGCAAACAAATCACACCCTCAGGCAAGTCGCTGATTTCACTGCTCACCAGCGCATTATTGACAAATACCAAGCGCGCAGCGCTTTTTTCACCAGCAACCGACCGCTCGACCAAAGCCTGCGCCTGTCCTGCCTCCAAGGTCTGCGCTAATTGCAGCCCACTGAATTTAGTCAGCTTCAAATTGGCAAATCGCCAAGCTTCATCACGGCGGCTAGGCACTGGTGCAGCGATGAACGTTCTCCACGCCTCGTCCCGCATTTGCAAATACCAACTGGGCAAATCGCCAGCCAATTCATTCTCTACCTGCTCTGCCCGCAACGGAGCATCCGCCCAAGATGATGCGCTTTTTCCCAGCTCATCACTCACAATCTTTTCCAACTCAGCTATCGCTTCTGCCATGATATCCTAGTCCTTACTCAAATCCTAAATTCCAAATTCTCGTTCACTCGCTCGCTCAAATCGCTCGCTTAGCCCACACTGTTTTCCATTTCCAAATCAATCAAGCGTTTCAGCTCCACGCTGTATTCCATCGGAAACTCACGCACCAGATCGTTGACAAAACCATTCACACTCAAACTCATCGCCTCGGCCTCATTCAAACCTCGCTGTTTCATGTAAAAAATCTGCTCCTCGCTCACCTGACTGACACTCGCTTCATGCTGCGTCACATGCTGATTCCCCTTCACCGTGATCGCTGGGTAGGTATCGGTGCGGCTGTTCGAGTTGATCAACAAAGCATCACACTCAGTATTGTTACGGCACCCCTTCAGATGTTTTGGGATATGCACCATACCACGATATGTGGAACGACCCGTGCCAACCGAGATCGATTTCGAAATCACATTGGAAGTCGTCTCATCCGCCGCGTGAACCATCTTCGCTCCCGTATCCTGATGCTGACCATCATTCGCCAACGCGATCGAGATCACCTCGCCACGAGCCTTACGCCCTTTCATCACCACGCCCGGGTATTTCATCGTCAGTCGTGACCCGATATTACAATCGATCCAGCGCACCTCAGCATTTTCAAAAGCCAACGCTCGCTTGGTCACCAGATTGAACACATTGGCACTCCAGTTCTGCACCGTGATGTATTGGATCTTCGCATGAGGCATAGCGACCAACTCCACCACCGCACTGTGCAGCGTAGCCGTTTCAAATTTGGGTGCCGTGCACCCCTCCATGTAAGTCACCTCAGCACCCTCATCGACGATGATCAATGTGCGCTCGAATTGACCAAAATTCTCTGCGTTGATACGAAAATAAGCCTGTAGTGGATGTTTCACTTTTACACCTGGAGGCACGTAAATGAAACTGCCACCAGAAAACACCGCGCTGTTCAAAGCCGAGTATTTGTTGTCACCCGTCGGGATCACTTTACCAAACCACTTGCGGAAAATCTCAGGATGCTCACGCAAGCCTTCGGTGGAGTTGACAAAAATCACCCCCTCTTTTTCCAGCTCCACCTTCACATTGGAATACGCCGCTTCACTGTCGAACTGAGCCTCCACTCCTGCGAGGAACTTACGCTCCTTCTCTGGTATGCCGAGACGCTCAAAAGTCTCCTTCACATCATCCGGCACATCATCCCATGAACGGCTCGGCTGCTGCCCTTTTGCCAAATAATACCGAATATCATTGAAGATGATATTCTCCAAATCCTTACTCGCCCAATGAGTCGGTAAGGGCTTGCCCTCGAAGATCTTAAGCGCCTTTTTACGAAAATCCAAGATCCACTTTTCTTCGTTCTTTACCCCCGAAATATACTCCACGGTCTTCTCAGAAAGCCCCGTTCCCGCATCGTAGGCGTAGTCTTCAGGGAAACTAAAATCACCCGCGTCTTGATCGATGTTTACCGCTGCTGCAGTTGCTGTGTCTTGACTCATTGTATCGCCCTTTCCTTTTAAACTCTATGATAAAAACCGCTATAAAACCTACACCCCCACCGCGACTTCCTGATCCGCAAATTCCTGAATCACCCAGTCGTAACCCTTATCTTCCAATTCCAGCGCCAATTCCTTGCCACCAGTTTTGATGATTTCCCCTTTATAAAGCACATGCACCACGTCTGGCACGATGTAATCCAGCAAGCGCTGGTAATGAGTGATCACCAAAAATCCACGCTCAGGCGAACGCATCGCATTCACTCCATCAGCAACGATTTTCAGCGCATCAATGTCCAAACCACTGTCCGTCTCATCTAAGACCGCGTATTTCGGCTCCAACATCATCATCTGCAGAATCTCCAAACGCTTTTTCTCGCCACCAGAAAAACCCTCATTCACCGCACGCCCTGTAAACGAACGATCAATTTTCAGCTCGTCCATTTTGCCATACATTTCCTTGTAAAAAGCCACAGCATCCAGCTCATCACCCTTTTGCAAACGCGCCTGACGTGCCGCGCGAATAAAGTTGGCGATGCTAACACCGGGGATCTCAAGCGGGTATTGGAAAGCGAGAAAAAATCCCGCCCGTGAACGCTCATCGATTTCCATAGCGAGCAAATCTTCACCATTCATCGTGATCCCACCAGCCGTCACCTCATAGTCCTCGTGACCTGCCATCACTTTCGCCAAGGTGCTTTTCCCAGAACCGTTGGGTCCCATAATCGCGTGCACTTCTCCTTGCGGAACCTCAAGGTTTAATCCCTTGAGAATCTCTTGCCCTGCCACATTGGCCTTCAAATTACTGATCGATAATACCTGACTCATGTTATTATTTTCTTATGTCTAAAATCAAAAAATCGCTACCTTCACCCATTGCCGCCCACCTCTTTCTCCGCTGCATTGCAATCAGGACAAACCCCCTTCATCGCCACTTCCAATTGGTCGATACGTGCCCCCTCAGGTAGCTCCCATACCGATTCCACCTCTTTGTCATTCTTCAAGTCTATATCGAGGACTTGCTCGCATTTCACACAGATGAAATGAGCGTGCTGCGCCAAATTAGGGCAATAACGCGAAGCATCCCTGCCCACATTCACCTGCTTGACCAATCCCGCAGCACTCAAAGTCTCCAAACAATTATAAACCGTCGCTAGCGAAATACTCGACATCCGCTGTTTCGAACGCATGTATACCTCAGTAGCAGTCGGATGATCTCGCTCGTCCAACAGCACATCGTAAACCAGCTTGCGCTGTTTAGTCATACGCAAACCACCCAGCGCGCCACCACCTGACTCACCTTTTGCTGCTATATCCTGTCGAAGTTTAGACACCATCTCTATATGCGCACCTTCACCCTCATCCTAATTGATATCAAGAATTATTCTAAATAAAAACTAGGATTTCCCCCAACAACTCACAGAATCACCAAAAGGTCACTGCTCTTCCCCCTCTTGATCCGGTAAAATGCTCTCCACCAAACGCCCAATCCCCTCTTGAGCAAAAATGCTGTTAGGGTACATCTTGCGAGATTTGAGATACCACGCCAAGCTCGAACCGGCTTGATTACGCTGCTCCAAGTTCTCCGCTTTTTTCAAAGCTCCGACAAACTCCGCCACCTCCGTCGCCAAATTCGAACGCTGCGTTCCCAGCGGTTGATCATCGGGAAAGCGCTTAAATACCCGCTCGACAATCTCCCAAGCACCATAAGGATTGCCCCCCTTCGCCAAAGCCTCTGCCTGTTTCAGCGAAATCTCAATCTCCTGGATATTAGTCAAAATCTCAGTCAGTGCCTCTTGCCGCCCCGCATCATCAACCGTCGCCGCGATGAAGCGTCCCTTGTCATTATATATTTGACGATAACTCTGCGTGCTGATCAGACGATCAAACTCCAGCTTAGCCTGCTGCATCACATCCCCCTGATCCGCGATCAAATTGAACTGCTCCTTCAACACCGGGTTGGTCGGCCAGATTTCAGCCGCCGCCTTGATGTTCTCTTCATACACCTCATTCTGCCCCTTGAGCGCCGCATTTTTTGCCGTGCGGATACGCATGTTACTAGTGATCTTCGCCACCTCGATCGCTTGCAGCGGTTTGGAGTAATCAAAATCCTGTGCCGCAGCACGCATCTTTTTCACCAGCTCTTCCGCTAAGGTATAATCCCGTATCTGCAAAGTCGAAATCAGCTGAAACGACATGCGCGAGTACTCCGCTACCTTTTGCTTTTTCTCCATCGGCAAAGTCCGCACCTTGGGCATGTATTCCCCGCTCAAAAAAGCTTCCGCCAAGCGCTTGCTAGCTCCGTCCAAATTCCCCTTCTCGATTAAGAAGTCAAAAGCTTGCACTGCTTCATTGACATCGCGAATCGCCTCATTGGCAAACGAATCCAAAGTCGTCACCGTCGGACTGAAGCCCAGACTTTGGCTGAACGATTTCTCGATGTCGGAACCTTTTTCAAAATCCAACTTACCATTGCCATCACGAAAGAATTCCGTATAGATCCGCGCCGCCATGATCACATGCTCAAAACGTCGTTGCATGAAAAACTGCAAAATCAAAGCCTGGAACTCCAGCTTCGCCTGTATCTGCGAGAGTTCCATCTTCGCCATGTTCTTCACTCGGCTCGCCTCAACCTCGGTGATCCTTTGTATGAAACGCTGCACCTGCCCCGCATTCGCCACCGTCACCGGCTTAGACTTATTTTTCCCATCCTTACTCGCTGGCTGCAAAGCCGTCGGTTCATTCCACTGCTCAAATTTCCAATCCAACTGCTTGCGCTGTTTTTTCAACTCCTGATTGATACGTTTCAGATCCCCGACACTCTTTTTTGCCAACCACACCCGATACACCGCGTTTGCCAGCGATTCACAAAGCCGTGCGTCCTGCTCAAACTTTGACGCGCCCTCCAGCAAAGCCACCGCCTTAGGCAAGTTAGGTTTGCGATGTGGAGAAAGTGCATCGAGCACCTCACGCATCACCGCACGATAAGCTTTGTCCTGCTCGCTCTCAGATGGCGGAGCATTGAGGTATTTCTCAAATCGCGCCGCAAAGACCCGATTGTTATTGACGTTCCAGTTTTTGCCATCAAAAGAAAAGGTCTCCGATCCCGGATCAAAAAACGGCACATCATTGCCCAACATCTGCTTCGAGCCACCACCGCCACTCTGCGATTTCACCGTTGTTGTGCTGTTATTGTTACTCGAACTCGCAGGCTTCTGCGATGGAGGCGTGAACACCTGCGCGATCAGCACAGACGATAGCGACAAACTACCCATCAACGCAGCGCTCAAACACAATTTGAATCTTTTAGAATAAAACAACACACTCATGATCTTTATTTCGAGTCCACCGATTGCGCAATCAACAAACCATCTCTGCCCACCTTCACCACAAAAGCCATGCGCGCACCGCGATCGATGTTCACATGACTGAACTCTTGAGGAATCAACACCGGCAGCGGCGAAGAACTCTCCCCACTTTCAATATCCATACTGACCAACCGCCCGCGGTCTGGTGTCCACTTCAAGCGCTCCTCCACCTTGCCCTCGATCTGATAGACATTGCCTCGCAGACTGTTGGCATTTTTCAAATAATCTCCCACATTCAAAGACACCGCAGCCGCAAAATCTCCACTGCCCTGCCTCGCGCCACCCGCAACAATGCGGAACAACATAAAAGCCATCACAAAAACAGCTATGATCGCGGCAGCTATGCCCAAAATATGCCCCCAACTGATTCCCGAACTCGCTCTACGTGCCATAAAATTTTCAATTCAATCTGCTCAACTTGATCGCTCGCCCCTACCCGCCTCCACCGAAAGGCTAGGCTTAAAACGGAACCTAAACAGAATCCTCTCTCAACTCAATACAAATCCATGGTAATAAGTGAACTATTTGAATCCCGCTACAGCACACACCCACAGCAACAAGACAATTTCGCGTCCGCCCGGACACCTCTATTGTCTTGTTGGAAAATCTCGCTCTGAAATTTTTCCGCCGCCACAAGCCCTGACCTCCGCCCTCACCTCCCCATCCGCCCCTGACAATCTCCACTTCCATCAAGGAAAAGCTGCGCTATAGTGGATAATCTGGAAACCTTAAAGATCTCGCGCTGTTATGAACCTTCTATCCAAATCTGTCGCCAAGTGGCTGCCGCTGGCATGCCTCTCGGCGATCAGCTCAATTAGCTGCATCAGTAACAACTACGACCCTGGAGTCCCCTACCTCGCAGGTAATACCAGCGTCGTCGGCAATCGCTACGGCCTCGGTCCATCCGAGCGCCTCACCAGCAGCGCGATGAAACAAGACACCGTCTCCTACTGGGATGGGGACGGCGTGCAGGGCGAGCCATCTATCGTGCTCAATCTGACTCAGCAGCGAGCTTACTTTTATAAAGGCAAACATCTCGTCGGAGTCTCCAAAGTCTCTAGTGGCACCGAAGGGCTCGAAACTCCCACTGGCACCTTCAAAATCACTCAAAAAGACATCGATCATCAGTCTAATCTCTTTGGCGATTACGTTTACCCCGATGGTACCATCGCCAAAAGAGACATCGATGTGAAAAAAGATGCTAAACCTCCTGGCACGACCTTTGATGGAGCTGACATGCATTATTTTATGCGCTTCGTCAACGGTATCGGGCTGCATGTAGGCTACTTACCAGGTTACGCGGCATCGCATGGCTGCGTGCGCATGCCCGCACCTATGGCTAAGAAATTTTACCACAATGTGGAAAAAGGAACCAGAGTCACGGTCGTGCGCTGAACCGAAAATTACACATTTTTCCACCCGAATCCAGCCATGTCCGATACAGCACCACTGCCCACCACTGAACAACTAGAAATAAGTGTGCACGATGGCAGCCTGCACCTCAACGCATCCACCCTATGGGTGGACTGCCGAGAACAGGACGAGCACCGCATCTGCCACATCGAAGGAGCTAAGTTATTACCACTATCGAACTTTGCTTCCACTGTAGATCAAATCCTACCCGAAGACAAAAGCCAAGCCATCATCGTGCATTGCCACCACGGCATGAGATCGCTGCAAGCGGTGCAATTCCTACGTCAAAAAGGCTACCCTAATACTTGGAGCCTGAATGGCGGCATCGACCTGTGGTCACAGGAAATCGATAACAACGTGCCGAGGTATTAAAATCTAGCATGCGATAGCGAAACTCAATCGCTCAAATACAGGAGCAACGCCTCGTCCAAGCTGGACATAAAATCAGATGTAGCAAAACCCATCGGTTTCACCAATCGAGATTTGCTTACCTGTCGGATACCTGGCAGAACAGCAAAAGAAATTTTGCCCTTAACTCCAGTCAAAGGCAGTCGCAAAGGCCAAATTTCCCCCGGACGACTAGATAATGGCACCACCACCACGCTGTCCAATATCGAGTTCTGAATCGAATTCGAAATCACCAAACCTGGACGTGTTTTGCCAAATTCTGGCGGATGACTTGCACCCAAGTTAACCCAGTAAATAGATCCCCTTTTCATAACGCCGCACCGCTCTCACACGGCTCGACATTTAAATCCGCCCGCCCCCATTCATCCATGTCTATCTTCTCGCTTTCATCGGATTCGATAAAAGCCCGATAAACAAGAGCCGCCTCCTTGAGTTTCACACGGTCAAGATCCCCCTGCAGCACCGATCGCACATAAGCAGTCAAAGTCTGATGCTCAGGCTTACTCGCCTGCAAATTCTCTAGCAACTGCCCTTGCAGTTTTATAGTAGTTGCTTTCATACCATAAAAATACCAAATAAGCATACACTCGTCAAGCCCTCACTTCCATTCTCCTTTCAGCACATAGACTCGCTCCAAAGCCAGCTCCGTGCGCAAGCGCTCAGCTATCTCACTGCTGCGACGGCAATTACTACCATCGCAGTACACCACCAACCGATCAGCCTCTTCGACCGACTCGATCACATCACGGTGTTGCCACAGCAGATCCGCCCAGTTCTCCTGATTCAGAAGCAAAGCACCACCAACGTGAGATTTGGCGAAATCCCGCTCACTGCGCGCATCGATCCAAATCACCTTACCTGCCCACTGATGCACCTCTTCCCAGGTGACCTCATTTTCGTTCACCACACTCACCTCATATAAAGCAGGTGCTTTTTTATGCACAAAAAAAGTGATGCCCGCCGCCAAAACCGCCAGCGCAGTGATCCACAATAATTGTTTGATCGCCTGTTTCAGTTTCATTCCCACCCTTTCAGCTTATCAATGCCTCACTCTGCTTGCTCTGCCCTTTTCACCGAAAAATACGCCATCTGATTGCGATGTTTTTCGATCTCGCAATCAGTGACAATTCGAATCATACCCAACAGTCCCGCCTCCGTCGATTCAGGTTTCACCACCAGATCATAAACCTTGCCTGGCTCGATCACCTCCAGACGCACCGTTGCTTTTTCGCTTTGAGTGCTCACCGATACAAGCTTCACCGGCTTATCACGCAAGACACGGAACTTGATCCGTTTTTCTTTCGCAGGCTCCCCGATCACCCAATCCAACATCATCGGCTCGATGGCAAACAAAGCATCAATCGTCACCCGTACAGTCAAGCGCTGCTCGTGAAAATCCGGTGACTTGGTGCGCACATAAACAAATTTCTCCGCCGTGCCCGCCAACTTCTCTAATGAAAAATCGGCTTCGATCAAAGCGCTGCCACCTGGCGGCACCTTCATTTTATCCGCACGCACATCCAGACAAGAACACGAAGTCTCCAAACCTGTGATCTCCACCATCTCAGCACTGTTATTCTTCATCACAAAAGAAGCCTGCACCACCTCGTCCTCCGGCTTGGCATGGTACTGAAACAAAGTATTCTCAAAACTCACCTCTCCCTTAATTTTTGAGGATTCCACCGGAGGATACCACTGATACAGCATCATATAGACCAGCACCCCCGTCACCGATACGTAGAGCCAGATCGGGAAAGTCCACTTCGCCAGCTTACGGTGACGATCAAAACGCTGCCTCACCGCAGGCACCACCGTCAAGATCACCAGCGGCACATTCACCGCAGCCAAAATAATATGCGGCACCAAGATCAAAAAGTAAATGATACGCGCCGTCGCATACTCAGTAGGAAACTCCGTCACCACCCCCGCTTTCAAGTAGTGATACGAAACATAACTTGTCAAAAAAACCGCCGACACCACCAACGCCGACACCATGAAAAACACATGCGCCTTTTTCCTATCCGTCTTGATACACACAAAGCCCGCTAACAACAAAACGGTACAAACCGCATTCAGCGAGGCATTTAAAGCTGGAAGATCATGAACTGTCATAACATTTTGTTAATTCAAAAGAGAACCAAGGATTTCACAAATAAGAAGACCTGAAAGATGCCTCAAAAAAACATCCGTGTTATCCGTGAAATCCGTGGTTAAAAATTCATTTCCTATACTCAATTCACTTCACCCCCTCATCCCCGTCCAGCAAGCGCTTCACATCCGCCTTCAAACGCAACAACTCCTGACTGCCACGCTGCGCATCCATCACCCGATAATAACCACGAATATTGCCGCCCTTGTCCACTAATACCAAGCGTTGATCATGGGAAAACTGACCATTCGACGCGATCGCCTCCGTTTCGGTATTCTCCTTCACCGAATACAGCTTAAAATAACGCAGCATATATTTGCGCACCTCCTCTTCATCTCCCGACAGAAACCACCAGTTATCCGCATCCACCCCGTTCTTTTTGACAAAAGCATCCATCTTCTCCGGCGTATCCCCCTTCGGGTTGAGACTGATCGACACCAAATGGAAATTTTCATTCTTCCCATACAGCTTATTCACATCCGCCATATAGGCTGCCAAGCCCAAACAAGCCGAAGGACAGTCCGTGTATAAATAACCTGCCACCCACACCTTACCCTTCAACTGCGCCAAGTGAATATCCTTGCCATCTCGATTCACACCCTTCAGATCCTTCTCCAATTTGCTCAAAAATGGCAAGCGAGGATTCGCCGCCTCATAGTTCCTGCGCTTCATATAACTGCGCGTGACAAACACCGAGCCCATAACGATCACCAGACAAATGCCAATGATCGTCGCCCAAAACAACTGCGGATTAAACTCTCTCTCCCTTTTCATCATTCAAAATTCTTAATTCTTAATCCCCCAAGCTGCCCAGCTAAACAACAGCACCAGTGGCAAATAAGCCAGCGTATAAAAAAACAAAGCCCGCGCTTTTTCTCGCGTCCGCTCTTTACGAAAGACCAAAGCATACTTCAGCATCATCCCCCCTAAGAGCACTCCGGGAATCAAAAACCAGCCATGCGCCTCACCGCTCAACACTGGCATAAAAGGTAGCAGCAAAGTGAACACCGAAAACTGAATCGCCAGTCGCGAAGTTTTCGACCCATCATCATCATCATTTGACCACATCACAAAACCACCCTGCACATACTGATCCCGATACATCCAGTTGATCGCCAAAAAATGCGGCATCTGCCAGAAAAATAACAAAGCAAACAAATACGCCCCACCCAGAGTTAAGCCTCCACCCGCCGCCGCCCAACCGATCAAAGGAGGCAAAGCACCCGCCACCGCGCCCACTACTGTGTTCCAAGTCGAACGCGTTTTCATCGGCGTATAAATGAACAAATAAGTCAACAAAGTTGCCGCCGCAAAAACTGCCGCCAAGAAATCCACCTTCATCGCCAGATGCACCACCCCAAACGCACTGAACAACCAACCCAATACAAAAGCCGCCGCCGCCGATACTCGCCTCGTCGGCAAAGGGCGATCAGCCGTGCGATCCATCTTCGCGTCCGCCTCCAACTCCATTACCTGGTTAAAAGCCGCCGCTCCAAAAGCAGTAAGTAAAGTGCCAAAGATCGTATGCCCCAAATCCCACCACGAAAACGAACCAAGCGAACGCGCCGCCAGCAAATATCCAAACAGCGTCGTCATCACCACCAAGGCACTCAAACGAGCCTTGGTCAAAGTCACCAAGTCTTCCCGCAAGCCCACCACAGCAGAGTTGGCTCCACCACTCACGTCTTGCTCTTGCTCTGTCACTTCCTGCTCCGCCATCATCTCAAGCTATACACCCTTTCACACTACACGACGTTTTTTAAAATTGAAAAATCAAACCACTGATTTCACTGATGATCACTGATAAGGAAAAATAATCCGCAAAAGCAATACCTATCAGTGTTCATCAGTGGATCAGCGGTTGAAATATTTTTTATCGAGTAGTGTTTATCCTTTACCAAACATTTCCCGCCCCGTTCGTCATCGCTGCATTACTGATCATCCAGACTCACTGACACCTCCCCATGCTTCCCCCGCCAGGCAAATAGCGCAGTGACAAAGCTCAATGCCAATATCAACAATCCATTGATTACGTGAAAATTAGTGATCCAGAACGGCTTACCCCATATAATCACGCAAATTCCAAGCGTGATCTGTACCCCCAACATGATCACCATACCGCCTATCAATCGGCGCAACAAGTGCCCTTTTGGTAAAGTCTGAGTCGCCCAGACAAAAACCAATACCGTGAACACGCTGAGCAAAAAAGCCCAGTACTTATGCAAAAACATGATCACCAGAATCTCATTCTCTTGATCGAAATCAAAGGGTGGCAACCAAGCCCCACCCGTCAGCAAAATCCCCGTATCAGCCAAACCGAAACGATGGTGGTGACGCATCAGCGCCCCAAGGATCAGTTGCACAAACACCGCAGAGCAAAGAAAACTCGTCATCGAACGTAACCGGCTACGCAGTGAAATTGACATCACCGGCTGCCACTGTTGCCAGCGCTCAGACGAAGCAAGAATGATCCAAATCAAAAGACAGAAAAAACCCTGCGCCAAACAACCGTGTACCACCGCAAACGCATCCGAGATCTCCGTTACTCGAATACCTCCCATCAAGGCTTGAAAGGTCACCAATAACAAAGCCAAAGCCGAAAGTTTGCAAGTCAAGCTCCACTGCCGCCAACGCCAGGAATACACCAACCACGCCACTACCCCCGAGCCTACTGCCGTCGCCGCCCACCAGAAAGGCTCCTTGCGCTCCACCACCATTTTTTCCGCCCCACCCATTGCCACCAATACCACCATCGCCGCCAAGGCGATCACCACCACCAACAACTCAATCACATTCTTGCCATTGCGAACAAAAGCCGTAGCGAACAAACCCAAGGTCAAAAAACCCACCAAGCTGGCAAGCAAGCGATGCCCGTGTTCAAGAAAATAAGGCAGATGCTTGAGCCAGCCATCAGGGTTGAGCGAACCCTGACTCAAAGGCCAATCAGCAAAAGCCATGCCCGCTTTTTCCGTCGTCGTCGCCGCTCCCCACCAGATCAACAGCACCGTAACGGCAGCGACCACTATTGAGTAGCGGTGCCAGAGTTTGCTAGGACGTTTTGTGCTGCTATCAACCATCACTTACTCAAGAGTCAGAGTAATGTTAAATCACAGCTTATAAAGCTGTTCCACATCACATATAGCCTAAAGCTGTATCCCTACAGCTATTTGAAAAACGCAACCCCAACCCTACTTAGCGTCTGGTGGGAACATCGGAGTCTGCTCAGCAAGCCAAGCGTCAAATTCTTCTTTCGGTAGCACTTTCACCGTTGCCACCATGTTAGCATGACCTGCACCACACAGCTGAGCACAGACGATGTCCCACTCACCCGTTTTAGTCGCCGTGAACCACATCGGAATCTCACGCCCAGGAATCGCATCCTGTTGCGTCATCAGTGGAATCGGAGCCAGGCCGTGGATCACGTCTTTGGAAGTCACCTGAATGATCACTTTTTGACCCAATGGCAAAACCAACTCATTCAAAGTAGCAAAGTCATCACGAGCATTAGGATCCTGTTTCAACAAACCAATTCCATTAGCAGAACTCATCGCACTGACATCCGTCAGCCCAATTTTTCCATCTTTTCCAGCGTAATGAAAACTCCAGCGGAACTGCTCCCCCACCGCGCGGATTTTCAATACATCATCGCCAGTAGGAATCCCCTCGGTTCTCGCTGCCCATAAAGGAAAAGCAAAACCCAGCAACAGAACCACTTCGACAATCACCACGCCGATCTCCACGTGCGTAGAGAAATGGGATGTCATGCCCTCATATTGCGCTTTAGGATTAGCCTTCTTATTGAAACGTAACAATACAAAGATCAAAAATCCCGACCAGAAGATAAACAACATTCCCATCACCCAGTGCACCATTTCTAGGAAATGATTCACCATGTCGCCGTGTTCACTAGCGATCTCTGCCATTCCAATGGCTTGATTAATTCCCGCAATAATCATCTTTTTATCTATGTTTAATATTCATTCCCGCTGTTTCCAGCTCAAGCCGACGACCACGCCGCGCTAGATTAATTATAAAAGTCACGATGCACGACAGCACCCCCATCAAAACAAAAAGCATAACCCATATTCCCATGTTGGCGGCATTAGTCTGCGGATCATCAAGCGAGCCAGTGCAAACCGCGCAGGCAAAAATAGGATTCATCAAACTAGCAAGCAAGATACTCATCAATCAATTTTCCTGACCTTTCAGTTTTTTCAAAAACCACACCCCGTAGACGCTAAGAGCCACAGCAGCCAAGCAACTGACTCCACCCATAAACAACACCCCCCCCTGCGGTTGATAACGTGTGAAAGCCCATACAGCAAAGCCCACCGACAGCGTCACCGCAGTCAAGATAAAGACAATATGGAATTGTTTCAGAGACATAACAAATTTAGCTCAAATCAATCTAAAAAGCAGCGTGAACAGGATTCCACAACGCGTAGAGCATCAATAGCATCATGCCAAAAGCAAAGTAACAAGTAAATAGCAGCATCTTGTAGATCAAACCCTTTTCATGATTTAAATGCATGAAGATCAAAGCCACCAAGGAGGATTTGAAAAGGGCTATTGCCAAGCCCACTGCTACATCAAGGGCGCTGATGCCCGGCTCACCAAAATCAAAAAAATCAATTCTAGCAACTGCCACGGTGATGCCCGTGAATACGAACAAAGCTATCCCTACTGCAGTGTACGCTTTTCTATGTTTTTCAATCTCTTCAGGTGAGTTCGCCATGATCGCTACTTATAAATGATTCTATGATGTTTGTGATTGCCAATGGGTGCCTGCTTCCAATTAAAACAAATACATGATAGGAAAGAGGAAGATCCAAACCAAGTCAACAAAGTGCCAAAACAAGCCTACCACTTCAACACGGTTTGCCATGTGCTCTGGGTCCTTGAGGAACAGCTTTTTGCCGAACAACAGGAAATAACCCATCACCACAACCCCACCGATCACATGCAAGCCGTGCAAGCCCGTCATTAGGAAATAAATCGCATAATAGGTCCCGTAAGCTGGGCCGTGGTTGGAAAGAAACTTCTTCTGTTCTCGTGGCACTTCGATGATGATTTCGCCATGGGAACCCAGCTCAACCACCTCTCCCACATCATGGCCAGTAGCTTTTGCTTCCTTGTGTCCGCTGTGATCAACTTTGCTATGCTCACCAGACTCACTACCCGCTTGCTGATCTCCTGCTGCACTGCTGTGGAAACCATGTACATTGACTCGACGACTTCTTAGCTGACGGTCAGGAACAGGAACTCCTTTGCCTTCCATATAATATTCTTCCATCTTTTTGATTTCATCATCACGAGCATGATCCCATCCCGATTTTGTGGCTTCGTCATTGATCAATTTCCACACTAAAGCTTGATCCTGC
>JAKISY010000072.1 GCA_021648365.1 Verrucomicrobiales bacterium
AGGCTGTAGGTTTTTAGGGGAGAGGTTGGGAAAGGTGGGGCTCACGCAGAGACGCGGAGACGCAGAGGTGAGAAAGATGAGATCACCATGAAGGGATTGAAGGGATTGAAGTTAAGAGGTGGGTGGGTAGTAGTTTAGGCTGTAGGTATTTAGGGGGAAGTTAGAAGGTTGAATTAGGAAAACTTAAACTTAAACCTTAACTTAAACTCAGGAGTTGGGGATGGCTCACGCAGCCGAATCCCGCTTTCGAGGGTGAAGACAGGCGACCTAAAAGGTCGAGCGAAGCGTCCAAAGACACGCAGACGCAGAGGGAAGATAGGGAAAGATGGGATCAAAATTATTTATTCAATCAATCCAGTTGCGCGTTGATCCATTAGGAATGCCCCTGGTGTCCTGATATTCATTCCGTAGATGGCATTGCCAATGGTATTTTGGAAATCCTCTCGATCAAGCGTTAGTAGCACATCTGCCTTCGCTGCGAGTGCGGCCAACAAAACAGGGCGATCCTTGCTCTTGGGGAAAACTAGTAATTTGTCCAGCGTTAAAGCATCGGGCTTGATTTCGAGGATTGGCTTAATGTCATCCCGCCAGACATGAGGGGCTTGGCCAGGCAATTTGTGCAGATTCTGCACTGTTTCTGATACACACCACGGGCATGAAACTGTTCGCCAGTCACATGCCAGGGCATTCTCGAAAACATAACGCGAAGCCCCCGAGCCAGACCCGCTTGCTGCTAGCAGTACGCTGGCATCACAAAATAGAATCATTTACGTTGAGATTTCTTTTTTTTTTCAAGTAAAAATGTCTGCATTTCCTCCTCATCCTTACGCAGCCATTCCTTGAGTTTTTTTTCAGGGATATCCCTAAGAGGAACTGCTGCGGCTGGGGTTAATATCAGTTCATTTTCTCGTTCTTCCAGAATAAGTAAGCTTCCATCCATGCTATCTAAACCATACTTACGCCGAATACTGGGTGGGAGCGTGATGGTTCCCCGTTTACTGATTGGTAATATCGTATTCATGCTGCAATGTAACATTACGGTATTGCGGCAGCAAGGGGGATTTTTTTATAAGGAGGGCCGTAGGAATTTAGGCTGTAGGTTTATAGGAGGAAGACCGGGAGAGGAGGGGCTCACCATGAAGAACGTGAAGTTTTTCATGTTGTAGGGCGAGCGCCTCGCTTGCCATAATTATGGGGAGCAGTGTATATTGGTTTGAAGAAGCTTGCGCGTTATTTTACAGGTAGGAGTTTACCCACATCGTCAAGGCGGACGATTTTGAAAGTGCCGTCTTTCCAGAGGGCGATGACTTCAGCGGTGGCTTCTTTGGTTTGGTGGTAGAAGCCATAACAGTGTTCGACATCGACTCCAGAGCGTTTTGCCAGAGATGCGGCTTTGTCAGCACCAAAGAGCACGGAGGCTTTGTCGAAGCTTGCCTCTTTTTCTAACCGGAGAATTCCATCCAATGAGATCTCTTTGCGTTTGATGAAGGGTGAGCATGTCGGGGGTGAACTTGGGAGGTAATACAAAATACTTGGACGCGCCTGGGTAATCGCCTTTTTCAAGCAAGGCGTAGGTGGTTTTGTTCATGAACGATGCGGCGGTGCATCTGACGGCACTTAGTTTGGATGGGGAGGTGCTTTGGCAAAAAAAGGTGGGAGATTTTAAATCTCACTGGGGCTACAGTGCATCACCGATTTTGTATAAGGATCTGGTTTTGGTGGCGGCGGATCACGCTAATGGTGGATACGTCACTGCCCTGGATCGCAAGACGGGAAAGGTGGTGTGGAAACAAGATCGTCCTAAATCGCCGAATTATCCGTCACCGGTGGTTTGTAAGGTGGCAGGCAAAGATCAACTCATCATCGCTGGCTGTAAAATGATGGCTGCCTACGATCCTGCCAGTGGCAAGCTTCTGTGGAGTGCGCCCGATGCGACGACGGAGGAATGTGTTGGTTCGGTGGTGGTGGAGGGTGGGCTGGCTTTTGCCAGTGGGGGTTATCCAAAAAAAGAAACGGTGGCGGTGAAAGCGGACGGTTCGGGGGAGGTAGTGTGGCGCAATGAGGTGCAGGTTTACGTGCCTTCGATGTTGACCTACGAGGGGTATTTGTATGCGATCACCGACAAGGGTATGGCGTATTGTTTTGAAGCGGCGACGGGTAAAGAAATGTGGAAAGAAAGACTGGGTGGGGTGTTCAACTCATCGCCGGTATTGGCGGGAGGGCACATTTTTATGATCAGTCAGGAAGGGCTGACTTTTGTGATCAAGCCTGATCCAAAAAAACTCGATGTGGTAGCCAAAAATAAACTGGGCGGTGATGTGTTCGCCACGCCGTCTTTTGCTGGAGATCAGATTTACTTGAGGGTCTCGGAGAAGGTGGGCGGCAAGCGTCAGGAGTTTTTGTATTGTGTGGGAGAAAGATAATCGCCACGCAATGCCATTGCGCTTATTAGATTTGAGATTTGAAATGTGAGATTTAAAATTCGGCCATCTGCACTTCGTTCAGGCTGCGTGAGCCAATCTTATTCTTCGGAGCTGAAGTTCATGGCTTGCCAATAAAATCTTGCTCGTGGATTTTTACTCTTAGTCCCATTGCATGGTGGTGATCCAGATTTCGCCGGGGTGGCGTTCGAGAACGTAGGGGTAGGAGATCCAGGTTTTTGCTTTGCGGGCGATGACGGTGGGAGGGGTCCAGCTTTCTCCGTCATTGTCGGAGAAGGCGATGGAGAGTTCTTCGCGGTGCCAACTGCCCGCTCGTTGTGAATAGTTGCCAGAGCGACGTTCGTATGTGGTTTTTCCTTCGGGGTAAAGTTGATTCCAGACCAAGAGTAGTCGTCCGCTTGCTAGACGTTTGAGCATCGCGGGAGCACTGCTGGCACCGATGCTGGCGGGTTTCATTTTTGTCCAGGTTCGTCCCTTGTCGGATGAGGTGGTGGCCGCGTCCGCCGAAATCGAGCAACTGCCCGGGAGTCCAGGTTTTGCCTTCATCGGAGGAGACGTAGGGTTGGGTGGCGTGGCGAGCTTCTTTGATCAGCAGGGGTTGCACGGTGACGACTACTTCGCCGCTGCGAGTCTGGATCATATCGCGGATAGCTCCGCAGTAACCTTTCATGATGCGTTGGGCATCGATCCAGGTTTTGCCATCGTCAAGACTGCGCATCGACCAAAAATCGAGTCTGGAATCTGGGGCGGGACGGTTTTTTTCTTTGTCCCACTTCCATTTGCGCTCGCTGGCGAGGTTCATGAATACGAGAATGGTCGTAACTTTTTTGCTGCGAATCAGAGCGCGTTCGTTGCTGATTTTCACCACAGGACCGTTGGGCAACAAGGGGCTGGACTGCCAGGTTTTTCCATCGTCAGCGCTGCGGTAAGAGCGGTCGTCCTTGATGGTGAGCAGGTGGTCATTGGGAAGAATCACAAAAGGACCCATCATTTGTCCGGGTATGGAGGTGACTCGTTTTTCGAGCTGTATCAGGTCTGGATTTGATGGGTCATTTTGAGCGATGCCGAGCGTGGTGCTAAGATAACCCATGAGAAGGGCGGAAAAAATAGAGTTGAAGGGTTTGAGCATGGCTGAACGGTAGCACTTCTGGGGGGGGGATGATCGAACGCTCTTTGTGTTGAGCGGAGGACGAAGGGGAGAAAGCGGCGTCGAGCCGCGCGCACTCCAAAGAATGAGGCGGGATTGCGCCATTGACGATAGGGAAAGTGGTGGGAGATTCGTTCTATGATGAGAAAAGCATGGAGATATTTTGTAGGCGGATTTTTTCTGTTACTGGCTTTGCAAGGGCTGCGAGTGGAGGTGGTAGCGGAGGAGAACTCCAAGCGTCCCAATATTGTTTTTGCTTTTGCGGATGACTGGGGGCGTTATGCGAGTGCTTATGCGAAGGTGGATAAGGTAGTGGGGCCGAATGCCATCATTCAAACGCCTCATTTCGATCGAGTGGCGAAAGAGGGTGTGTTGTTCACCAATGCTTTTGTTACCTCGCCATCCTGCACACCTTGTCGCAGTTCTTTGCTGTCAGGGCAGTATTTCTTTCGTACGGGTCTGGGGGCGATTCTGGTGGGGGCGGAATGGGATGCAAAAATCCCTTCGTTCCCGTTGTTGCTAAAGAAGTCGGGTTATCATATAGGGCAGACTTATAAGGTTTGGAGTCCAGGCAAGCCGAATGACGCGCCTTATGGTGAACGCAAATACGAATACGAATCCGCGGGGCGTAAGTTTAATACTTTTTCTCAGAATGTGACTCGAATGATGGATGAGGGAGGCAAGACGATGCAGGAGGCCAAGCAGGTGCTCTACGATGAGGTGACGGGTAATTTTGATTTGTTTCTGGAGGATCGGGAGAATAAAGAGCAGCCTTTTTGTTATTGGTTCGGGCCGACTAATGTGCATCGTAAATGGATCAAAGGATCGGGTAAACGCTTGTGGGGATTGAACCCTGATGACTTGAAGGGTGCGATGCCGGAGTTTGTACCGGATGTGCCAGTGGTGAGGGAGGATTTTGCTGACTATCTTGGGGAGGCGATGGCGTTCGATGCGGCTTTGGGTTTGTTGTTAGACAAGCTGGAAGCTATTGGGGAATTGGAAAATACCATCGTGGTGGTGAGCGGGGATCACGGCACGCCAGGGTTCACGCACGGCAAGACCAATCTCTATGATTTTGGTACTGGGGTTCCTTTGGCGATTCGCTGGCCGGCTAAGGTGCCAGCAGGAAGAGTGGTGAAGGATTTTGTTAATCTGATGGATTTGGCACCGACTTTCCTAGAGGCTGGTATCACAAAGATACCAGAGGTGATGACGGGTAAGAGTTTGGTGAATGTATTAACTTCAAAAAAAGATGGCTGGGTGGACCCTAGTCGGGACTTTGTGGTGACGGGAAGGGAGCGTCATGTGGGCATGGCGCGCACGGGTAATCTGCCTTATCCGCAGCGGGCGATCCGGACCAAGGATTTCCTCTACATTCGTAACTTCAAACCGGATCGCTGGCCACAGGGCAATCCTTATGGATTGAGTGAAGGCAAGCAGCCCTCGAAAGAGGATTTGATCGAAGATACGCGCGCGACTTTTCCTGATATGGACTCTAGTCCTACCAAAGCGTGGCTGGTGATGAATCGTGATAATGTGTCAGCGCAGGGTCCCAAGTATTTTGATTGGGCTTTTGCTAAACGTCCTGGTGAGGAGTTGTATGACCTGCGTGAAGATCCAGATCAGTTGAAAAATTTGGCTGATGAGTCGGGTTACGCTGAGGTGAGGGAGAAATTGTCGACACGCTTGATGGGGATTCTCAAGGATGCTAAAGATCCGCGTGTGATGGGAGATGGCAGTACTTTTGACAAGGCTCCTTATACTAACTTGGGTAAACCTAGGAAGAAGAAAAAGAAGAAGTGAAAAATTTAGAACACCAGGCATGCAGCGATCAATTATGATACTACCTGTCGCCGTCAAGAATCAGCCACTCGACCTAGCACTAGGAGCTTGATGAAACTAAGAGAAGAAAATTGAACCACAGAGCGCACAGAGTTCACAGAGGTAGGAAAGAGTTTTTTAATGGCAGAAGTTTGAAGGCTCATCTGTATTTTCAATCATCCTTGAACCTTTTCCTATCTGTATCTCTCACTCCGGTCTCTGTGCCTTCTGCGTCCTCCGTGGTGATAGATGATTTGTAACTCTATTGTTTTGCGAAACGTGAAACATGAGTTTAATGTTAATTATGAAAACGATTACCGTTCGAGAAATGAAAGCTCAGTGGGCTGAGGTGGAGGCGCAAGTAAGGGAGGGAGAGATTTTTGAAGTGATCAATCGGGGTAAACCTACGGTGCGTATCTTACCAGCAACACCTCGACCTATATTAAAATGGGAGGATCACCTCGCAACGGCTATTCCCGGAACAGGTAGAACTGCTGAGGAAACCGTGAAGGTCGCTGGTGATCGTCAAAGAACTCTCGCAGGGCGAGCTGGGTTGCGGGTGAATCCGTAAGGATTGATTACATCTTCGGAAAATTGGATAAACGGGAAGTCTTAGTAAGGGCATTTTGGGAAATCTTGATGTAGAGTGGGTGTCCCCACCCGCTGGCGGTGGTTAGGCAGTAAGGGGAAGCGGGTGAGGACACCCGCGCTACTTTTAAGAGTGCAAATTTGCGATTTTTTATAGTGCGATTAGTGTCTGGGCATGGCTAAGATATTTCTCTCCTATCGTCGGGCTGACGGGGTGGCTTCGGGTGCTCGCAGTTTGATTTATCAAAAACTTCAAGAGCATTATGGCGCAAAAAGTGTGTTCATGGATGTCGAGCGGATGGAGGTGGCGAGGGACTTCCGCGAATGTCTGCAAGAGGAATTGGTGAATACAGATGTGATGTTAGTTTTGATTGGTCCAGATTGGACGGAGCTGATGCAGCAGCGGGGTGGTGGCGAAGATGACTTTGTGCTGATTGAAATCGAAACAGCTTTGCGTTTGGATAAGCCGGTATTGCCATTGCTACTGGGAGGGGCGCATATGCCGAGCGCGGAGCAGGTGCCGGAGTCCATTAAAGCGTTTACCTTTATCCATGGAGTCGATATGGATACGGGGCGTTATTTCAACGAGGGTATGTCGCGCTTGTGTGCGGATTTGGATGAGCATATTTTTATGGGTCACATTTCGCGCAAGAAGCTGCATAAGGGTTTTTGGTATGCGGGTGCTGCTGTGGCGGTGATGATGATCGTAGCTCTGGCTGCGCTGACGATGGGAGAGAAGTCGATGCAGCCAGTGGTCGAGCGCACGGCGGTTTCGGCGGAGAAGGTTGCGGTGAATACGGAAAAAATGGCAGCTTCGACGGAATCCATTTCTGGTGATACCAAAGAGATGGCAAAATCTTTGGATAAAATCGCCAGCTCCTTTGAATCCCTAAAAACAGATGGGATCATTGAACAGGCAGATTCGGCTAATGAGTTTTACCACAATGCTCGCATCCATGAACTGGAGGGAGACTATGCCAAGGCACGGGCTGCGTATCTTGGTTATTTTAAGTTCAAGCAGGATAAGATCGATCCTCATCTTCGTTACACGGCTATGTTACGGGTGCAGGAGGGTTTGGAGGGAGCTAGGGAGAGTTATGCGATATTAGCGAAAACTTTCCCTACTGATCTATTGGCGCCACAGTTGGCAAAGGCGCTGTTGTATCCACGGGCGCAGCGGGTGCCGAAGTTGCAGCAACTAGCTAGTGAGCATCCTGATTATACACCAGTGTATCATTTCCTAGCTTTGGATTATTCGGCGGATCGTCTGGGTGCTCGTTCGATAGGGGACATGCGTGAACAGAAGGTGTATTTGGCACGGTTTCAGGAGCTAGATCAGGCAGGCAAGCTGTTGCGTCATTTTGTGGATCAAGAGCAAGCAACTGGCTGGCGAGCTTCAGCTGATGCTGCATTGAAAGAGTTGCAGGCGCAGATGGCTACTACGGTTTTGGAGAACCCGGTTCGACTGACTTGGATGAAACACAATGCTGGTTGGAATGGCAATGTGGCGATCGCTGAGGCGAGCACAGAATTGTGGTGGAAAACGGCGGAGATGGAGAGCTTTAAAAAGACGCCGATGATGGATTATGTGGATAATCGTACGGGAAAAATGTTGCCGACGCCTTACTTTTCTTTGCCAGTTAAACAGGTAGCGACTGAGATCAGTATCAAATATAAGGATCGCAATGGGGTTGAGAGGGGACCTTTTGTATTTGAATTTGAGCCTGCTTCGCAGTCGGCGAAGAATGATATCAAGATGCTGCAAATGACAAACACGAGTTGGGTGTCGCTTCGTGAATTTGATGGCAAGCTGTTGCTCTATTTCACGACGCTGTTGAGTTATAGGGGGGCGATAGATAAAATCACCTATGGTGTAGATAAGGAAATTCCCGCTACAGATTTCCCTTTTGCGGAGTGGAATCAATCGGGTATGGCGCAGATCACTGGTGATATGAAGACTTACCTTACGGTGCCGCTGGAGACTCGCTTTGTGACGGTGCAGTTGATTTATAAAAATGGTGAAAAAAGTGAAGTGGTACGTTTTGATCGTTGAAAGGAGAACATGTTAGCCTCATGGTAATAGGATGAAATTTACGACACAGTTTGAATGAAGATGTATATTAGTATAATTAGGCTTACAGGAGTGGTGAGTTGTTTGTTCTTGCTCTTTGCGGTGGGGTTGCCAGTGGGTTTGTTGGCAGATGGTCAGGCGAAGAAGAACGCAGTTCCTGCGCAGTTGGAAGTAGCGGCTTTGGTGGAGTATGAACACTTAGATCCTGCGAGGAAGAAGGTGATCGACTTAGCTTTAAAGATAGGTCGAGAGCGCAGGCTAGCAAAATATATCTTTGGCAGTGCCGATCCGGATAAGGGAGGTTTTGACTGTTCGGGGGCGATGTTTTATTTGTTGCAGCAGTTGGGGATGAAACTGGCGAGGTCATCAGCTAGTCAATTTGAGTGGGTGAAGGCAGCGGGTTTATTGGTCGCTGTGCCAGCGACAGTGCAATCGACTGAGGATAAGGTTTTTGCGAAGTTGCAACCTGGAGATTTGTTGTTTTGGGCACACACCTATCAGGCAAAGGATGGCAGAACCAATGGGATCAGTCATGTGCAGATGTATTTGGGAAAAGAAAAAGTAGGGGGCAGAAGGGTGATGATTGGCTCTACGGATGGACGTTCGTATCATGGTAATCGGCAAACGGGATACGGGGTGTTTGATTTCAAGCTGCCTCGTAAGGGAGCGAAGGCAAAATTCGTCGGCTTTGGTCCGCCTCCAGGTTTGTTGAAAACCAGCAAGCCATGAAGATTGTAGGCGATCAATGATGGGGTAGTGGAAAAAGCTCGCAGGGAGTATTGAGCGTAGCTACAGGCGTCTCGCCTGTAGGACGGGACGCATGTGGCTACCATCAAAAGCGGATGATTTTTTGAGCGTTGGTGGAGAAGATTTTTTTGCGAATGTCGGCTTCGGGGACGAGTTTACGAACGAGGTCGATTTGTTGGATACCGGAGCATTGGGCGGGGTATTTCGCTGCTAGTGCGGCGGCGGGTTCATTGCCAGAAACTTTGGCGGCGAGTCCATTGGCTTTTCCGTCACGGGTGGAGGGGCGTTTGACGGGGGAACCTGCTGGTAGTAATACCGTTTTGCTGATGCCTAGGGTGCCTTGATGTTTTAAAAAAACTTCGTCGCTACGTTGATGGAAGGCGAGGTGTTGGTGGATGTCTATGATGAATTATTTTTCCTCGGCTTGGGCGCTGGAAAGCAGTCTGGAGCTGAGTGGGCTAGAGCTTAGAGTGGCAAGGGTGGTTTTTTTGAGGAATTCGCGACGCTGCATGATGGGGGGAGGATTAATAGTTTGAAAAAATAGGTGGAACTTAACAAAGAGAAGTTTATCTCTATGTTACCTAGAATCAAATCCTCAATTGTTATGATCAAATACGCGAAAAATTTGTCACCTTTGAGTGGGTGCATTTTATCTGTTGCTCTGCTAACTCCACTGATGGCTCTTGATTACAAAGGTGACCCCAAGGGGCCGGAAGCGAACGCAAAAGATATGCCGAGGATCGCAGCGACTCCGCCAGCGAAAGCGCTAGCAACGTTTGAGGTGAGGAAAGGTTTGCAAATCGATCTGGTGGCTCACGAGCCTCAAGTGATGGATCCGGTGGCGATTGATTTTGACGAGGATGGACGCATGTTCGCGGTGGAGATGCGTGGGTATTCCGAGCGTCGCGACGAGGAGCGAGGACGCATTCGTCTGTTAGTCGATGAGGATGATGATGGGGTGTTTGAAAAAACGACGATCTACGCCAAAGGTTTGAAGTGGCCGACCGGGGTGGTGTGTTATGATGGCGGAGTGTTCGTGATCGCGACGCCTAACTTGTATTATTTCAAAGATACCAATGGTGACGGAGTGGCGGATGTGGAGAAGATCGTGTTCACGGGCTTTGGTAAGGGGATCAAGCGTCTGAATATGCAGGCACTTGCTAACAGTTTACGTTGGGGGCCAGACAATCGGATTTGGGGGGCGACGGCCGGGACGGGTGGGAGTATCAGGCAACCGGATCAAGCGGAGTCGGAGGAGATTTCGGTGAATGGTAGGGATTTTTCCTTTGATCCAAAAACTTTGGATTTCCGCACCGAAAACGGCACACTTCAATACGGGCTGGCTTATGATTCGAAAGGGCGTCGTTTTGTCAGTGGCAACAGCAGTCATATTGTGGCGGTGATGTGGGAGAAACAGTGGACGGCACCAGGTAAGTATTTTTCTTTGCCTAATGCTTTGGTGAGCATCCCTGATGATGGGCCGGCTTGCACGGTGTATCGGATCAGTCCAGATGAGCCTTGGCGCATCATTCGTACCCGTTGGCGGGTAGCGGGTGTGGTGCGTGGTGGCGCTGAGGGGGGCGGTCGGGTCTCTGGGTATTTTACTGGAGGAACGGCGGTGACACTTTATACCGGTGATGCCTTGGGCGATGAGTTTGTGGACAATTCGTTCACTGGGGATGCGGGCAGTAATCTGGTGCATCGCAAGCTGGTGAAACATGTCGATGGCAAAACTGCGCTGGTGGCGACGCGGCCGGCGGATGAACAGGATCGCGAGTTCCTTGCATCGACCGACAACTGGTTCCGTGCTACGGCTTCTGCTAATGCTCCAGATGGTTGCCTCTATGTGGTCGATATGTCACGCGAGACGATCGAACATCCGTGGTCGATACCTCCGGGGATCAAAAAGTTTGTCGATTTGAATAGTGGTACGGATCAGGGACGGATCTATCGGGTGAGTCCAGAGAACTTCAAACGTCGCAAGACGATGAAGCTGAGCGAAGCGAGCAATGATGAATTGGCAGCTTTGCTCAAACATAAAAATGGTTGGCATCGGGTGACGGCTCAACGTCTGCTGTGGCAGCGCGGAGACAAACGTGCTGGCGCTGGCTGGGCTGTGGAACCAGATGCCAAGAGCGCAGAGGGCAGGTTTCGCCGAGCTTTAGCTTTGGCAAAAGAGGACGGTAAAGGCAAGGCTGAGGAACTAGCTGCTTTGGTGAATCAATCACGAGGCGATCAATGGGTGGAAGCTGCGGTGTTGAATGCGATTGGGAGCGGGGATGAAGCACAGACGCTATGGTTGGTTTTGAGCAAGGATACTGGTGAGAATGGTGATTTTTTGGCTCAGTTGGCTGAGGTGGTAGGTAAGACTAATGACGAAGGCGCGATCAAGGAAGTGCTGAAAGTGGCGGTGAAAAATGCTGACAATGCGATTGGGCTGGCTTTGGTCGAACACTTGGGCAAGGGATTGGCTCGAGCGAAAAACTCTTTGGCGAGAGCGGATAAAGACCAGCTGTTGGCGCCAGTGTTCGCAGCGGCTCTGGTCACGGTGGCTGATCAGAAAGTGGACGAGGGCAAACGGATACAGGCGGTCAAGTTGCTGGCATTTTCTCCTGATGCCGAGGCGTCGGCGACTTTGGCGCAAGCTTTGCAAGACAGTGATAGTGATGCCTTGCAGTTGGCATTGCTCAAGGCTTTGGGGCGACGCAATGCGGTGGAGTTGAAGCAGGTGCTAGTGGTGCAATGGCCGCGCTGGAAAGCTCAAGTGCGGGCGATGGCGATGGATTTGTTTTTGGCTCGCCCAGTTCGTTCGATGAGCTTGTTGGAGGCGGTGCAGGCTAAGAAGATTGCTAAAACGGATTTGTCGGCGAATCAGCTGGACTTGTTAAGAGGTCATCGAGATGCGCGGGTGAAGGAATTGGCGGCGACGGTGTTTCCAGTGGAGAAAAAAGAATCACGAGCTTCGGTGGTGGCACGTTACCAGAAGGCTCTGACGTTGAAAGGCGATGCCAAAAAAGGACAGGCGAAATACGAAGCGGTGTGTATTTCTTGTCACCGTTATGGTGACAAGGGTTTTGTATTGGGACCCGATGTGGTGACCTTTGTCGCAGCGGGTAAGGACTCGATTTTGGGTAACTTGTTCGATCCTAATAAGGAGGTAGCACCACAGTTTCAGGCTTACGCCTTCACTTTGAAAGGTGGCGAAGTGGTGGTGGGAATGATCGCGAATGAATCGTCCACGGAGGTGACGATACGCCAGCCATTTGGGATAGAGAAAAAGGTGGTGAGAAAAGATATCGAAGGCATGAAGGGGATTGGGATGTCACTGATGCCTGAGGGATTGGAGGGAGCGCTGAGTGTGCAGGATGTTGCGGATCTGTTGGAGTTTTTGACGACGGTGAAGTAGGGAGTTGAAGTTTGAAGGGTTAAAGTCGTTGGGGATTTGCGTAGGGTGGGTGTCCTCACCCGCCGAGGATTGATGATTGACGAATCGAAATGAAATGAAGATAGCTGGAGGGTAATACCCGAAAGCAATAGCGACGGTTGATTTTTGATGCGGGGGATTAGAGGAGAATGGGATTTAATTTACATGGATGGACAGGATGGACAGGATGGGGAGGCAGATCGGACGGGATTGGGAAAGAGGAGGCTCACGCAGAGACGCGGAGACGCAGAGGAAAGAAAGAGGGTAGGAAGAAGGTGATAGAGGTTTAGGTGGGTAGGGAAAGAGGGGGCGCCATGAAGGGCATGAAGGTTTTTTTGGAGAGATTACGGATTACACGCAATTGACATCTATAATCCGGAATTCTTTAACGGCGTGGTCTGACCAGTATGTTATCACATACTCGCCTAATCGGATGAATTGAATATCTCTTCCACTTCCATCACGTTCGGTGTAGTCACCTAACTGCGAAGGGGTTTGGGAAAGCTGAGAAAGTAAGTTGAAGAGTTCTTTTTGTTTGGCTTTAGGAAGTCCAACTAGTAAACTACAAGCTTTGGCTGAGAGCACGGGTTCATAATTTGTAGAATCAGTCATCAGCTCTCATGAAGGTTCTGCTTGAGCGTGGAAAGAGGGGTTTTATTTCCAGAATCCATTTCCCTCATGAGTTGGGTGATTTCAGTTTTGCCTTCAGTAGAGGCATGCTTCAGCCTCAACAGGTAAGCGGAAATGTTTTGTCGGTCTTCTTGCGACAAGTGAGTAAGTTGCTGTTTGAGGTCGAGTTCAGCTGCTGCGTTCATATCATAAAAATAACAGTTTGTGGTGATAAATCAAGGGGCTTGAGAAGAAGGCGTTTTTAGTGGAGTGAAAGGTGAGTTCAAGCGGGGCTGTGGCTTTCATCTCTGCACTCGTTCATGGTTTTGAGCACGGCCTCGCTGACTTCTGCTACGCTGGCTTCGGTCATGCAGCGGAAGTCGAGCGGGCATTCGCGCAGGAAGCAGGGGCTGCAGGCGACGTGGCGGCGGATGATGCGGTGGCCTTTGCCGAGGGGGCTGGTGAGGGCGGGTTCGGTGGAGCCGAAGATGGAAACGGTGGGGATGCCGAGGAAGGCGGCGAGGTGCATGGTGCCGGTATCGTTGGTGAGCAGCAGGTCGCACTGTTTGAGTTCGTCGATCATCTCGGTGATGGTGGTTTTGCCGACGAGGTTGCGGCAGCCTGGTGCGCTGTAGAGTTGCTCAAATTGTTCGCCAATAGCTTTTTCTGCGGGGGAGCCGATGACGATGCAATCACTTTGAAATTTCTCGTAGGCGAGCTGGGCGACTTGGGCGAAGCGCTCGATCGGCCAGCGTTTGGCTGCGCCGTATTCGGCTCCGGGACAGATGCCGAGTTTGAGCGGAGCTTGAGGTGAGGGCTTGGTTTTCTGAGGTGCTGGGAAATCGAATAGGCTAGCATCTTGGGTATCGGCTCCCATTTGACGGATCACTTCAAGGTAGCTGTAGGCGTGGTGTGGTGGCGGGGCGGTGAATTTTTTGGGTGCTTGGGGGATCTGGTGCAGCAGCCAGCTGCGGAAGTGTCCGCGGTTGCCGACGATGCGGGGGATGCCGGCGAGAAAGTATTCGATCGCAGAGCGGGCGGAGTTGGGAAAGAGCAGAGCGGCTTCAAAAAAGCGGGATTGCTGGCGTACGACTTTAGCGACTTGCCAGGGTTTTGCGGAGCGGGGGGTGGTCAGTACGTGATCGATTTCTGCTACTGCCTGCCAGAAGCTGAGCAGGTTCTCGCGGCAGTGCATGGTGAGTTCGAGGTCGGGGCGACCTTTTTTCAATGCTCGGATGGCTGGCACTGCCATGCAAGCGTCGCCGAGGGGATTGGGGGATCGCACGATGACACGAAAGGGTTTGAGTTGTTTGAGGTCACCTGCCCAGATACCTCGGTGGTAGTTGGAGAGCAGAAAGCGGGGATTGGGGGTCTTCCAGCGGTCGTGCACCCAGAACCATTCTTCGGGTGCTTTGCGGATGAAGTTTTCTAGCGCTTGGTTGAGCTGGGCGGTGATGTCATTGATCTTTTGGTGAGGTCTGCGGATCTCTTCGGCGGTAGTGACGGGGGCGGAGTAAGTGATCACCCAGTGACCGGGGCGGTCGGAGCGTACGCCGACGGGGATGATGGCAGCTCCGGTGCGTTGAGCGAGCAGGGCGGGTAGGTTGGTGGTGGAGGCGAGGCGTCCGAACAGTGGGCACCAGACGCCACGGTCGCCGGCGTGTTGGTCGATGAGGATGCCGACTCCGCCGCCATCGCGCAGGTGCTTGAGCGGGCCATAAAAGCCGCTGGAGCGATCGAAGAGGGTGAGTCCAGATTTGCGTCGGCGGCGAACGATGAGGTCGTTGAGGTAGGGATTGGAGAGGCGCTGGTAGAGGGTGGAGCGTGGGATGCCTGGACCGAGTGAGGGGACTTGTGAAAGGATCTCCCAGTTGCTGAGGTGGGCGATGGTGGTGATGACGCCTTTGCCAGCTTCGCAGGCCTGAATGATGTGTTCGCGACCTTCGTAACTGATGCATTGTTCGACGGCGTCTGTAGGCATCTGGGCTATTTTGATGCTGCAGAAAAAATTGCGCCCGAGTGTGCGGAAGTGTTTTTTGGTGAGTCGGAGGATTTCCTCGGCTTGCTTTTCGCCATCGAAGGCGATGCTCAAATTGCGCAGAGCTAGGCGTCGGTAGGAGTTGCCAAGATAGTATGCGACGGCTCCTACTAGGGTGCCGAGGTTCCAACACCATGACAGGGGCAGCATGCCGATGCCAAATTCTAGGCAGCGGTAGGTGACGTAAGTGGCTAATTGTCCGCAAGAGAGAATCAGTCCAGATGATCGTTGGGTCTTTCCCATAGAGTATGGAGAAAAATCCTCAATGTAATCGCATCAGTAGGGCTGATGCAAGTAGTCACATTCAGATGGAGCTTATCAGAAAAAGGGCAGCGCCTTTATTTAGCTTTGCCCTCGCCTGCTTTAGCTGGGTTGGCGGCTTTGGCATCCGTTTTAGCAGGCACTTTGTCAGCTGCTGGTTTAGCGCTGTCTTTTTTGGCGTCAGCTTTCTTTTCTGCTTTAGTCGGTTTAGCGGCTTTAGCATCTGTTTTTGCAGGTGCTTTGTCAGCTGCTTTTTTGCTATCGGCAGCTGGAGTTTTGGTGGCCTCTTTCGAAATTGCTTCTGGAGTGGGGAAACCGGGGATCGGTTCTGCTTTTTGCACATTTTCGAGGATATTGCCGACGTCGCGTTGACTCTTGTAGTAGCGGGTATTGAGCACGGTCAATAGAATGGCGACGCCAAAAAAGGCGACGGTCAGCCAAACGGTACTTTTTTGCAGCACATCGGTGGTCTGGGCACCAAAGGTATCGTTCATCATGCCGCCACCAAAAGCAGCGCCAAGTCCTTCTTGTTTAGGACGTTGCATGAGAGTGACGAGGATGAGCAGGGCGCTCACCATCACCAAGAAGACGGTCAATAATGTGATGACTATGGACATAGGGCGCGCAATATGGAGTAGGGTTGGACCTTTGTAAAGGGGGAATCGGAGGGGGGCTTAGAGGAGGGAAAGAGAGCGTCACCAAGCGGTCCAACCGCCGTCGATGATGAGGTTCTGACCGGTCAGCCACTGGCTCCGGTGATGAGTGCGGTTTTTCCGTTGAGGTCGAAGAAGGGCATGGGGTTTTGGAATTATGAATTGGGAATTGGGAATTGGGAATTGGGAAGAGTAGCGATTTTTGATTTTTGAAGGGAATTAGGAGTTAATGGGGATCCATGGGGGTTGTTGGGAGGATTTTAGGATGGTGAGGCAGGTGGCGCTTGGAGCTGAAGGTGCCCATGATTTCACTATGCTCGCCATGGCGGGTGAGAACATTGACGGAGTCTTCGACTTCGACGCCTTCCAGTTTGAGATGCGCGGAGTCGGCGAGGATTTTGCGGGTGGGAACAAGGATCCATTCAACGGCATTGAGCATGTGAGGTAGTCCATCTTGGAACAGTCCGCCTCCTGCGGCGTGGTTGTTGTAATAGATCTCGCGGTAGGCGGGGCGATAGGTGGGGAAATGTTGTGCTGAGAGGGCGACAAATTCCAGTGCTTTGCCGAAGCGTCGGCTATCGAGGGCGGCTTTCATCGCCTGGATGACGGGGTGGGCACGGAAGATGAAGGCGACACTGGCGATGAGCTGCTTTTGCTCAAGGGTCGCCATCAAATGGTCGATGCCTACGGTGCTGGTGGACAAGGGTTTTTCGATCAAGAGATGGCATCCTGCATCGGCGCAGCTTTGCGCCAGTGGGATGTGGAGATGGGCAGGAGCCGCGATCAGCGCGGCGTCGGGTTGCGCTCGGGGCGGCTGCCAGTTGGTCGAAACGGGAGGTGATGTGGTAACGATCTCCAACTTGCTCGCGCAGGGTTGGGTTGAGCTCGCAGATGGAAATTTCGACACGTTCGGTATTTTGAAAGCAGCGCAGGTGGCGTTCGCCAATCGATCCGACGCCGATGATCAGAAGGTGAGTTTTGTTTTTCATGAGGGGGTGATGTAGGTTAGATGTCGGGAAAGTCTTGCTGGCTTTCTTCCTCGCGTCTGAGTTCGAGAAGTTTCCAGACATGATGACGGAAGGCTTTGTCCCATTGTTCGGCTGACTGGGGTGGGTAGTGATAGAAGCCTTTGCCGTTGCTCGCTCCGCGATCATCATCGGTGATCATGGTTTCGATAAATTCGGGTGGCTTGCTGGCATTGCTGAGAGTAGGCCAGATGGTCTTCATCGCTTTGCCATAGAGTGCTGGGCCACCAGAAATATCCATCCAACGGAAGGGGCCGGTCATCGACATGAATACGCCGAGGGTATTGCGCACAGCGTTGTCGATGCTGGCGTAATCGCTGACACCTTCTGCAACTAAGTTGGCGGCTTCGCGATACATGGCGTAACCGATGCGGTTGACGACAAATCCGGGTAGGTCACGATTGATCAGGCAGGGTTCTTTTCCTAATTGCAATCCTAATCGGTGAGCTGCTCCAAAAGCGGCATCGCTGGTTTGTTCGCCACGGATGATTTCGAGAAAGGGCTGGGCGTAGGCAGGTTGACAAAAATGCATGCCAAGGAAACGGCCAGGATGTTTGAGGTTTTTTTGGAAGTCAGAGAGTGGCAGTCCCGAGGTGTTGGTGCTGATCGGGGTGTGCTCTGCGACGGCTTCTTCGATGGCAGCAAATACGGAGGCTTTGATTTTGGCGTCCTCGGCGACGCTTTCGATGACGAAATCGCAGTTGCCTTCACTTGGGGAAAAAAGCTTGCAGGAATCGGAGATTTGCAGGCGGTCTTGCCACTGATCGAAGTCGCCTTGCTGCGCGGCGCCGTGTTGGATGAGTTCGCTCAGGGCGGAGCTGATGCGTTGTGGTAATTGTTCTCTGGCGTCGGGGTTGAGGTCGACGGCGAGCACGGTGAAGCCGCGAGATAAGGCTAGTGCGACGATATCGGCACCGAGAAGTCCTAGTCCGATCACGCCGATGCACTGCAATTTTGTAGATTCTGTCATAATGGAAAATTTTAATCACTCAAAGCGAGTAGGCTTAAAGTGTCACGGTAGATCATTTTTTCAATTTGATCCTCGTCCAGTCGCATGGCTGCTGAGTGGGCAAAGTCGCGATTCAGTTGGTGCAATCCGTCTATCGTAGCGGTGACGGTGGTGAAGGGGTAGTCGGTGCCAAATAGCACTTTGTCCCAAATACCGTATTCTTGCACCAGCATGAGGGATTGATAAAGCTGGTAGGGGCGGTAGTGCAGGGCGCTGATGTCGGTGAAGACGTTGGCGTGTTTGCGTGCAACGACGATGGCCTCACCTTCGTAGGGGTGGCCGAGATGCGCCATGATGATTTTGACTTTGGGATAGCGGGTGGCGACTGGGTCGAGGTGTCGCGGTAGGGTGCATTCGAGGGGGCTTGGGAAATGAAGGTGGTGCCGGTGTGTAATAAGACGGGGAGGCGAAGTCTCACTTTTTGAGAGGATGGGGATACGTTTAGGGAGCTCGTGAGCGTGCTTGATTTTAAACCAAAAAACATCAAGAGGGTCTCACACGAAGCCAGGAACGCACGAAGTAAGAAAAGGTTTCAAGTAACTATTGGTTCCGCCTATCTGCGCTGCGTTTTGGTTCAGGTGCAAAGAGGTAATCCTGATACTTGAAGAATTTTCTCGCAAAGGTCGCCAAGCATCGCAAAGGTATGAAATCCAGTAAATTCCCAAACGCTATCATGTATGTTCGGGAAGTAAGTATTTTCAGCTTTGGTGTCATTGTCTCGATTTAGGAAAAGAGGGGAGGCTGCTAGGCATTCGTTTTTTCAAACTATTAGCTCTTTCGTTATCCAATTACTGCTAAACTGGCTTGGAGGGGGGCGGATTAGTCCGATTCTTTTTAACAATATAAACACTTGCTTCTTCTTTCGTCAAGCACCGTGGCGCTCATCATCAGAACACCTGACCCGCTCGGGAAAAGTGTTGTTGGAATAGGGTTAACTAAATTTGATTGCTAAACTAAAGGTGATACCGAAATCAAGAAAACGGATTGCCAATCCATGCCACGATGAAGACTGGAAAACTTTAACTTCAACATAAACTTAAACACTGAGCGGGGAGAAGAATGGCTCACGCTCGCTGCGCTCAGGGCGCGGAGATGCAAATGAAGAGGGAGAGAATAATTTACATGGATGGACGGGATGCACAGGATGGGAGGAATGGATTGGCGATTTTTGATTGATGAAGGGGTCGGGGAGGATAATTGATAATGATGAATGGATAATGGTTAATGGGGGGGATGTGGGACGCAATGGTATTGCGTGGGTGGCACATGGAGGAATGAACGGATTGCCAATCCATTCCACATGTTGAGGCCAGCGAGCAAAGCCTTAATGTTCTGCGAGCGGTAGTTTGGTATGGTATCAGAATAAAAGCGCTCCATGTCCGGTGTTCTCATCATGGGCACGCTCATTGACGCTGTTTTTACGTATCGCGAGTGAAGAGAGTTTGCGACTGTATTGAATCGGCGAGTGGTCGCGGATGCACTCGGGAGGATGGGGGCTAGTGAAGGTGCGTTTGAGATAGGTCAGGGCTTGGTCGGGTGCCCAGTGTTCGTTGGCTAGAACTTCCGGCTTAGGATTGTGAAGTAGGTTATTGTTTTCATCGAGGTAGATGAAGTCTCCGCAGTGGTGGAAGTCGAAGGGTTGGATTTGATCGATGCTTTGAGGCAGTAAGGTGACGATGTCGTGGTGGTTGGTGATGCGAAAATGGGGTGGGTGGTCGAGTTGATCACGGAAGGCGGCGTTGCCGATGCGAGGGCTACCGAAGGTGTAGAGTTGGGCGGGTTTTTTACGCAAGGATGCCATCGTTGCGAGAGCGGCGCCGAGACTGTGACCAGTGTAGATGAAGGGGCCGGGGATGTCGGCGATGATGGGATCGATCAGTGGCCAGATCCGCTCGAAGAGAATTTTGAAGCCACTGTGAACGTAGGATTTGTTGTCAGTTTCGTGAGTTCTGGTATCTTTATGGGACCAGCGGGTGGGGGCGGCGCTGAGGTTGAGCACCCATTGGCGGAATCGGCTGGTGCCTCGGAAACAGAGGATATGGTAGATAGCATCGGGTTGTCCAGGAGGATGGCAGCGGTAAATGGCGGCGTGGGTGCCGGTTTTGTGGATGGAGTGGATTTCTTCGAAGCGGGTGTTTTTGAGAAAATCAAAACGGATGATTTTTTTCCACGGGCGATTGCCTTCTTTGTGGTCAGGGGTGTAAACCAAACGGCAGAGCTCGCTGAGCCACCAGGCGTTTGCCGGGTCGAAGGGTTTGATTGAAGGGTCGAAAGGCTTGATTTGTCTGCCTTCAGGATGTTCGAAATAGGGAGGGTATCCCTGGGGTTTCATCACACTGTCCCAATTGCCAAGGATTTCGAGTGCTTCCTTTTTCAGGAGCTGCTGCTTGGACAATTGGCTGTTGGGTTCGTCACTCATGAAACGATTTATACAGAAATTTTAGAGATGGCGATGTTGCCGCCAAAACAGACGGAGACGTCTGAGCTTGGAGTTTGCGGGCGCTGGCTGTAATCGCCGGTGTAGAGGTAGCCGTCTGCAGTGAGCTGGAAAGCATTGGGTAGAGGTTGGCGTTCGGGTGGGCAGTCGAAGATGAGTTCAGGTTCAGGGGCATCGGCGGGCAGGTGGGGGAGGTTGACGTTCCAGAAAAAGCCATCGCCGAGTTTTTGATTGAGCAGCTTTTTTAAGACTCGTGCGGCGGATTGAGAGGCGCTTTCCCAGCATAGGTTGAGTTCATTCTTTAGATAATGGGAAATGGCGATGGCGGGGATGCCGTGGTAGGCGGCTTCGCGCACGGCGGCGACGGTGCCGGAGATGTAGAGATCGTGTCCCATGTTGCCGCCAGGGTTGATGCCCGCCAGAATGAGGTCGGGTTTTTGTGGTAACAGCTCAGCGATGCCGAGTCGCACGCAGTCTGCAGGAGTGCCGCTGACGGAGTGGCGTTGTGGGTCGAGGGATTCGACGGGAATCGGTTCGTAGGTGGTGATGCGGTGACCGTTTTGTGAGAGTTCGCGGTCGGGCGCGACGGTGTGGATCTGGCTGGCGTTGATGCCGAGTGAGCGACAGGCATCGCGCAGTGCGTCGAGACCTGGGGCGGTGATGCCGTCGTCGTTGGTGATGAGAATGGTCATGGGGAAGGGCAAGGCTGTAGGGTTTTAGGCTGTAGGGATGTGCGGTTCATGGAGGAAGGGTAGCTGGGGTGGAAGCTTCTTGCAAATGGGTAGGGGCGGGCTGGAAGAGAGGGCCACGCAGCCGGAATCTAAGCTTGCACAGGATGGAGACAGGCGACCTGGAAGGTCGATCTCAGCGCCCAAAGGCGCGGAGGCGCGGAAGGGCGTAGAAATGAAAGATGGTTGGGATTTGGACTTTAATTTTAACCTAAACTTCAACTATTGAGGGTGGCGGGTGAAGATCAGAAAGAGAAGAAGGTCTCACGCCCGCTGCGCTCAAGACGCAGAGACGCAAAGGAAGAGGGGAGAAGAATTTGCATGGATGGACAGGATGAAGAGGATTGGACGGGGCGCACGCAGCCGGAATCCAAGCTTGCGCAGGATGGAGACAGGCGACCTGGAAGGTCGAGCGAAGTATCCAAAGGCGCAGAGACGCAGAGAAAGAGGGGAGGTAACCACGGAATAGCACTGAAAAACACGGAAAAGAATCTTATGGCGCAGATGAAGAGGAGGGATATTCATATGGATGGATGATGGGAAAAGATGGAAGTAACACTACATTATAAGGGACGGCCGTCGCTTGTAATGTAGTGTTGGGTGGTGATGGTGGGGGATTTTTTGCGGGTATGAGCAGGGAGGGATCAGGGGATAGACTTTTTATGGAGGCGGGGTAAGGTGCTTGGCATGAAAGTATTTTATAAAATGGGAGGTTTGGTGATGCTGACTTTGCTGGCGATTTCTTGTGGTGTAGAAAAGTCGTCGGATGAGGAGCTGACAGAGAAAGAGGTGGTTGAGGTTAAGCCTGCGCCGGTGTTGACAGACTTGCGCATTGTGATGAAGACGGATAAGGGGGCGATTGCGGCGACGATGTTTGCTAGCAAGGCACCGATCACGGTGGCGGCTTTTCTTAATTTGGCGCGGCGTGGATTTTATGATGGGCTGAGCTTTCACCGGGTGGTGGAGGACTTTGTGATTCAGGGGGGAGATCCGGATGGAGACGGCGAAGGTGGTCCGGGGTATTTTTTGCCTAATGAAATCGATCCTGATTTGAAACATGATAAGGTGGGAGTGTTTTCGATGGCGAGAAAATCGAAACCAGATACGGCGGGTAGTCAGTTTTTTATCACGCTAGGTGTGGCGGAGCATCTGGACGGGGGCTATTCGATTTTTGGTGAGGTGACGGAGGGGATTGAGGTGGTGGAGTCGATCGAGGTGGGAGATAAGATTTTGGGCATTGAGGTGTTGGATTCGACGGAGGCTTTGTTTGCTGCTCAGGCAGAAAATCTGACGAAGTGGAATGGAATTTTAGATCAGCGCGCGGTTAAGTGAAACAAGGACGAGAGAGAGACGCTGAGTTGGCTGATGGCAGGATCGATTATTTTGATCGTTATGCTGGTGTGGTCAAAACGGAGAAGATCTATGGCGAGGCGTATTTGCGTTGGGCATATGAAACCGTGCCCGGAAGGTTGATGCTGGCGGCGGTGGTGAAGCGGGCCTTTTTTTCGCGCTGGTATGGGTGGCGCATGGACAAGAGTTCGACTCGTGAATTGATCGCGCCTTTTATCGATCAGTATGACTTGGATGCTGGTGAGTTTGTCGACAAAGTTGAGAATTTTGAGAGTTTTAATGCGTTTTTTTCGCGCAAGCTCAAGCCGCAGGCACGGCCGATTGCTAGTGGGGAGGGGGAGGTGGTTTTCCCTGCGGATGGACGTCACTTGGGTTTTGCTGATGTCAGCGAGATGGAGCGGATCTATTGCAAGGGGCAGACTTTGTCCTTGGTGGATTTGTTAGACGATGAGGATTTGGCGAGCCGGTATGAAAAAGGGTCATTGGTGATTTCGCGTTTGTGTCCGGTGGATTATCATCGTTTTCATTTTTCGACAGCGGGCAAGCCCGGGGCGTGGCGCTTGATCAATGGTCCGCTCTACTCGGTGAGCCCGATCGCTTTGCGGCGCAATGTGGGGATTTTGACTGAAAACAAACGGGTGGTCACGAAGCTGCAAACAGAGGATTTTGGTCAGGTGTTGATTTTAGAGATTGGGGCGACAAATGTGGGCAGTATTCATCAGACCTATGCGGCGGACAGCGAGGTGGTCAAGGGAGAGGAAAAGGGTTATTTTTCTTTTGGTGGTTCGATGACGATGCAGTTGTTTGAAGCTGGCAGGGTGAAGTTAGATGAGGATTTGGTGGAGCATACGCAGCAGGGTAGGGAGTTGTATGCTAGAATGGGGGATCGCATGGGAATGAAAGCAGGAAGTTGAGATGGCTGATAGGGTGACAGAGAAAAAGCAGGATTGGCAGGTGAAAGACTTGTTGGATCTTGATTATTTTTTGGCTTTGGATGCTGATCAGGATGAGGCAGATTTGCAGTTGCGTGACAAGAAGATGGCTGAGGATTTATTGCGTCCTGCGATGGGAGCTGGGACTCTGACTGCTGATGCAAGCACGGAGGTGAGGTCGCGTGGTTTGTGGCTGTGGCTGCAGCAAAGAAAGCAGGATGCGGTGCGCGGGCGAGGTGATGAAGAGGCTTTGTTGCCGGGACAGGTGTTTTTTCAGACGAGTCGTATGGTGAAATGGTTGGGCGGGATTCTGATGCTGTTGATGGGAGTATCTTTGGTGTTTTCTTTGTTACATGTGCGGGAGCAGTATTTTAATGTGATGATGTTTTTGGTGGCGACTCTGTTGCCGCAGTTAGCTTTGCTGATATTGTTGATCGTGGGTGCTCTGTTTCGCAAACTTGCGGGTAAGGAAGTGGCGAGTGGCGGGGTGGCTTCCTCTTTGCTGCGAGCGGCGATGCTGTGGCTATCTGCTCGCGTGCGACGGCATCATGTGGGGGATGCGCTGCAGGGGCAATGGCGGGATCTGAAGGATAAGAGCTATTTGTTGAGTCCTGTGTTGGTGATGACGCAGACGATGGCGGTGTTTTACAATGTGGGTTTGTTGCTGGGCTTTGGGCTTTGTTTGTTGTCACGCGATGTGCGTTTTTTTTGGGAGAGCACGCCAGGCATCGCTGCGGTGGAGGCGATTGAACAGGTGGTGAAGATCGTGGCGACTCCATGGGGTAGTTTGCTGTCGGGTCATCTTCCTACGTATGATGAAATCGCTGCGACACGAGTCACCTTTGAGGGCAGTGAGAAGGTTTTTCCATCTTCTGAGGTGGTCGAAAGCGCGGCGGCTTGGGTGCCTTTTTTGACGGGGGCTTTGCTTTTTTGGGGATTGTTACCGCGCTTGTTGTTGCGGTGGGGGGTGGGGTTCTGGGCGAAGTCGCAGTTGCGTAATTATGGTTTTGTGGAACGGCGTCACCGAGAGTTGTGGCGACGTTTGACAGCTTTAAGGGTAGAAGTTTCCAATGCGGGGCCTGGTGATGAGGCGGTGGTTTTGTTGTGGGGGGGATTGCAGCCTGATGAGCAGGCTTTGCGCAAAGTGTTGTTGCAGCAGTTGCGCTTGAACCCAGTGGAGACTTTTGTGGCGGGTAACGATGCGGATGCGCGGGAGGACGTGCGTAAGATGGCTCAAGTGACGGAGAAAGTTGTCAGTATGGAGGTGGGGGTTCGTTTGGTGGTGGTGGT
>JAKISY010000073.1 GCA_021648365.1 Verrucomicrobiales bacterium
ATTTTGGATATCAACAAATTCTACAAAAGCGACGCCCTGCTCGCCAAAGGCGAATTGACCGTCAATGACAAGCCTCAAGCCATCCTGAAAAACATGGCACCTATGTTGAACACCCCCATCCCTTGGGCAAAATTAGGCATCAAAAAAAGCAAGTGAGAGTCTTGGGCTTTTCCGACACAGCGAGCGCATCGCGCACCCTTCCAAGCCCTGCTACGTCTAGCCCTTCCCAATTGGCGCTAGACACTACACTAGAGAAGTTTTTACTTTTACTTGATCAAAAAATCTCACTACTCCCGAAGAAACGTCATAGAGCGCACCCACTATTTCTATCTTCCCCGCACTTTCCATTTCTACTAAAATCGGGCTTTCCTTGCGGATACGATCAATGGAGAGCTTCACATTCTGGACGGCTACCTCCTCCATCGCAGCCTCCTCCAGTTGTTCTTCGCCCTTACGGATAAAGTCCACTGCAGGCTGAATCTTACCCAGCAACTTAGTTATATTTCCCATTTTCACATGCTCGCAAGCCGCTTTAACAGCTCCGCACTGCGTATGCCCCAAAACCACCACGATTTTCGAACCTGCCACTTTACAGGCATATTCCATCGACCCTAGCACATCTTCATTCACAATATTTCCCGCAACACGGACACAGAACAAATGGCCAATGCCTTGATCAAATATCAACTCTGTGGGCACCCTGGAATCGATACACGAAAGCACCACAGCGAAAGGGAACTGTCCATGGCTAGTAGCCACAACCTGTTCATGCAAATCCCGTTGCAGCTTCAGGTTATGCACAAATCGCCAGTTGCCTTCAATTAAAATTTTCCGCGCGTCCTCTGGTGTTAAATTGCTCTGGCTCTCTTTTGTCTGAATTCCCATTTTTTGATATCGTTAAGCTTTTACTTTATCTGAAATGCTGGATCCGGGCTATCTTGTTTGTCATCATAAAGCCCGACAACGCTTACCTTGATCTTTCTGGATTCCGTGCTTTTCACAAAGTTTTCAATGATCTCAACTACATCATAGTGGATAAATTTGGTATGAGAAGCATCAATCAACACATTTGAGCCTTTCGGTATTTCCTGCAACGCCTTCAACACCGAAGCTTTATTGAGAAAGGTCACATCCTCGGACAACAGCAATTTTATATCATGCTTGCCCTCCACCCCATCTTTCATCATTTTAAAAGGTGCCATAAAATTATTTTTCAAAATAATAAAAATAGCTACCGCCATTCCTAAAGCAATCCCCATCAAAAGATCGGTGAACACAATTCCCAATACCGTGATCGTGAACGGCACAAACTGCCCCAAGCCATCGCGATACATTTTCATGAAAGTCGCAGGCTTAGCAAGCTTGTAACCTACTACCAACAAGATCGCAGCCAGCACACCCAAGGGAATCATGTTCAAAACCGTCGGGATGGCAAGCACACTCAGGACAAGCAAAACACCATGAATGATAGCGGACGCCTTGGTTTTACCACCAGATTGATGATTTGCAGAACTCCTCACAATCACTTGAGTCAAAGGCAACCCACCAATCAAACCAGCTAAAATATTTCCGACCCCCTGCGCCTTAAGCTCTCGGTTAGTGGGAGTGATGCGCTTCAATTTATCTAATTTATCCGATGCCTCCACACAAAGCAAAGTCTCCAAACTCGCCACCACCGCGATCACTATAGCAGTAGTGTAAACTGCAGGATTCGATAATCCCGTAAAATCTGGCACCGCAAAATTCCCAATAAAACTATCAAAGCTATCTGGCACAGGCACTTTAACCAGATGATCCGCACTGATCGCCAGTTGAGCACTGCCTGCAAAAAGCTTATTCAGAATGATCCCCACCACCACGACCACCAGGGGACCTTGAACCAATTTGGTGAATTTGAGCTTTTTCATGAAATTGCTCTCCCACAGAATCAAAAGAACCAATGAAAGCCCCGATACGATCAGAACACCTGGGCTTATAAAACTCATAGTGTGCAATAGCTCTTCAATCGTATTATGACCGTCACGCTGATTAAAAGAGAAATCCCCTTCCGGAACCTTGTCGTAACCCAGCGCATGGGGGATTTGTTTCAAAAATATGATCACCCCGATCCCTGCCAACATGCCGTGGATCACCGATGAGGGAAAAAAGTAGGCAATGATGCCGGCCTTAGCGAAACCCATGACGAGCTGTATGACGCCAGCTAGAATGACAGCCACGAGAAAAATCTCGAAACTGCCAAGCTCCGTGATCGCATTCAGCACGATCACAGCTAAGCCTGCCGCTGGCCCACTCACTCCCAAAGGAGAGCCGCTCAAAGCCCCCACCACCAAGCCACCAATGATTCCGCTGATCAGCCCCGCAAAAAGAGGAGCACCAGAAGCCAAGGCAATGCCCAAACACAGAGGTAATGCCACTAAAAAAACCACCAACCCTGCAGGCAAATCGTCTTTTAAATGCTTGAAGGGACTTAGATGATTGTTCGATTGAATCATAAATTTTTTAATTTGGAGTTAAACTACCAACACATCAATGCTCGCTCTCACCATAGGGCACAGCAGAACATAGGGTATAGCCAGAAAAGTTCTTCTCTTACTTTACAATTCCCCAAGTATCAACAAATTGAACTTTACACATAAGTATCATAGGTTTATCCTATGCAATCTCCATGGACTGGCTAAACTATCATCACCTCTATTATTTCTGGGTCGCTGCCAAAGAGGGCAGTATCGGCAAAGCTTGCCTAGTTCTGAATTTATCCCAACCCACCGTCAGCACACAGATCAAAGCCCTAGAAGACAGTCTCGGAGAAGCCCTGCTTATCAGAGGCAGAAGAGGATTGGCTTTGACCGACTCCGGAAGACTCGCTTTTGATTATGCCGATGAGATTTTCACGCTAGGCAAGGAATTTCAGCAAAGTTTAAAAGGCATCGGCACCGATCGCCCTGCACGGCTCCGAGTCGGCATCTCCGATGTATTACCCAAATTGGTTTCTCACCGGCTACTGGCACCTGCCTTGACCCTGGATAAACCCGTCAAACTGATCTGCGAGGAAGGCAAAACCGAAGAATTACTTTCCGATCTATCCATTCACCGTTTGGATTTAGTCATCGCCGATGCCCCCATCGGAGGGGCGGTGAGCATCAAAGCCTTCAACCACTTCCTCGGCTCAAGTGGAGTAACCTTTTTTGGTACAAAAAATCTTGCAAAGATATATCAAGCAAACTTCCCCGACTCCCTCTCTGGCGCTCCTTTATTGGTTCCCTCGGAAGGCACCCTGTTACGCCGGTCGATTGACCGTTGGATGTCCTCAAAAGGATACATCCCACAAATCCGAGCAGAGTTTCACGACAGCGCTTTGCTCAAAGTCTTTGGCCGCGATGGCGCTGGTTTGTTCACCGGCCCCACCATCATAGAAAAAGAGATCTGCCAGGAATACGAAGTCGAAGTGATCGGCCGCACCGATGAGATTCTAGAATCCTTCTACGCTATCACTGTAGAGCGCAAAGTCCGCCACCCCATCGCCCTGGCGATCACTCAAACAGCAAGAGAGAAACTCTTTGGCGGAGACCTTGGCTCTAATAAATGACTACCCAAAAACTCCGGATTCAACTTCACCTAGCAAATCCTACCACCAAGTTCTGATTCCAAGAAACTGCGTCCAACCAGAGTAATCATTTTTCCCCTGGCTCATATTCGAATACTCTATACCTGCCATCACCTTTAATTTTTCTCCATTAAGCTGATAATCTATACCTGTGTAAAAAGAATTGTACCACTTTCCCGCTCTCCCACCACCATCCGTTACCGCAAGAGTTTCATAACGCGGCTGTAAATCCACTCCCACCTCAGAATTAGACAGTGCCATGTGATAACGAAAAACTCCTCGAATTTTTGGCGTCAATCTGACCCAAGGCATGAACACCACACCGAGCGTCTCCTCTCCCTCTCTTACGCTATTGCCGCTCACATACATCAAGTCTGTGATCAGCCCACGCTTTCCCCAATCACTTTTCGAGTTCAAAGAAAGCACATGTCGATAAGGGCGGATCTCCTTACTTCCCTCTTTGCGATCAGACCACCAGTAATCCAAGTAATACTGCGTTTCCTCATTAGCTTTATAGCCTAATTTCATCAACGCTGCCACACTTCCACTGTTCTCGAATCGTGCAAACTTCCCGTCTAACAAATCCGAATAAATCCCTGTTTGCACCGTGATTTTATCCGAAATGTTGTAATAAACAGAAGCCCCTAATACCTTATCCACCGTTGATTGTAGCACCAACCGTGAACGGTTAAAAGGCAATACAAAACGCGAAGAAGTGAATCGCTCTCTAGAGGTATTTGATTTTTGCCGTCCAATACGGAACTTCAAATCATCATTGATCGTCCAATCGACATACACGTTATCCCAACCCTTAATATACTGACTATCAAAATCCTCGAAACCATTCAGATTCACCTCTGCTACAAGCCTGAATTGATTGAAAAAACTTACCGCCAAACCTGGACGAAGCCGCCTATCATCCCAACCGGTCACACTCCCACGATTAGAGTCGATGATGTAGGATTGCCCGTGATAACGACCAATGACCTTTATTTTCTGAATAACAGGATTGTCTTCGTTTTCATACAAGGTGGTATGATCCCATAACTCCAGATAAGACCAAGACTTGTCCGAACTCACCCCTTCTTCAGCAACGGCCTCAAGATTTTCCTCCCCAGCCCTTACCTCCCCTACCACTAACGCCATGCATAAAGCGCTCGCGCATCCCATCCATTTAATAAATTTTTTACTAGTTAGCTTCATGTTACAATTTTCTTGTTCTATTTAATAGCAATTGTCCACTTGTGCGACATCTTTCCTTTATATGCCTAGGCACCCGCCTGCCAATCATTCTTTGTGACGATTCAGGCACAAAGCCCCTCTTGTAGTAACCCTAGTAAAACAATCGATTCAATCAACTTTCCCCATCATGAAAGACAAGCTTTCGATACTTGCCGCTCTCTACCTCTTATTACCGAGCACCCCTGTGCTGATCGCCTCCGACGACCACCTGCCCGAAGTGGAAACTCTCCAGCCAGGCGTCACCCTCACCATGATCGCAGAGCAACCCGACATCGTCACTCCGATCGGTCTTGATGTGGACGATCAAGGGCGTGTCTGGCTCATTTCTAGCAATACCCACATGCCTCCACGCGGCTACCAAGGGCCCTCCCACGATCAGATTCTGATGTTTGATAAAAAAGGCAAGCGTCATCTTTTTTATGAAAAAACGGACCTCACCATGGATCTAGAATTCGGCGCCGACGGCTGGATCTACCTCTCCGAGCGCGACCGCATTCTACGTATCAAAGACAGCAATGGCGATGGCAAGGGCGATACCGAAGAAACCCTCATCACCCTCGACTCCGAAGCCGACTACCCCCACAACGCGGTCTCTGGCATCGCCTGGGATCCGACCAACGGCGATCTGATTTTTGGCTTGGGTGAAAACTTCGCCAAAGCCTGGACATTGACAGCCCATGACGGCAAAACCATCCAAGGTGCCGCCCGTGGTGGAGTCTTCCGCTGCAAGGCCGATGGCAGCGACCTACGCCAAATCGCCGAAGGACTGTGGAACCCCTTCGGCATCACCGTGCGCAAGGACGGTGAGATTTTTACCGCCGAAAACGATCCCGGCGAACACCCGCCCTGCAAGGTGCTACACATCGTGCAAGACGGTGACTACGGATTCCGCCGTCAGTACGGATCCGAAGCGCACCACCCCTTCGTCTCGTGGAACGGCGAAGGTCGTGGCACCCTGCCGATGATCCATCCCTCTGGCGAAGCCCCCTGCGGCATCGTGCCTCTCGGACGCGGACTGCTCGTTCCCTCTTGGGGAGATCACCGCATCGACTTTTTCCCTCTGACTCCCAAAGGGGCTAGCTACACAGCTAAGCAAATCACCCTCGCTCACGGATCTCGCTATTTCCGCCCCGCTTGCATCGCGCGGGACAAAAGCTCATCCAACCAAGACACCCTCGTCTGGTATCTCACCGACTGGGTCGATGGACGCTACCCCGTGCATGGTTATGGACGCTTGTGGAAAATGCAGATCGATCTCAAAAAAGCCAAATGGGTCGGCCCTCTCGACCTGGAAGACAAAAACTCAGCAGCCCAACTCGCCACCCAACTACGCCAATCGGCAAAGGACTTCACCCTCGACCAACTATTCACCTACAGCCGTGACCAAGACCCCTTCATCGCCACCGCAGCCATGTCCAGCCTAACACGAGTGGCTAAAGACTGGAAACCAGAAGGCCTATTGGAACGTCCAGCCATCAATCGCATCCAAGCTGTGCAAGCTCTGAAAAAATCACACAGCCAAGCCAAGTTATGGATAAACAAATTGCTCGCAGATGAAAGCCCCGCCGTGCAATTTGAAACCCTGCGCTGGATCGCTGACGAAGAACTCAAGGACTTCCTCCCCCAAGTCGATCAAATCCTCAAGAGCAACAAGATAGACTACGAAGTCTTCGAAGCCGCACTCGCCGCGCGTAATACCTTACTTGGTAAATCCGACATTGGCGTGCGTGACAAAGAGGCTCTTCTGAGCCGCGCCCTCGATCCATCTACCCCCCCAGCCATCCGCACCTACGCCCTGCGTCTCTTGCCCGCTCGTCAAAAAAACGCACCAAAAAACGGCGCAACACCACCCGTCAAAATCCCCAAAGCGCTCACCCTCGATGTGCTAAAAGAAATGCTATCTAGCAAACATCTACCTCTAACTTTAGAAGCCCTACGCACCCTGGCGAGCAATCCCCAATGGGGACAAGCGCTACTCGCCGAAACTGCCCGCAATGAAAAATTCGACATTCAAGCCCGCTGTGAAGCGATCAGCGGACTCGCCTCGGTTGCCGCGCAACACACAGAATTGCTCATCCGACTAACAGCGGACGCGCATCAAGAACTACGTGAATCCGCTCTGCGCGCCTTGCGCTCCACTCCCCTCGACGCAAAACAAACGCAGCTACTCAAAAAAGCAGCCAGCCAACACCCCGACTCCGCACCCCTGTTCGCAGCCCTACTTGAGCCCTCCTCACTGATGAGCGGTCGCCCCGCACTGACCGATACCGCCGCTTGGTTGAAGCGCCTCGACGCGATCAAGACACCCGCCGACATCCAAGCAGGGCGACGTATTTTTAATCACAGTAAAATCGCCCTCTGCTCCAATTGCCATCGCTACGGCGGGCGTGGCAACGTCGTCGGCCCCGATCTCAGTAAAGTGGCTGATCGCAGCGATCGCGCTTGGCTACTCGAAGCCATTCTTAACCCTAATAAAGACGTCGCTCCAGAGTTCCTACCCAGAATGATCACCCTCAACAACGGCGAAGTTTATACCGGCATCCGCCTACGCTCCTACGTCAACGAGCAAATCCGCGATGCCCGAGGACTCAACTACACCTTCAAACGCGACGAAGTGAAATCCATCCAAGATCTACCCATGTCGTTCATGCCAGGAGGCCTCCCCCTGACGCTCACCGACCGCGAGCTACGCGACCTGATCGCTTTTCTTGAGTCTTCTAGCGCAAAACGATGATATAACTGCGCAAATGGTGTGATCAATGATTATGTCGCGGCACGGTGCTGCAAACCTTACGAAAATCACAGGCAAAATCCAAACAAGCCCCGTCATGCAGTTGCCCCACATGATCCCGGTATATCTGTTGCCACGGGGTAGCGCTTTTTAAGTCACCTTCATACATAGAGGTATCTCTATCCCTCCATTCTTCAGCGTCCACCAACGCTTCGACCCGTCTGGAGTTCAAATCAACACGGACACGATCCCCGTCGCGTAGTTTTGCAAGCCCCCCTCCCGCATAAGCCTCCGGGGAGGCGTTGAGAATAGAAGGGCTAGCGGATGTGCCGCTCTGCCGACCATCACCCAAAGTAGGTAATTCTATTACCCCCTCACGCAACATCTCATCCGGCGCTTGCATGTTCACCACCTCCCCACTCCCCGGAAACCCTATCACTCCACAACCGCGCATCACCAAAATCGAATTCTCATCGATGCCTGTTAGCGGGTCGTTCAAACGGCTATGGTAATCCTCCGGACCATCAAATACGACCGCCTCGCATTCAAAACAATTCTCATTTCCCGGTTCACTAAGATAGCGTTTTCGGAAATCAGCACTGATCACACTGGTTTTAATAAGCGCCGCATCAAAGAGATTACCAGACAATACCAAGAAGCCTGCTTTTTCCATCAATGGCGCCTTGATTGACCGGATCACTTCTCCGTCTGGCTCAGGAGCCGCCGAAATATTCTCAGCCACGCTCAGACCTGTAACTGTCATTGCCTCTCCCTCTAAGCGGTCATGGTTATGCAATTCACGCATCACCGTAGGCAACCCTCCTGCACGATGAAAATCTTCGGCAAGCAACTTCCCAGCAGGCTGCAAATTGACCAGCAATGGCAAATCGTAACCATGGTCTTCCCAGTCTTGGATCTGTAAATCCACCCCCGCGTGCTTCGCAATCGCAATCAGGTGCGGCGGACAATTGGTGCTGCCACCTATCGCAGTATTCACCCGAATCGCATTCAGCAAAGCCGCACGGGTAATAATTTTCGACGGTCTCAAATCCTCCCTCACCATCTCAACTATCCGCTTGCCAGCCGCATGAGCAGCCTGCCCTCGCTCCCTATATGGAGCAGGAATACTAGCGCTTCCTGGCAAAGCCATTCCCATCGCTTCCGCAAGACAATTCATCGACAAGGCCGTGCCCATCACATTGCAATGGCCCGCACTGGGAGATGATCCAGAGAGCAAGTCCATATACTTCTGCTCGTCAATCTCTCCTGCTGCCAACCTGCGGCGAGCTTCCCAGATGATCGTACCCGCACCAGCTTGCTCGCCATCCAAATAACTATTGAGCATCGGTCCACCGTTAAAAATAAGCGCTGGTAAATCAGTCGTAGCCGCCGCCATCAAAGACGCAGGCGTGGTTTTATCACAGCCTGTAGTGAAAATAACACCATCCAAAGGGTAACCGTGCAAGACCTCCACCATTGCTATGTATGCTAGGTTACGGTCTAAGGCCGCCGTAGGTCGCCGTATTGACTCCTGTAATGGATGCATGGGAAATACCATCGGCAAACCACCCGCATCACGAATCCCATCACGCAAACGGGTCACCGTTTGCAAGTGCACACGATTGCACGGAGCGAGATCATTTGCCGACTGAGCGATACCGATAACCGGGCGACCTCCTTGAAGCTCGCCCGGAGTCAGTCCATAGTTAAGGAAGCGTTCAAGATAGAGCCCCGTCATACCAGGGTTCTCCGGATTATTCCACCAGTCCTCAGATCGCAGACTTATTTTATTATTCATTTTTTTGAATCAGAATTATCGAATCGTCAAAGTTCCGCCATCCACCGGCATCGCTGTGCCTGTAATAAACGAAGCTTGATCAGAACAGAGGAAAAGGGCGGCGGCGGCGATCTCTTCTGTGGTCCCCATTCGCCCGATCGGCTGAGCTTCGGAAAGCTCTTTGAACTTTTCCTTTTCCTTGCCCGGATAGTTTTTTTTGATAAACCCATCAACAAAAGGCGTGTGCACGCGACCAGGCAATAGCGCATTGCAACGGACTTTGTGCTCGATGAAATCCTTGGCTACAGCATAGGTCATCGCAAGAACTGCACCTTTGCTCGCAGAATACGCAAAGCGATCCTTGATCGCTGAAACTGCAACCGTAGAAGCCAAATTGAGAATTACCCCGCCGCGATCATCTTCAACCATAAAGCGCAAAACGCAGCGCAGACAATTGGCAACACCAGACACATTGACGTGCTGAATGCGCTCAAATTCTTCAGCTGATGTCGTCATAGCGTTTCCAACATGCGCAATCCCCGCATTATTAACTAATATATCAATCCCACCTCGACGATCACGAATCGCAGTGATCACCTCATCCACTTCTTGAGCATTGGCAACATCGCATACCGAAACGCCCACCTCCCCGCCCTGCTGGCGAATATCTCTGGCAGCTTTTTCCATCTGACTCCGGTTGAGATCGAGTATCTCTACCGACGCCCCCTCTGCAGCAAAGCCTTGCGAGATGGCAAGACCGATGCCTGACGCTCCTCCAGTAACAATAACTACCTTGCTAGTAAATTTATCCCTCATCATCACTCTTTGTTTTCTCTTTCCTGATTGGCAATCCTCCCGATCATAGGGTATTGCTCGATTTCCACCACACTTCCACTGACCGGGCGACTGGCTTGAGACACCCAATAGATCGCAGCTTCTGCAATTTCTTCTGCTGCAAGCAGCTTGCCAGAAGGGGCTGCATCCGGCGGCAGATGATCTGGCCAGTCCTCAGGTAACCCATCATCCAACTTACATTGGTATTCATTTTCGGTGAGCGTCCAACCCACGTTCAGTTGATTCACCCTTACTCCGCTTATCCCCAGCGTATCAGCAAGATTGCGAGTCATGGTCATCAAGCCACCCTTACTCACCGAATAGGCAAGTAAGTTAGATTGACCGCAATAGGCCAAAACACTTCCAATATTCAAAACACAGCCCTTACTCTTTTTCAAAGCAGGAAGCAGCGCTCGTATTAACATCATCGGAGCGCGCAAATTCACCGCGATCAGACGATCAAAAGAACTGGCATCCGTTTGCTCCAAATTCGCTCGCGAAGTGAGCGCTGCGTTATTCACCAAAACATCCAACTTACCAAAACAGCGCTGCGCTTTATCTGCAAGTAATGCCGGGCAATTGGTATCGGCAAGATCCCCTTGAACAAATCCCGCCCACTGATCCCCCAACTCCCTCTGCAATATTTTTCCACGCTCCTCATCGCGACCATGAATAATCACTCTAGCCCCCTCTGCCACAAAAAGACGAGCCATGGCAGCTCCTATTCCCGTGGTGCTTCCTGTTATGAAAATAACCTGATCTTGTAATCTCATCATTATACTAATTTGGGCTTCGGTAGGGAAATAACGCGAGTATCACAAAATTCATGTATTCCTTCCTCGCCCCCTTCCACTCCGATACCGCTCTGTTTGATTCCTCCAAAAGGGATCTCCGCTTTTAATGGGCGCCATTCATTCACGCCAATAATCCCAACCTCTAGTCGAGAGGCTACCGCGCGACATTCGGTGAGATCGGATCCATAAACATAGGCAGCCAACCCATAGGGCGTCTCATTGGCACGCCTGATCACCTCGGTGGTGGAACTATAACTGATCAGGGAAATAATCGGCCCAAATACTTCCTCGCGAGCCAAAGCCATTTCATCACTCACCCTAGCGAGTAGAGTCGGCGGAAAGAAACTCCCCTTCACCAGACTCTGATCAGCTTGGTACGTCCTATTCTGATAAACAATTTCAGCCCCGCTGGCTACCGCCGCATCAAGCAGCCCAAGCACCTTATCACAAGCCTGCTGATGAATAAGTGGCCCTGCATCCACTCCATCTTCTAGACCGTTGCCTATTTTTGCATCCGCAAGTTTTTCCGCCAACTTCTCCCTCATTACAATTTCGGAGTCAGCATGAACAAACACCCGGTTTGCAGTCACGCAAACCTGACCCGATGTCAGAAGTTTCAATTGAATGAGATCCTCAACCACCTGATCCAGATCCGCATCGGGCAATACGATGAAGGGCGCATTTCCACCTAACTCCAATGAAACACGCTTTATGCCACCCGCTGCGGCAGCCATCACACTCCTCCCGGTCTCAGTGGCTCCCGTCAAACTGATCACCTTCACTTCTGGATGATCCACAAGCGCGGCTCCGAGCTCGCCGCCATATCCAGGAACAATCTGTAAGACACCCATGGGCAGCCCAGCTTCAGCCATCAACGGCCCGAGAGCCAAAGCAATGAGTGGGGTGAATTCCGAGGGCTTCCAAACCGCGCAACATCCAGCGGCCAAAGCAGCCGCAATTTTTTTAGCTCCTTGAGCAAGCGGAAAATTCCAAGGGGTAATCAAACCCACCACACCCACCGGGCGAGATTCGATCAGATACTCCCGCCCTTGATCAGGGTGAGCGGCAATCCGCCCATACACTCTGCGCGCCTCTTCTCCAAACCATTGAAAAAAGCTCGCTGCATAATGCACTTCACCTAATGCCTGCGCATACGGCTTGCCCTGCTCAGCTGTCAGTAACCGAGCGAACTCATCCTTTCTATCCAGCAGCAAATCAGCAGCTTTTTTTAGTATGACGCCTCGCTCCACCGACGAAGACTCTGCCCACTCCTCCTGCACCTTCACCGCCCCCTCTATGGCGTCGCATAGCATCTTGGTGTCACCCAATCCCACCTTAGCAAGCATCTCCCCCGTAGCCGGGTTTCGCACTTCAACAAAACTGTTAGCAGGAGAACTTTGTCCATTCAGCCACGGTTGTGGTTCAAACCAGAATTCAGGAATCGATTTCATAAATTTAAAACTTTTCTATAAATACGCGCCGCATCCTTGACACTGACATCGCTGGGATTGGGATCCATTAAGCGGCGATTCGCAACTGCATCTTGTGCCATCACCTCAACCATCTCATCACCTACAGGAACCTTCTTCAAGTGATCCACCAACCCTAAGTGGCTTGCCAGTTCATCCAACTTATTTGCAAAAGAATCCGGCTTCATTCCTCCCCAGCCAAGAGCTTGACTGAACAATAAAAAGTCGTCACCACAGGCTGAAGAGTTATGCCTCATCACCTCTCCAACAAAGCAGCCAGTGATCACGCCGTGGGGAATCTTAAACCGACCACCCAGCGGTAAGGCTAAACCGTGAACAGCACAGCATGATGAGTTAGCGAAAGCCATACCTGCAAGATGTGAACCAATAGCCATCCCGTCCCTTTCCTCATTACTAGCAGAATGACTACACGCACCCTCTAGTGAAGCCCCTATTTTTTTTGCAGCCTGCAAAGCCAACCCCCTTGCCAAGGGCGTGCAGACTTTTGCAATAAATGCTTCCAGGGCGTGCACTAGAGCATCCATACCTGCTGCTGCTGCAATCGAAATCGGCAGACCATCCGTAAGAGCGGGATCCACGATAGCAATATCCGCCAACACTGAAGGATCTACCACTCCCACCTTATTTCCGCTCTCAGGATCCGTAAGTATGGCAACATAAGTCGCCTCCGACCCCGTTCCCGCGGTAGTCGGAATAAGAACCGTCGGCAAGCCCCTGCCGCCAGCCTTTCCTATCCCAGAAAAGTCTATAGCGGGCTTTTTATGGTAGGCACATAAGGCAGCTACTTTAGCAGCGTCAATCACACTCCCCCCTCCCAAGGCAATCACTACATCAGCCTTGCATCGCTGAATCTGTACCCCAATGGCATCCACCACATTAAATGGCGGTTCTGGCGGAACCTCCAAAAATGAGCCCGCCCATAGCGACGCTTCTTGCAATGGCTGACACACCCTATCAGTCAACCCTGCAGTGTGAACCCCTTGATCACTAACCACAAAGGCGCGCTGCCAATTATTTTCCAGACAGATTTGCACCAAGCCAAGACTTGCTCCACGCCCAGTAATGACGCGCCTTGGTAAATGATTTTCTATAATAATATCGCTTTTACTCATCTACCTATCTTTTTTTATTTGTTGAATGCCGATCCAGCGTCTGAATACATCCTCTATTGTAATTTAATTATAGACATTCCAACGGGTATGTCTCACAGTTGAAGCTCAAACACTGACTGTTTTTTCTCATTTTTCTCTCATAGAGACCATTTAATTGATTCTTTTTGACAAATGTCCCTACTTTTAGAAAAAATAGAATTCACTCAAAACGAATGTCTTCGCCTACTTCGCTGGCAAGGTAATGCCCAAACTCTTGAGTCGTTGGAAGCCAACGGGCGAACCCTCCAAAAAACGGGTTTAGGCGGACGCTGGCACAGCCATGGAGAAATGGAACTCACCCTTTTCACTCGTGGATCAGGCAGACGCTACGTCGGTGATCATGCCGGCACTTTTGACCATACAGACTGTGTTCTACTTGGCAGTCACTTACCTCATTGTTGGACTGAGAGCGGCCCAACCGATGGTTATGTCCTACAATTTCACCTCCCTATTGAACACCCATTGCAACACCTCGGTGGCGGAAAAGAACTCCAGATCCTCTTTACTGCAGCCAAACTCGGACTGAAATTTTCTCCATCCACAACTAACAAGGCACTCAGTTTAATTGAACGCATCGCAAAGACGAACAAATTAGCCCGCGCGGGCTTACTCTTGGAACTCCTTTCACTGCTCTGCTCTTCCATCAAAAACTCGTCAACAGCTCTTAGCAAAACAAGCTTCGTGTCCTTTACAGATAGCAATAACCGAACACGCATCGAATCAGTCGTTCAGTGGATTCTTGAGGATTTCACTAACCCGCTTTCACTCAATGAAGCCATCCAACGAAGCGCTATGAGCCGCGCCACCTTATGCCGTCAGTTCCACCGCCATACAGGCAAGACCTTCACCTCATTTGTGACCAGTGTTAGACTAACTCATGCACATCAGCTACTCACTCAAACCAAACACTCCATATCTGAAGTTGCTTACGTTAGCGGCTTCGGAAGTCTCACCCAATTCAACGCATCTTTTCGAAAGCAATACAATATGGCTCCGCGCGAACTTAGAAAAACTCTCGCTTCGCTATAGTTTAAATTCTCAAAAATCGAATGACTCGGCTGATATTTCAAAAAAAATCACTACCCATTACTGATTCACGCGCTAATTTTAATCTAAATAAACAAAGGAATTCTCTATGAATACAAAAAGAAATCAATTTTATTACGCTGGTTTGTTCACCGTTTTTTTATTAGTGCATTCCGCCTTTGCGGACTTGGGTTTTTTTGAAAGTCGTTGGGTTCCTCGTCCTGCGCCAGTTTACTCTACAGCAGTGACAAAAAATCAACCCTCCCGAAGTGCTGATATTACCTTTACAGCGAATTTTTCTGTGAAAACCGCTAAGGTTCTCCCTACTCATTTTGGAAACAACACCAATGGGTATATATCTGACATATATGAAAGCTCCTTTGCCATAGAAAACCTACGCCAGGCTAACATTTCTATCCTCCGCCTCCCTGGCGGGAACTGGTCCAATAAATGGTTTTGGGATGGCGTTACACCCGATGACATCGTCAGTGGAGCTTGGGTTGACGGTCATCAATCACTAGCGTTTAAGGAAGATGAAAATTCTTGGATCGTTTCTACCGATTCCATGTATGCCCTTGCCAAAAAAATAGGCGCAGAGATTCAACCTTGCGTCAATTTTTCTTATGCGCGTTATAATACAGACCCACATCCTGTAGCCAGAGCGGCTAGTTATGCTGCGTCATGGGTGCGAGACGTTAAACAAAAAGGAATCTCAGCACCCTATTGGGAAGTGGGAAACGAAAACTACGGCAGTTGGCAGATGGGTTACGAGGTCAATGGCGACACCATCACCGGCACCGAATATGGGCAGGGCTTTAATGTCTTTTCCGATTCGATGAAAGCCGCTAATCCTACAATTAAAATTGGCGCTGTTATAGTAGAAGATGATGAAGGGTATGGCAGTTATAACAACTGGACACGAGGAGTGTTGCCCGAAGTGCAGGATAAAGCTGATTTTTTGAGTTTACACGACTACTTCACATGGGATTCCGACATGAATTCCATCTCGCCTCAAGAAGTCCTCAGCAGCATTGAACTGATCCAAAAAAACAAAGAGGACGTTGAGGCTATGGTCGCCAAGTACACAGATCATCCCGGAGATCATTTTCCGATTGCATTCACAGAATATAATATGCGAGCGGGTTACAAGAACATCAGTCATGTGTCCAATTTATTTATCACCATGTGCATACACGAACTGATCCGTAACGAATACGGATTAGTGAATTTATGGGGCATCTCTAATGGATACAATACGTATGAAGCAAACAGTGGTGATCACGGTATGCTCGCGCGAAAAGATCCAATTCTCGAAACTGGGCATCCCAATCCGAGCTTTTATTCTTACTATTTTTCTACCCGATTTATTGGCGATCATTTCGTTAAAACCTCTCCGCTTCAGCAAAATGGCGTGTATCTATGGGCTTCCAGGTTTTCTGGTGGCGAAGGCGGTATTACGATAGTCAATACCACGGGCAAGGCTCAATTAACAGAGGTCGTTCTACAGAACTTATATAATAATGGTGAATTTGAATATTTCCAAATATACGCGGACAGTCTTTTAGATGAGATCATAACCATTAATGGCGTCAGCGGAACAAAGCGCAGTGGTCCACGTAATTATCAAGATATCCCGCCCTTTAAATCTGCTTTTAAACGTGGTAAACTCAAGTTTTTGGCAAAACCTTATAGCACCAACTTTTTGCTCATTAAAGGTAAAAAACGCTCCTAATAAAGATATCAATAGCAGCCAGAACAGTTTCTGATATTCCTTTGGTCTGAAGCCCCTCTCACAAACACTTCAAAAAAGCCAGTAGATCACCCTTTTCTTCCTCGTTCAAGCCAGTGCCCAAAGTCAGATTGAAAAACTCAATCGTATCCTCCAAGGTCAGCAAACGACCATCATGCAAGTAAGGTGGTGAATCTTTGATACCACGCAATGGGAAGGTCTTAATCGCCCCATCCACCTTAGCCATTCTACCATTGATCATGACAGGTTTGAAAAAACGCTCAGTCTGCAAATTGTGCATCAACCCATCAGTATAATAGGGAGCTTGATGACAGCTCGCACACTTGGCTTTACCAAAAAACAACTTCTGCCCACGCATTTCATTCTCGCTGGCTTTTTCAGGATCAAGTTTGCCATCCCAAGCCAATTTAGGAGCAGGCGGATAATCTAAAATTGACTGAAGTTCCGCCATCGCATGAACTTCGCTGCCTCGCTCCAAAATGCTCACACCCTTTTTTGCCGCGATCACTGGATCACCATCAAAATAAGCAGCCCGCTGCTCAAATTCAGTGAAGTCCTCAATGCTCTTCAAAGCTCGCTGTGATCCGAAAATCTGCTGCACATTCACGCCACGCAAACTGGGAGTATCAATGCGACGCCTAAAAGCCTGCGGTCTCGCATCTCCCGCCAAGTGAGTCGTCGCGTTGGTGTGACCATTCACATGACAATCAAAACAACTCACTCCCATACTAGGACGAAGGCTGCGACGGTCATCCGTTAAATTGAACTGCTGCTGAGGCACCGGGGAAACCAACAATCGCAAGCCATCCAGCTGCTTAGGATTCAACAAACCATTGAACAAAACAAAATAATTATCCGTCGTCACTACCTCTCCCTGAGACACATCGCCCATATCTGGTCGTGTAGTCAAATAGATCGCCGGCGGGTATTCAGGCAAAAACTGATCAGGCATGGCAAAATCTAAATCAAACCGTTGTAAATCACGCCCCGTTTGTTTTTTTAATTCAGCGATATGGTATTTAGGAAATATCATCCCGCCCTCAGCATGATCTGGATGAGGAAGCGGCAAAAAACCTTTAGGCCACAAACCCTTTTCCTTAATCTCACCTGCCTTCATCGATGCCAACTTCTGCCAACTGACATCCTCTGACAATTTCACTCGCACTCCAGCCTGCAAGGGTTTACCACGCGACATATTTGCATCCTCAGATGCGCGATCAGATAAATCATAACGCATCTCCAACAAATCCTGGTGCGTTTTTGCCACCCCGCCCTTTACCGCCTTCATCCGCTTCACCACACTCTCAAAACTTTCCGTAATCGCAACCGGCGCATAACTACTGCCGCCCCGATCCGCAACATTTTCTTGAGCCAAAACGGGGCTATCCGTCAAAGCCCCGATCAAGCCCACCCCGACCAAGCAACTCAAAGTTTTCCACCTCCCCAGTGAATTGCATTTCCCGCTTATCTGGTATTTTTTCGTTTTCATCTTTTCTGTATTTTTATGATTATTTTCGTTTCAACTCTCAACTGCCTCAACAGCCACGCCTTCTAGTAACAACTTCTCAGAAATCTGGAGAAGTTTCCAATTGCTTAATATCATCATATTGATTACTTTTTCTTATGAACATCTCCATCCGCCAGCTGGAATATTTTTTAGCCTTGAGCCAAACCCTCAACTTTAGAGAAGCAGCAGAATCCTGCTTCGTCACTCAGCCAGCCCTGAGCAAACAAATCCAATTACTTGAGGACAGCTTAGGTATACCGTTATTCGAACGAGATAAAAAACACGTTTTACTAACCGATAAAGGTCAAGTGATGCTCAACCGTGCCAGTAATATTTTAACTGCGCTCAGCGATATGGAACGCGAAGCGCAAAGTTTCAAAAAACCTTTTTCCGGAAAATTACGCATTGGAGTTATACCCACCATCGCCCCCTATATACTACCCACCGTGGTTCCTCACCTAAGTCGCCTATACCCAGACTTACAACTCTCACTACACGAACACCGCACCGATCAACTGATCCATAAAATGCTCCACAACCAGCTTGATCTACTAATCTTAGCACTCAATGTGGAACTAGAAGGTCTCTGCAGCACCCCTCTCTACGATGACCCCTTCTTGCTTGCTACTCCAATCGGACACCCCTTGAGTTCCAAAACCGTCATCCACAAAAAAGATCTCAAAAATCAAGAGTTTCTGTTACTCGAAGACGGACATTGCATGAGAGATCACGCCTTGGAAGTATGTGAATTTGCACAGGCCAAAGAAGTCCCTGACTTTCGAGCCAGCAGCCTCAGCACCCTGATCGCCATGGTCGCCGCTGGCAACGGGATCACACTACTTCCAAGTATAGCCGTAAGCGATGATCCTCATATCAAAAAATCCCTAGAAATTCTCCCCCTCACCAAAAACACTCCCACTCGAACCATCGGCTTTGCCTGGCGTCCCACCACCCATCGTAGCGAAGAATTCCATCAACTTGTCAAAATCTTCCGCGATTATGCTCCACCAGGAGCGAAACTTTAATGACGGATAACAAGCTCATTCCGCCGAATGACCAAACAACACCACAAAACTTAGTATTAAGATAAAAAAACCTATCCGCACCCTTACCCAACAGCAACTCCCCCCATCGCGACACTTTCCCGCTACCAACCAAGCGTTGATACTTTGTAACAAATAATAAAAAGCAAAAGCTCTCGATGCTATGCTGATGAGTTCGAATATATTGCTGAACCAAACGAGAGCGACTGCCAATAGCGTGATCAACAAATACCCGCTACGTTTGCCTAGCCTATCTTCAGTATTTTCAGATATCAAACCTCCCCCTCCAATGGTATCAGCAACCGCCGCACTAAATTGACTCATCACCGCTGCGATAATCAACAGCACCGGCAATACTGGTGAAACCAGTATTGCTAAACCTATGATCGCCGTCTCATCCGGATTAGTTCCCTGCAAATGAGTTAACAACGGCATAGCCAATATCACAAACACCACATAAATCACTCCCGAAACCCATTGAGCTCGTCTCATCGTCGCTATGCGAGTCTCCGCATCATAATCAGCACCAAGGTAACGCGATGTCTCAAAACCTTGCACGATCAATAAGATTCCTGCCAGCAAACGAATTTGATGAAAAATGTTGTGATCTTTCACCGGGATGGCTTGACTGAAAATATCTCCAAGATAAACAAAATCATAACTGATCAGCCCCACCAGCAGTGCCGCGATGAGCGATAACTTGATCGTCACCGAATACACCTCAAGGCGCTCCAGAGCATGCAAACCTCGAACCCTTCCAACCACCCCGATGAACAACAGTATCACCGTCGTCATTAGATTCGCATAAAAATCAACATCCTCCTGCATCTGGTGCAGCACAAAAGAGGATAAAAATGTCAGTGAACGTCATGAATCAAATCACCATAATCAAGGGCTACACTTTGACAAGCCCTTCCCTAGCCACCATCCATTCACTTGAAGTCAGATACTAAATCCAGATTACCGGACATGGGATGATCTAATTCTGATACCGCTGCTTTGCAAAGGATCTCAATAAGCAGATCCCTCCACCTCAGCCCTTCAAATCGAGCGAAATCCGTATCACAGCTCAAAGACCATTACTTGCTCGCCGTTTTAAAATTCTTCTGGTGAAACTGCATCAATTCGAGTCCTCGTTTTTCGTAATTTCTCACGGCGGAATGATCAACCCCTTCGATGATGAGTTTTTCATGAGGCACTTTTAGTTCCCCCAAATACTTGGAGAATTTTAGATTAAATTTGTAATTGAATCCTTTAGTCCCCACCCACAGCATGATAGGTAGAGCTGGTCTGTCTTTTTGCTCTGCAAACTTTTCAGCCAGATCCCAGGCATTATCTCCCTCCGCAAACTGAACATGCTCACTTTCTTTTCCGCCATTTTCCTGAATCCTTTTCTCTGGGCCATACCCTGATCCACCAGGTGCCGCCGAAGCAAACAGTGCCGGATACTTAAACATGATCCGCGTAGTGCCCCTACCGCCCTGACTGAACCCTTCAATCGCCCGACCGCTTGCTTGCCCCGTCGTTCGCCATTTTTTGTCAATGTGAGGAATCAACTCTTTCACAAAAACATCTTCACCAAGTCCATTCTCTTTTTTCGGATAATTATACCAACTCATTGGACCTCCGTTTGGAAAAACGTAGATCATTGGCTCGATGCCTCCACTTTTGATAGCTCTATTTACAAAAGTTGCGATACGGATGCTTTTACTTTCTGATCCCGGACGCCCTCCGTGGAGAAAATACACAACTGAATAGTGCTTATCTTTATTCTCAGCTTTGTCATACCCTGGCGGAAGATAAATGTAATAGCCAACATCCATTCCCATCGATGTACTCCGAAAAGTTGAGTGCTTCAGCCCTTCGGGCAAAGGGCTCTGTTTCAATCGAGATGCGGGAACTGGGCTGACCCAGGAAAAGGGTGCAGGTTTCTTCTTTTTACCCCCCTGTTGAGCAGGGAGAATTTGCATACTGACAATCAGAAATAATAGAATCCTAGTAAATCCCATACTGCTAAGAAACTTCTTTTTCAACCCTGACATTTCACTACGGGTGGGAGCCGAGATCGGTGGGAGCGCAAGGGAAGGAAAGGGTAAAATTACTTTGGAAGCCTCCCTAAACCTAGTAACGCCACCCCTACACTCCAATGGCACTTAGTTAAACTAACTATGTCGTCTTTCACACTATACGATCAAAAATATTTCAACCATAGCCGCCGCGTAGCAAGACAGTCGGAGACAAATACACGGGAAGATCCCTTAACTAAGCACCATTACCCCACCCCCCTAAACCACCGTCCCTTTCGAATCGAGGCGATTGATCAAATGCTGATCTCGTGCGGTCACCAAATTAACCACCGTGCCCTTGCGCCCGGCACGCGCCGTTCGACCAGCGCGGTGCAGGTAGTTTTCCACCTCTTTAGGTAGGTGATAATTGATCACCCGATCAATATTCTCCACATCCAACCCACGGGCGGCGAGGTCGGTGGAAATCAAAAGATCCAAATTTCCTTCGCGAAATTCTCTGAGATTATTGCGCCTCTCAAGCTTATCCATATCACCACGATAAACCGCGCAGGGATAACCATTTTCTACCAATAACTCGGCAAGCTTGTCGCACTGTGCGCGGGTATTAGTGAACAGCAGCGACCCACCCTCAACTGGGTTTGCGAGAATCTCTTCCAACAGTGGAAAGCGTTTTCCGTTAGGCACATCATAGTTCAGCGTAGTCAAAGTAGAAACCTGACGATGATGCCCTGCCGTTTCGATCACCTCCGCATGGCTGAACATTTCCACAATCAATTTCTGAATCCCCGCCGGTGCCGTAGCCGTAAACAAAGCCATTTGCCGATCGGGAGAACTCGACTTCAGGATGCGTTTGATCACTGGCAGGAAACCCTCGTCGAGGATTTGGTCAGCTTCATCCAATACCAAAAATCGCAGATCCGAAAGATTCACCAACTCTTGCTGCATCAACTGCTCCAGGCGTCCGGGAGTCGCCAGTAGTATTTCAAACGGCCCCGCCACGTTGCGGCGAGCGACTCCCATGGTGATTCCACCGAGTGCCGAGCGAACCCTTAACCGAGTCTCGTGAGTGAATACTTTTAGGACTTTGGTCACCTGCTCACCCAGATCACTGGAGGGAACCATAATCACCGCCCTCGGTTGCCCCGCCACGGAAACAGGGTCTCCGTCTTTCTCCAACTGCTTCATCTTATGCAATACAGACAAAGCGTAAGCCAATGTCTTGCCGCTACCAGTCTCCGCGACACCTACCACCGATTCCCCTTCTAATAATGCCGGTATAGCACGTTGCTGAATTTCAGTAGGCGTGACAAAGCTCTCTTTCTTCAAGGTGGATTGCAGAGACGGATTCAGTTTAAAATCTAGAAAAGACGACATGGTCTCACCTTACTACGATTACGGGGAAAAACATCGGAATTAATTCTCTCTCGAAAGTGAACTATTTCAGTCCAATAATTTCATACGAACCGCGTGTTTTCAGTGTGATTTCACGGTAGGTTGCCCTACACTCGATTTCGTATCGAGCGCCTTCGACCAGACTCAGCCATCCTTCCTTTTGCACAAAACGAACATTTCCTGCAAGTCGCGAACCCTAGTTCTATTCACGCAAATTTCAAGCCCTCAAATACACCCACGGTGGGATTGATTCCGGCTACGATCTACACAAGCCGTTTCCGCACTTTTTAATTCTGACAAGATAAGCGTGATTTTTCTCAAAAGACATGCTTTTTTTTCTTGCTTCCCAAGTGGGACAAGCCCTATCTAAACACCCACCATTTTTTCCGTATCCGCCATGTCCGTCAAGTCATCCAAAACCACCTCCAGCGACTCACTGGTGGGAAAATCCTCGCTTTATCAAGAATTCCTAGCAGAACGCGAAGAGATCATGCGCCACAAATGGCTCAAAAGCGATCAAAAAACGACCTAAACCGCCCCTAGATCAGGGCGTTTGCGTGGTAAGCTCATATTAGGGGGCGAGTTGACTTTAACAGGGCGATAGCCGCCGTTGAATGGCGGTTATAATGCTCAAATGCAGTGGCCAGTGGCTTAAACTCGGGCGGGATCAACGCAAGCAATGCGTTGCGCAGCAAGGCGAGATTGAAAGCCGCTTTTGGGGTGCGCAAACGGGTGGCGTCTTCGCGCCACAGGGTAGCATCACGTCTCCAGTGATTCTTGTTTTCCACACTCCAATGCCCTCTACCAAGCCGCTCCAAATGCTCTGCGCTAGCTTGGTGATCATCAAGGCTGGTAATAAAATAACGAGTATCTATTGTTACTTTCCCCGTTTTTTTATTGGTCGATTTGCGATAAATACTCACCACTCTACGTGAATAAGGCATGCCGCAACTTTCAGCCTCCATCTCGGCAATCCTAAGTTCACGAATATCTATGCGCCCATGCCCTATTTCGGGGGGCGTGGTCAAAAAGGGGGGAGCCCATCGAGGCGTTGACTGGCCAATTTGGCGATACTGGGTTGATTATCCTTGAGTGCGATAAAATAATCACCTCCACTTTCAACGATGACGCGGGCTGTCTTTTTTTGACAATGTAGGGCATCCGCGGTTACCACTGTGCCATCGAGCGAGGGGGAGGTTTGTCCCAGCAAATTCCGAGCTTCAGGCATCTCGCATTCGTCTTTCCCTCCATTATAAGCTGCCATGGATACAGGCGCGCCGTTCTCATGATGACAGAGAGTGATGATTCCCCCCTTGAACGCACCGACGCACTTACCGTCAATAGCCAAGCTACGTGGCAAAGCAT
>JAKISY010000074.1 GCA_021648365.1 Verrucomicrobiales bacterium
GGATTTGGAATTGGGTTGCTGGCAGGATGAGTAGATGATGTGAAACGGCTTTGTAAGCTGTTGGAGTAAGGGGAGGACAGCTTGGAAAGCTGTTCTACATTGGTGGTAGAATGTTCTTGGGAAAATCGTTTTTGTTGTCGTGATCGTTGTCGAATGCGTTGGATTGGGGAAAAGAATTTTTCACGTTGGCTGAATGGTAGGCAACGGGTCTCCGCATCCATGAGCAGTTATATACGTACTTTGATGGCGGTGCCGGAGGCGTTTCACGTTTTGAAAAGCAAACAATGGAGCAGGGGGATTGCCTTTCCTGCTGAGGAGCATCAGCCGGGGAAGGGGGAGAAAGCTGTTCTTTAGTATTGAGCGCCCGCCCTACAATGAGCACCGTAAGGGAGCACAAAAAAACGGGTGAGACCGTAGTCTCGCCCGTGTGGCTAAACGATTACTTGGCTAGAGCCTAATAAGGGATCTCGCGGATGTAGAGGTTTTTGAAATACAAGTCGCTGCCGTGGTGTTGCAGTTCGATTTGGTCTTCGCGGAAGACTGGGGTTTGGCGGGTTTTGTCCCAGTAGTTTTCCAATACGGTGCGATCGACGATCAGTTTGTCATTCAACCAGATGGTGACTTTTTCTCCAACCATGCGGATGAGGAAGGTGTTCCATTCGCCGATGGGATTATCGGCGAGCACCAGCGGTTGATTGCGCGCGTGGCGGTTATTCCACAGGCTGCCCGATCCCAAGTTGCGTCCTGTTTTGTAGGCGGCGACGATGTCTTTCGGTGTGGTGGCAGGTTTGGAGGTTTTGGCTTTTCTGTCCTTGAGGGTGTTGTCCCATGGATCCCAAATCTGCACCTGGGGGGTGCCGCGTAGGTAGATACCTGAATCGGCACCTGCGGGGATTTTCCAGTCGATGTAGAATTCGAAGTCGCCGTAGTCTTTGCTGGTGCAGAGGCTTTTGCCGGTGCCGTCATAGACCAGTTCGCCGTTTTTGACGCTCCAGTGTTCGGTCATGATTTTGTCTGCAATCTCCTGAGCTTTTTTGAGGTCAGCACCTTTTAGGGCGCGACGCTTGGGGGCGTTGCCATCAGCTAGGCCTTTCCATCCGCTGAGGTCTTTGCCATTGAACATGGTGGTGAAACCTTTGGGCGGGGTATTATCTTTGTCGCTGGCGGCTTTGCTCGGGCTGGGACTGTAGTCGGCGATCTTCATGTCCTTGAACTCGACGTGGTCGTTGTGACCGAGGATCATCAGGTGCCCCTTGGGGTTGCGCAGGCCGGGATGGCTTTTGCCTTCGACGGGGCTGACGCGGTCGAGGTTGGCATCGACGATGACGGCTCCATTGACGATCACTTTCACATGATCTTCGATGCAGATGATGGTTTGATGATTCCATTCTCCGGCAGGTTTGAGGTAGCCGGTCTTGGCGGGGACAACACCATAGATGGAGCCGTGGACTTGCCAGCTTTTGGCATTTTTGTATTGGCTGTCGAGGATCTGGATTTCCATGCCGTCCAAGTGCGGGGCACCTCCTTTGGGCACGCGCAGACCGATGCCGTTGTTGCCGGCGGTTTCGAGTTTGAAGCTGAAATCGAGAATGAAATCTCCGTATTCTTTTTCACTGGTGATGGAGTGAGCTCCTTTGGGGCAGCTGACGTTGACTCCGTCGATTTTGTAGTTGGCGGTATCGCCGGTCCAGCCGGTGAAGTCTTTGCCATTGAAGAGCGGGACCCAGTGATCGACTTGGTCGAGCATGGCTTGGGTTTTTTTGCCGGCGACAATAGCGGGATCAGGGCCTTTTTTCTTCGGCGCGGCTTGCGCGGGTAATGAGAGCCCGGCGATCATGCCGAGGCCGATGGCGGAGGTGAGTAGGATGAGTTTGTTGGTTTTCATAAATACTTGAGTTGAGACACGCTGGGTGAGATTTTGTTGAATAAAGAGTTTTAACCACGGATTTCACGGATGGCACGGATGGAGGAAAAGATGGTGGAGAAAGAAATTACGGATTCACTCAGATAGGAGCGATAGGGATAAAAATGATGGGCAAAAATTTAAACACAAAAAAATTCCGTGCTTTCCGTGCTTTCCGTGGTTAAAAAAAATCCCTTCTTCGTTGTGGTGGAAGGAGGTGAGTTATTTGACCGCCGCTTTGATGTTTTTCCAGGTGATGTTGCGGTATTGGGCGCGGGTTTGGAAGGAGCAGATGCCGAGGGGGATGCAGAGTTCGATGTCGCCGGGGCGCACGCTGATTTTTTTGTCTTTCAGTTCGAGGTCGACAAATTGTTTGTCATCGAGCCAGACTTCGATTTTGGGATCGGTGACCCGCACTTTGATTTTATACCAACGGTTGTCTTCGAAACCTTCGATGTTCATGGTTTCGTTTTCCGAGGCGTCGAGGTCGTCGATGCTGGAGATGCCGATGATACCACCGCCCCAACCGCCGGCGATGAAGGAACAGTGGCTGTCTTTGACGGGAAAGGTGAGACCGAGGAAAAAATCGTTGCCACTGAGTTTCATCACTTCGAGGCTGAGCTCGTAGTTGCTGGTGGCGGGTGGGGTTTTGTCTTTCCAGACGACTCCGGTCATCATCGCGCCGAAGTCGAACTCTAGATTTTTGTCATCGTTGATGAAAACTTCGCCTTCGCCACCAAATTGCACGGATTTCCATTTACCTAAGCTTTTGCCGTCAAAGAGGGAGGTGACATTGGGGTCTTTTTTAGGCGCAGCTGGTTTGGCGGCGGCTTTGGACTTCTTCGTGGTTTTTTCAGTTTTGGCGGCTTTGCTGGAGGCGCTTGTTTTATCTACAGGCGCTGAGGCTGACGCGGGATCGCTTTTTGGTGAATCGGCTACAGGTGCTTTTTTGCTGCAGGAGGATAGGGTTAACAGGCAGCTGGTAAGGGCGAGTGCGGTGAGATAGGATAGATGGAAGGTTTTAGACATGTAAGAAGTGTGTGGGCAGAGCGCGTGTCTGCAAGGTTTTTTTGATATTTGAACAGGATATCGAAGAAAGGTTTGAATCGGGGGGCGGAGTGAAGCAAGTAAGGGGGAAGAATACTATGATTTCAATCAACGAAGAGGGCGTAGGCCAGTCGCTAGTGGACGAGGTGCGCGAATTTTTCGCTCCTGATGGGGCGCTCTCTGCCTTGCAGTATTTCGAATACCGGGCCGAGCAGCAGCAAATGGCGGTGAATGTGGCGGAGGCATTGATGAATGCTGAGCCGCTGGTGGTGGAGGCTGGCACGGGGGTGGGCAAGTCGTTGGCGTATCTGGTGCCGGCGGTGTTGTTGGCAAAAAGGGAGAAACGCAAGGCGGTGATCACGACGAATACGATTAATCTGCAGGAGCAGTTGATTTTGAAAGACATCCCCTTGTTACAAAGTGTCTTGGGGGATGAGGAAGACCGGGGCTTGCAGGCGGTGTTGATGAAGGGGCGGCGCAATTATGTCTGCCCGACGCGCTTGCGGCGGGCGCTGGCGGTGGGGGATGATTTGTTCACGTCATCGGATCGGGATGATCTCAAGGCGATTGAGCAGTGGTGCAAAAAAACGACGGATGGTAGCCGTAGTGATATGAATTTTGATGTGCCGGCGAGGGTGTGGGCGCAGGTGTGCAGCGAGCCGCATATTTGCACGCTAAAATCTTGTGGAGGAACCAAGAGCTGTTTTTATCAAGAGGTGCGCAAGCAGGTGGCGGGCGCGGATCTAGTGGTGATGAATCATACTTTGTTTTTCACTTTGCTGGCGGCTCAGCCGGAGTTGGTGGAAAAAGGGACGGGCACTTTGTTTCCTAACGACTTTGTTATTTTTGACGAGGCGCATACTTTGGAATCGGTGGCGGCGAAGCAACTGGGGCTGAATGTGACTCAAGCAGGTTTGCGTTTTGAGTTGCATCGTTTGTATAATCCGCGCAATCACAAGGGGCTGTTCAAGTTGGCAGGGGATATGCGTGGCATCGAGGAGACGGCGGCGGTGCTGGAGCAGATGGACGACTTTTTCATGAGCATTGAGGGTGAGTGTGGTTTTCACAATAGTAAGCCGTGGGAGCGGGAGTTTCGGGTGAGGAATCCTGAGCTGGTGGAGAATACTTTGGCGGAGGGGCTACGTAAGATTCGAGCGTGCGCGCTGGAGGCGGCGGACCGGGATGACAAGGAGTCGGCGAAGTTGGAGCTGCAGGATCTGGCGCGACGGATGAGTGAAGCGCGGGAGGCGATCGGGGCTTTTCTCGATCAGAGTGCTGATGGGCATGTTTATTGGGTGGAGCAGGGGGGGATCAATAAAGATTCGGTTTCGCTGAATGCGGCACCGATCAATGTGGCGGAGCGGTTGCGGCCGATCTTTTTTGAGAAGGGAAAAAGCTGTGTGGTGACCAGTGCAACTTTGGGGATCGGGGATCAAGGTTTAGAGTATTTTCAAAAACGAGTGGGGGCGGAGGATTGCCGCGCGGTGCAGATTGGCAGTCCTTTCGATTATGCTAAGCAGATGAAGATTCATTTGGTGCGCACGATGCCCAATCCTGGGGAGCGAGATTATGATGAAGCTTTGATTAAATGGATTCGTCATTTTGTGAGTAAATCTCAAGGGCGAGCTTTTATTTTGTTCACTTCATGGAAGCTGCTCAATACGGTGGCGGATCAGCTGGGGGACTATTTTGCGAATCAGGGCTGGGAGATGATAGTGCAGGGCAAAGGTGGGTCGCGGCGTTATTTGTTGGAGAAATTTCGGGAGAATGAGAGTTCGGTGCTGTTGGGCACAGACAGCTTCTGGACGGGGGTTGATGTGCCGGGTGCGGCTCTGGAGAATGTGATCATCACACGGCTGCCCTTCGCGGTGCCGAGTCATCCACTGACGGCAGCGCGCATGGAAGCGATCGAGGATGAGGGCGGCAGTGCGTTCATGGAGTATTCGTTACCGGAAGCGATTTTGAAGTTGAGGCAGGGAGCTGGGCGTTTGATTCGTTCGCAGGATGATCGCGGGATGGTGGTGATTTTGGATAATCGGGTGCTGAGCAAGAGGTATGGCAATGCGTTTTTGAAGGCGCTGCCAGAGGCGCCGATTGAGGTGGAGGGGTGAAGCACGAGCGGAGGAGGGAATTAAGAGGGGAGAAGAAATTTACATGGATAAATGGGATGAACGGGATGGAGCGGGGGGAAGAGATTTTCACCATGAAGCACATGAAGAGCATGAAGAAGAGGGAATGAGTTTCTTGCTATAGAAATGCACAGAGGAAGAGGAATGCAATTTACATGGATGAACGGGATGGACAGGATAGAGGGGGGAGGAAGTATGAATTATGAATCATTCAGAAGGTTGAAAAATTCAGTGCCAAAAAAGTCTTCTTCATGCCCTTCATGTGCTTCATGGTAAATCTCCCCAAACTCCATCTTATATTCAGAACACTGGACACGTTCTGGAGAAATGTTGTTGGAATAGGGGTAGCTACATTTGAAATTACAGTTAAAAGTGATACCGAGACAGAAAACACAGCCGTAGCGTAGCGAAGACAGCTGGAGGAAACTATCCGAAGGCAAATTGCCAATCCATGCCACATGCTGGTGCTAATCCGCAAAGTTCTAAATTTCGCAACTGGCCGATGCCGTATTTACTGAGTCACAGTTCCAGAATGGAAGCGGTTGCATGGCCTATTTTGTTGAGATCTTCAAGGCTAAGGGTTTCGATCTTGTCTTTGAGTCGGTGTTTGGCAACAGCGCGGATTTGATCGACAATTGCGACGGCGGGTCTGTCTTGACAGGTGATGGATACGGTAATCGGAGCATGTACTTTGGCGACGGAGGAAATAGGCACGACGATTACTGTGCGACGATGTTTGTTCAGAGTGTTATGGCTTAGAATCAAACATGGACGGGTCTTTTTGATCTCGGCTCCTTGAGTGGGGTCAAGGCTTACCCACCAGATATCACCCCGTTGAATGTCTGCTTTTGTCATTCTTCGACCCTATCGTCAAAGGACTGCCATTCTTGGATTTCGCTGTTAAGACCCTTGTCGAGATTGGCGGCTAGGCATGCAGAGGATAGAGTGTCATCTAATTTACTCAATTCGTTTTCAAGTAGTCTAGTTACTAGCTGTGAACGCTGCTGCGCAGGCACTGCTGCCTGAAAGCGCCGCGCAATACGATCAGGAATGGAAAGCGTCATTCTCATATCACAACATTATGATGTATGGTTTGTGAAATCAAATGCAATCTCAGTCGAGGTTTTGCAACTGGCCGATGCCGTATTTACTGAGTTGCTGATTGATGGTTAATGCCATTTTGGCGTCGAGGTAGATGACTTTGGGGTGGTCGGTGAATTCGATTTTGTGCAGGCCTTGGGGATTAGGTTTTTTGAAGGCTTCGGCGAGGTCTTGGATGTCATTGATTTTTTGTCCGTTGACTTGGGTGAGGATGATGGAGCCGAAACCTTGGTAGCCAATGGTGGCAGGCGTTTTAACCACTTGGCTGAGGAAGACGATTTTTTTGCGCCCTTCTTTTTCGTAGGGTTCGGGGTTGGCTTGTGCGTTGACTAAGTTGAGTGGTCCGCGGGTGGGCCATTTGTCGCCCCAGAATTTGAGGTAGGGCAGAGTGAGTTCTTGAAAGATTAAGCCGCCGAGGATCATGAAGCGTGGGCCGCGGTCGAACATGTAGGGATCGACGAGGTAGTCACTGGGTTTTTTTCGCAGCAGTGGGAATTTGAGATCCATGACCTTGCCATCGCGGATGATGTTCATTTTCACTTGGTCGCCCACTTTGGCTGCACCTCGTACGAGGTGGCTGAAGTTGAGTTTGCCGTATCGTGCATCGAGGTAATAACCTCGTGAGTCGATGGTGTGACCATTGACGCTGAGGATGACGTCACCAGTTTTGACTCCGCCTTTGCCAGCTGAGCTATCGGCGATGACTCGTCTTACAAAGACTCCTCCTTTTTTGTCGGTGATGTGGGTGAACTTGCGTAGTTGTTCGTCGAGTGTCTGGGCGTAAGCCATGCCGAGGTTGGCAAAGCCTTTGTAATCTCCGTCTTTCAAGTCGTCGAGGAAGTGCTGGATGATGGGGGAGGGTAGCAGGGTGCTGGTTTGTTCTTTGGAACTGTAACTGAGCAGTAGTCCGGCTAGTTTGCCGTCTTTGATGACAGGTAGGGTGTAGCTGTTGGCGTGGTATTGCAGTGAACCTTTTACTTGATAACTAAGCAGTCTTGAGCCTGGGATGAAGTAATTGGCGATCGCGACGCGAAGGACTTTGACGTCGGTGGTGACGCTGTTGCCGTTGTCTTCGACTTGCCAGATCTCTAGGCGGTCTCCTGAGACGACGCTGTCGTCGAGTTTGAGGGGGATGAGTTTGTCGAGGATTTTGGACTTGGCGTCGATGGGTTCGAGCAGTGCGAGGTTGGCTTCGTAGTCGAGTCCGACGATTTTAGCTGGGGTCTTTTCACCGGTGTCGGTGAGTTCAAGTTCGATGTAGGTGGAGTTCTCCACCAGTTCGGCGGTGGTCAGCACTTGTTTGCCAGTGATGAAGGCTCCGAGTCCGCGGCGTGGGGTGGGGGCACCCTTTTCCCAGGGGCGGATGAAGTTATAGCGTTGCAGGGTGGCATTGATACGCACCAATGAACTGGAGGGGGAGGGCACGATTTCGATAATCGGCGTTTTAACTTTAGCGGTGCCTTGCGCCTTGACGTTTGGGCTGTGGATGGTGGTGCTTAGGAGGATAGCTGCCAGTAGCTGAATGGTTTTGCTTTTATACATATCGGGAAAGTGGTGAAAAGTGTAGGTGGGTGGGGGTATTGGGCGAAAGAGGCGGGCTTATTTTTTATCTGCTTGTTGGCGAGCTTTGGCGAGAGCCTTGCTTTCTAGGATGAGAGGTTTTTCGATGAAGTGATCATAACCTACGTTGTATTTTGTCATGATGCGCTGGTGGGCGGCTTTGGCTTTGGAGCGTTCCATGACGAGTGGGCGGCCTTCGCCGAGCAAGCGGATCACGTGATATTCTTTTTGCCCGTCTTCATGCGCATCGCTGTTGAGTGCGTCGTAAACATCCTGCAGGGTGCGGATTTTTTTACCATTGATCTCATCGACGATCTGTTTGGTGAAGGCTTGCAGATGAGTGTTGACCGAATCGGGCAGCACGGCGGTGAGGACGACGGGTTCGGGTCGTTCGAGGTAGAGTTCGTCGCGGCTGAAGTAGCTGTAAGTGTAGCGCGCTTTGAGATTGCTGATGCCAAATGAACCCATCAGTTCGCGGTCGAGTGGCTGGAACTGCAGTCCTGCGAATAGCACGAAGTTAGGCTTTTTGTCATAGTGATTGGCTTGGATCAAGTAGGGGATGAAACGTTGTAGCCCAATTTTCACCTCTTCTTTTTTGTGGTCGCGCAAGATTTTCAGGGTGACGGTGTCGCCGACAAATTTGCGTTCGACGATTTCGTTGAGGTTGATGCGTTCTCCTTCGATGGTAACAAAACCATCGCTGGCGATGTCGAAGCCGTCGATGGACAACAGCACGTCGCCGGTTTTCAAGGAGTCGCCTGCGGAACCAGCTTTGTCGGCGATGGTGACCATCACGCCTTTGCCATCATTTTTGAGACCGAGTGCAAGTCGTTGAGCGGGGTTGAGCAGGTTGATGGTTTGGGTCGCCATGTCAACGTAGTAGTCGTATTGACCGTCCTCGATGTCTTTGAGGAAGCGGCTGATCACGGGGTTGGGAATCATGTAAGCGGTGTTTTGTGCTTGCGAGCCTGAGTAGCCTTGGAAGGCGACGCCGACGACTTTATTGTCTTGTAATACAGGGCCGCCGCTGTTGCCTGGATTGATGGCGGCATCCACTTGCACGGTGAGGTGAAAATCTACGCCGGAGTGGGTGTAGGGGCGGAAATCGATACGTGAGACGACTCCGCGGGTGACGGATATGCGTTCGCCTCCGATCGGGTAACCTACGGCGATGACGGTGGTATTGAGTTTAGGAATAGTGCCGAACTTAAGTGGCGTGACGTCTTTGAACGGGGTGGGGTCTTCCAGTTCGAGTAAAGCGAGGTCGCAATCGTGGGCGACGTGCAAGACGCGAGCTTTGTAAGGCTCGGGGCGATCCATTTTTTTGATATAAATGAGGCGGCGGTTGCTGACGACGTGGGCATTGGTGAGGAAGCGGTTTTTTCCAATCATGAATCCAGTGCCGACGCCGCTGCCGAGACCGCCGATATTCCATGGCACTCGGTAGTTGCGGTTTTCGACTTCGACTTCGATGCGTACAATGGCATCGAACTCAACTTTGGAAACGTCCGCCTGCACGGCTGGCGGTGGGGGAACTTCGACTTTCTGCTTGGTTTTTTTGACTTGAGCGTTGAGCGGCGTGCTTAGGAGTAAGGCGCATGCCGCAGAAAAGGCGGAGATGGAAAAGATGGAGGAGCTGGTGGCGGTCATATTATAAGTATTGGGGAAAGGTGAATCCTTCGGGATGGAGTTGTGTGTAGGTCAAGTGTAGGAAGACAGGAAAGAAAGTCAATGTCGAGTAAGATTTTTGAACTCACTATGGGAGCGAGCTTGGCGATGGCTTTCGTCTAGCAATTATTGCATAGGGAATAACAGCATTCTGGTGGTGGAGGTCATGATACGGGTGTGAAGTGTCGGTGGCATGAATATTCTAGAAATAAGAGATCATTGTGAGATCTGGTGGAAAAAGGGGAGGCTTTGATGATCAGAATTTCTTCAGGCAACTCGTCTCTGCAGGCCGTGTATGCCGTTACAACTCAGTTAGAAAGGCGTTCTGATTAGTAACAGGATCTATTTCGAAAACCGAAAATTTGGCTTTCCAGAGAACAAGGGAAGCAAAGAGATTATGAATTCTACTAAAATAATACAAGGAGGGATGGGCTTGGGTGTGTCAGATTGGCGTCTGGCGCGCGCAGTTTCATTATGTGATCAGCTGGGGGTGGTGAGTGGTACCGCGCTGGATCTCATTTTTGTGCGACGATTGCAGCAGGGTGACCCTGATGGTGACATGAGGCGAGGGCTGGCTGCGTTTCCTGATGCGGAGATGGCCCAATCCATCCTAGATCAATACTTTATCCCAGCAGGTAAGAAAAAGGACAAGCCTTATGCTAGCAAGGCTATGGTGGGGCATCAGCCTAGTCTCGCTTTACAGAAATTATTGGTGGTGGCGAATTTTGTGGAGGTGTTTTTAGCCAAGCAGGGGCATGACGGCTTGGTCGGCATCAATTTTTTGCATAAAATACAGACTCCGATCATGCCTTCTTTGTATGGGGCGATGTTAGCAGGGGTGGATGTGGTGATTGTGGGAGCTGGGATTCCATTGCAGATTCCCAGCATTATAGATAATCTTTGTCGTGGTGAGGTAGCTGAGTTTGATCTGTATGTGCAAGGCGAAGAGGGGAGCGGAGGGCATAAGCTTATTTTTGATCCCGCTGAGGTGATGGGAGGGGCTTGTGAGGCATTAGCTCGCCCGCTTTTTTTCCCTATTGTGTCCTCTGCTACGCTCGCCATGGTGATGGTGAAAAAGTGTAAAGGGCAGGTGGACGGATTGATTGTCGAAGGACCCAGTGCGGGCGGGCATAATGCGCCGCCACGAGGAAAGGCGGTATTTAATGAAGAAGGTGAGCCAGTTTATGGGGTAAGGGATGAAGTGAACCTTGAACAAATTGCTCGCTTGGGATTGCCGTTCTGGTTGGCGGGTTCTTATGGTAAGCCAGAGGAGTTGCAAAAGGCCTTAGCGGCAGGTGCGGCGGGAGTGCAAGTGGGAACGATATTTGCTTTCTGTGAGGAGTCAGGTTTGCGGGGCGACATAAAAAGTGACGTGATCAAAAGCTGCCTACAAGGGCGAGTGCAGATCAAGACGGACCCAGTCGCTTCTCCCACTGGCTTCCCCTTCAAGGTGATCTCTATTGCAGAAACTCTTTCTGAAGAGGAGGATTATAATAAGCGTAAGAGGATGTGTGATTTAGGCTATCTTCGCGAAGCTTACGAGTTACCTGATGGAAGCGTTGGCTGGAGGTGTCGAGCGGAAGATCCGAAAAACTATGTTAAAAGCGGTGGCAAATTGGAGGATAGCGTCGGGAAAAAATGTCTTTGCAATGGTTTGATGGCAAACATAGGACTGGCGCAAGTTCGTAGTGATGCGTATGAGGAGTTGCCGCTGGTGACTTGTGGGGATGATTTGGAAGGCATCCAGCGTCTTTCAACCATGCAAGACCCTTGTTACACCTCGGCTGATGTGATCGATTTCCTGTTGCCGGTTAGTTAATGGCAGCGGACGCTAAGGAGCCGCTCAAAAATAACTTACCCAACTCGGCTTCGATTTTTGTCTGGCTTCTGCGTTGGAATTCGACTCATTTAGCCCGCTAAACTCTGTCGAAGTTCGCCTTGAATCCAAACAAAACTCTTTGCTGAGTTAAGTAATTTATTTCTTCGCAACTCCTAATACCATTTTTAACGATCAGAAAACTTATCGATTTTCCTTATCTTCCGCAGCTAGCTTTTTTAATAAGTCTTGGCTCTTCTCGGAGAGTTGGGAGATGGGGTAAGGGTATATTTTCCCACCTTTAAGTCGGAGCAATGCGGAGTCATCCTCGATCTTCAGGAAAGTAGCAAGTATGGTTTCCCCCTGGTTATTGGTCCATTTCCTTTCCCTTGGAACACGAGGGGTAGATGTATTTGTTGTTCTTACTGATTTTAGTCATTAGGGGGGGGAAGAAGGGCTTAATGTCTAACTACTTGGTTCTTCATGCTGATTGCGAATGAAATGATTTCTTCTGCTTCCCGTGTAGGCACTTGTAGCGCCTCCATGGTGGCTCCGGCGTGAACCATGAATTTTGTCCAATCAAGTTCTGTGATATTGAGGCTCCCAACATTATGCTGAGGTAAATGAGTCGACCATCCTGCGTAAAAGCATAAATATTTGATCAGCCCATTGGAATTTTTACTTGAGCTAAGGTTGCTAGAGTTAGAATTTTTCCAGAACCTGCCTAGATGGGAGTCATTCTTCAAGCGAGGAAGTAGATTATTGGCAAATCTTGAAATGGCTTGGTAGCCTCCGAGCCGTTGATAAAGGGATAGTTGATTCATGTGGGTAGTCGTTAGGTTTGATGTTATTACTAAGATCAATGTAGTGTCATAGTAGTCGTGTAATTTAGTTCAGGGTGAACGGGTAGAGCTACCTAAATTTGGATAATTTATGTGTCGATCTTGCGGTTTTATTTCCTGGTTCATAAGGCGGGGTGGGGCGATATTGAAATGGAGAAGCGGTCACCTAACTAGGAACTGGGGAAACATGGCGCCGATCGCCTTGATGACGTGGGCACTCAGCGGTTCCTCTACCTTGGGGAGAGCGCTAGTAGGACGAAAGTCCTGGAGGGCGAAATTTTCAACACCCATTTGCTGTAGATTTCGCGCCAAAATCAGTAGGGATCTTTCATCGATCAAGTTTGGGTGAACGGTGGTGCGAAATTCGTAGGGCAATCCGGATTCCAGTATCAGCAGAGCGCTTTGCTTGGCTTTCTCGCCACTATGAAGAGCTCCTGTGATTTTATCATAGGAGTCAAACGGGGCTTTGATATCAAGAGCGATCCAGTCGAGATGAGCTAACACTTTTGACAGGCGATCAGGGTAGGGGCCTGCAGTGTGCAAGCCTACAGAAAAGCCCAACTGTTTCATTTCTAGAATAGCTTGCAGCAAAGCTGTTTGCGAAGTGGGTTCTCCGCCGCTGAACACTATGCCGTCGAGCAAGCCTCTGCGATCATTCATGAAAGAGGTCACTTGCTGCCATGGCAAACTATCACTTCCGGTGTTGGGCAGCAGGTTCGGGTTATGACAGTAGGGGCAGCGCCACGGGCAGCCTTGGCAGAACACCACTGCGGCGAGTTGTCCAGGGAAATCAATCGTTGTCAGGGCGGTGAGACCTGCGACTTTTAATGCGGGCAGCATGATGGTCAACAAAGGTTGTGTTGGGTTTTTTCCTTGAAATGGATGCGTTCTGCATGTTCCCCTTTTTTTCCTTTATTGAATGAAGAAACAGGGCGGTGGTAGCCCATCACTCGAGTCCAGATTTCACAGGCTTGTCGTTCTTCATCGGTGAGTTTGATTTTTACTGTAGTTTTCATTTGATTAGCTTATTATTACTGGTTAGATCCTTCTGCTTTAGCAAGTTTTCTTTTTTGGCTTAATATTTCCTCATCACATTTGGGGCAGTATTCATGTTCGCCTGAAAGGTAACCGTGGTTTGGGCAGATGGAAAAAGTGGGGGTGATGGTGATGTAGGGTAGGCGAAAGTTTTGCAGGGATCGTTGCACTAGCTTTCTGCAGGCGTCGGCGCTTGATATGCGCTCACTCATGTAAAGATGCAAAACCGTTCCTCCCGTGTATTTGCATTGCAATTCATCCTGGCGCGTTAGAGCCTCGAAGGGATCGTCGGTGAACCCGACGGGAAGCTGAGAGGAATTGGTGTAATAGGGATGTTGCTCAGTCCCTGCTTGTAAGATTTCTGGGAATCTTTTCCGATCTTCCTTGGCGAAGCGGTAAGTGGTGCCTTCTGCTGGAGTTGCTTCGAGGTTATACATATTGCCCGTCTCTTCTTGGAAGACAATCATGTTAGCCCGGATGTGATCGAGTAATCGGCAAGCAAAAGAGTGTCCCCATTCGCTGGTGATGTCATGTTGGTCGTCGGTGAAGTTGCGAATCATTTCGTTCACTCCATTAATGCCAATGGTCGAAAAGTGATTACGCAAAGTGCCGAGGTAGCGCTTGGTGTAGGGGAAAAGACCAGCGTCCATGTGGCGTTGTATTTCCTTGCGTTTGATTTCCAGGCTGTTTTTAGCAAGCTGCATCAAGTAGTCTAATTTTTCAAAAAGTCCGCTTTCATCTCCTTTATAAACATAGCCCAGACGGGCGCAGGAAATAGTCACCACTCCCAGCGAGCCAGTTTGTTCGGCCGAACCGAAGAGGCCATTGCCTCGCTTGAGTAACTCGGTGAGATCCAGTTGCAGACGACAGCACATCGAGCGAACCATATTAGGCTTGAGCTCGGAATTGATAAAGTTCTGGAAGTAGGGTAGGCCGTATTTTGCCGTCATGTCAAAGAGCAGCTGTGCATTTTCGCTCTCCCACGGGAAATCTTCGGTGATGTTGTAAGTGGGGATAGGAAAGGTGAAAACCCTTCCTTTGGCGTCTCCTGCCGTCATGACTTCGATGTAAGCCTTGTTGATCATTTCCATTTCCAGCTGAAGTTCGCCATAGCTGAAGGGCATCGGATCTCCTCCGATCACAGGGATCTCGCTTCGCAGGTCTTGTGGGCATACCCAGTCGAAGGTGATGTTGGTGAATGGGGTCTGGGTTCCCCAGCGTGAAGGCACATTGAGATTGTAGATGAGTTCTTGCATGCTCTGCTTCACTTGCGTGTAGGAGAGTGACTCGTTTCTGATATAGGGAGCTAGGTAGGTGTCGAAGGAACTGAAAGCTTGTGCGCCCGCCCATTCATTCTGCAGCGTGCCGAGGAAATTGACGATTTGTGCCACTGCACTGCTGAGATGTTTGGGTGGTCCTGATTCGACCTTTCCTGGAACTCCGTTTAGCCCCTCGTTGAGTAGATTCCTAAGCGACCATCCAGCGCAGTAACCTGCAAGCATGTCGAGGTCGTGGATGTGTAGATCTCCATCGCGGTGGGCTGTTCCAATTTCAGGCGGGTAAACGTGACTGAGCCAGTAGTTGGCGATCACCTTGCCGGATACATTTAAGATCAGCCCTCCGAGCGAGTATCCTTGGTTAGCATTAGCGTTGACCCGCCAGTCAAGGCGGTCAAGGTATTCGTTCACTGAGCTGGCAACATCGACGACCGTTTTGCGGTCACGACGGAGGGTGTTGTGTTGCTCCCGATAGACAATATAGGCGCGTGCCGTTTGAAAGTGGTTGGCAGTGATGAGCACTTGCTCAACGATGTCTTGGATGTGCTCAATGTTTGGAGTTAGGTCTTTGAAGCGATGCCCTAGTACCTTGATCACTTGTCCAGCAAGTAAGCGTGCTTCGTCATGGGAAAATTCGCCACTGGCGGCACCTGCTTGGGCAATGGCTAGGTAGATTTTCTCGGCATCAAAAACAAGCCGCGTTCCATCGCGCTTGATCACGGAGCAGGGCATAGCGGCTGTTTTCATTCTGCTTGGAGCTAAAGTGGTGCTGTTCATTTTGGATCTATATGGATTGGATGTGAGCAAAGTAACCCGATCACTACCATTAGCGGGCGCTTTAGATTAGTTCCTAAACCACTACATGCAGTGCTGGCGAGAATGGTGAGGCACAACATATAGTGGCGTAGGGATATTTTCATACAAAGGGACAAAGGGTTCAGCGTCAAGATTTGCGTTGGCAAAGTTGAGAAGTTAGCAAGAAAGGATCATCCTCCAGCAAAAAAGGGGAGATGGTGACAAGTTAGAACACCAAGCTGGCTTCATTGTTTCCTAAGCCACGACTTATATAACTTGCGTGGTTAGAAAAAATGAAACACCGAGCGTTCAGTTACAGCATGTCTTCGGTGGGCAAAAAGGCGGAGGTAGAAAAATAGAATTTGGAGTGGGGGCTTGCCTGTGATGGGAATTGGTGCTAAATTTGCATCAAATAGGATGGCAAAAAGATGAGAGTTACTGTAGAAATTGAAGATCACATGATGGAGCAGGTCATTGAGGAGACCTGCGAGAAAAAAAAATCACCTGCCTTGGCGATGGCTTTGGGTGAATTTTTGCAAAATAGAAAGAAACAAAAATTTTTAAGGAGAATTTTATCTGGAGCTACGGACTATGCAGCTAGTAACGATGAAGTAGAGGAAAAGGCGGCATTGGAGCGATGATGACTTTGATTGATACTGCTGCTTGGATTGAGTTTTTCCGCTCTAAAGGGAACCCTGTGCAAAAAGCTAGGGTAGCGGATTTGTTGATGGTGGGGCAAGCTGCCTATACTTGCGCCATTCGCTTCGAGCTTTTTTTGGGTGCGCGACCTTCAGAAATAGAGGATTTGTGCGAGGGTTTGGGCTTTGCTGAGAGGATAGTATTGCTGCCTGTGCATTGGGATACAGCGGCAAGTTATGGGGCTGAACTTCGAGCTAAGGGATTTATCATTCCTGCTTCAGACTTACTGATTGCAGCACTTGCGGCTGAAGAAGGGCTAGAGCTCATCAGTCCTGATAAGCACTTTGTTACCATTCAAAGGGAAATCTTACCGGCTTTGAAGTTGAGCTGATGTTTTTTTCATAGTCATCAAGCGTCTTGGATCAGTTGGAGCATGTCTTCGGCGGAGAGGCGCGCGGCTTGGTCGGTGCCAGCGAGTAGGGAGTCGGCGAGGTCGCGTTTTTGGTGATGCAGGGCGACGATCTTTTCTTCGATGGTGTTTTTGGTGACCAGTCGATAGATGGTGACAGGGCGCTGCTGGCCGATGCGGTGAGCGCGGTCGGAGGCTTGATCTTCCACGGCGGGATTCCACCACGGATCCATGTGGATGACGTAGTCGGCGGCGGTGAGGTTGAGCCCGGAGCCACCGGCTTTGAGCGAGATCAGAAATACGTCGCCTTCGCCGTTTTGGAAGGCATCGATGGATTGCTGACGTTTTTTTGCTGGAACGGAGCCATCGAGGTATTGGTAAGAGATGCCGAGTTTCTCAAGGCGTTTTTTGAGCAGGGCTAGGTGTTTAACAAATTGGCTGAAGACGAGAACTTTGTGTCCGCCTTCGATGATCTCGGTAACGGTATCGGTGAATACCTGCAGTTTACTGCTGGCGGGCGCGCCTTTTTTCTGCACCATAGATGGATTGCAACAGGCTTGGCGCAGGCGCATGATCTCGGCGAGGATTTGGAAAGATTTTTCGCCAGAGCTGGCGGAATTATTGGTCAAGGCTTCGACGGCATTTTGGCGCAGAGCTTCGTAGAAAACCGTTTCCTCCGGGCTCATCTCTACCTCGAGGGTGATCTCGGTGCGCGGTGGCAGGTCGAGCAGCACTTCGGATTTGAGGCGGCGTAGGATGAAGGGTTGCACGATTCGGCGCAGGCTGTTGCGTGCCCATTCGTTGTTGCGGATTTCAATCGGGTCGGCAAAACGTTTGCGGAAACTATCGGCGCTGCCGAGCAGGCCGGGGTTGATGAAATCGAACAGGCTGTGCAGTTCGCCGAGGTGGTTTTCGATTGGGGTTCCGGTGGTGGTGATGCAGAATCCGGCTTGCAGTTGTTTCGCTGCTTTGGCGCGTTTGGTGTTGTGATTTTTGATCGCTTGAGCTTCGTCGAGTACCACGGTGTGCCATTCGACAGCGGTGAGCGGTGTGTCTTCCTGTTGCAACATGCCGTAGGTAGTGATCACCATATCGCGAGCTTTGAGCTTTTTGAGCAGCTCGGCACTTTGTTTCCCTGCATAACGAATAGGATTAAGTGTGGGGGCAAATTTGAGGGTTTCGTTGATCCAGTTGGCAGCCACGGAGGTGGGTGCGACGATCAGCGCGGGGCCACCTTTGGCGCGGTGTAGTAGCAGAGCAAGCGCTTGCACCGTTTTGCCGAGTCCCATGTCATCGGCGAGGCAGGCGCCTGCTCCCCATTCGGCGAGGCGGGCGAGCCACTGGAAACCTTCGAGTTGGTAGGGGCGTAGCTCAGCTTGCAGGGTAGTGGGTAGCTTGGCATTGAAGTTCTTGATTTCTTTGAGTTTTTTGAGCCGTTTTTTCCAGCCAGCGCTACAGCTGTTTTGTTTGTCGTCGGCGAGTTCTTCGAGGGCGAGTGCAGCGAGTGGGTGCAGGCTAACGCTGTCGGTTTTGCCTTTGTTTGCGGTAGATAACAGGCGCAGGTCGTCGAGTTTTTGGCGGAAGGCTTTGCCCAGGGCGAGGAATTGCCCGTCTTTGAGTTGAATGAATTTTTCGCCGGGTTGCTGCTCCAATAGCTGCATGATTTCTCTCATGCCGAGCACCAAATCTTGATCGACTCGCAGTGCGCCAGAGGCTTCTAACCAGTTGTTTTTCCCCTCCTTGAGTTTGAGTTTGAAGTCACCAGGGGTGACGATGGAGCGCAGGTTGAAGGCTTCGCCCTTGGGCCACATGACTTCGACGGTGCCGGCGGGAAGTTGTTGCAAATCAACGAGCAGGTTGAGGCTAGCCTCGGGGTCTTCGTAGGTCCAAGTGTGGGGCTGTTCGAGGTCTTGAGCTTGGGCTAAGGTGGGGCACTGGGTGATGAAAGCATGGGCGCTTTGAGTCTCGCCTTCTAGATCGCGAGTGGCTTGGATATTGTTTTTTTCTCCACGCGCAAAAATCACTCGCCCGCCTTCGCCGGGGTGAAAGTGATCGCCGTCGGGTGGGATGGGTTGCAGGTAAAGTTCGGCGAGCAGTCCTTCGTCTAGGGGGAAGAGGTGTAGCCGCAGGGTGGTGTCTGCGGCGATCGTCTGAGCGGCGGTGAGTTTGTCGCTGGCGATTTGGGATTGCACGCGGATGTTGGAGGAGAGAGAGGCTAGCGATTCGAGCGCGCGGTCTTTGGCGCTCCTGGGTAGTGTGAGTCCTTCAGATCCGAGCACTTTGGCGACTTTGCAATGGGACGCTTCGATGGGGACGACTAAAAAGCGGGTGGGGGTGTCTTTGACTAAGGTGGTCTCTGGGTCTTCGTAATCGATCTCTGGGTAGAGCTGAATGTGGATATTTTTTGTACCTTCTTTGGCTAACCTGAGCTCAGGTTCTTGTAGCACCAGTTCGATTTGTAATTCTTGTTCGTTATAGAGGTGGGAGTGTCCGCAAAGATTACTTAGGGCTTTGTCGCCACTATAACTGCTGATTTGTCGTCCCCAGCGCTCATCGCCGGAGAGACTATTGAGGGTATTTTTGTCTTGCTCAGCTAGAACGTCTTGATGTTGATCCATCCATTGAAAGCTGGAAGGACGAGCTTTCCCCCATTTGCCAGATTTCAGTTTTTTCTGTAAAAAGGGCTGTAGCGTCCAATAAGAGATGATGGTGGGTTTGTCTGCTAGCTCGCTGGGAGAGGGTAGAGCGACGAGTTTAGGGCTGCTTGTGTTATTTTTATGAGCACCGGGCATGGCATAGATATCATCCTCAAAATCAGGATCGTATTGATATTCCTCATTTAAGTCCAATACCCAGCGGATGCGGTGATTCTCTTCGCTAGCGCTTGTTTTGCTTGGGCTTGACTTACTGGCTAGGATTTCTAGGGCGTTGAGACTACGCTCCCATTTTTCTTGGTGAGGGATGAGATCGACGATGGATTGGTAGGGTTCAGCAATCTTTTCCTGGAGGGATTTGAGTTGTTTTTTTAGTTTGCTCGCGGGCTTTTTTTCATAAGCGATCAGTAGCTCAAGGTAGAGGCTTTCCAGCCAGCTGTAATCCGCCTTTTGCGCTAGGGGTAGCTGATGTTTTAGAAATCGGATCAAATCGGAGGCGGGCAATTCGTCGGGGGTGACCCAACGGCATACGTAAAAGTAGAGTAGGCGGGAGAGGGCGTAGTCTAGGCTTTCATATTTGAGAAATTGGTCGAGATCTATAAGAGCTCCCTTCGCGATGGATTCGTTGCCTATTTTGAAATGGATCAAAGGGGCGGCGGTGAGGGTGAAGTTGTGAATGCGGACACTTGCCAGGTCACGAGACCATCCATACAAGGTATCGGCACGGTTCAGGTCAGCGGATTTCCCTCGGCGACAAAGTGCAAAGAGGAAAAATAAACCAGAGAAACTGTAGGGGAAAGCTTTGCGTCGTTTGCTGCCAGCAAGGCTTTCTGTGAAGGCTTGCTCGTAGTAGTCGATGGACTGATCGTCATCACCTTGGATGAAAGCAAGCCAGCCGAGGGCTTGTAGGGAGGCGCTGCGGATCAGGTTGTTCTGATTAGAGAGGTTAGCTTGAGTGAGTTCACGAGCCTCGGTGAATTGACCTTTGAAGATGAGGTATTCGAGCTGGATGGTGAGGGTGGCAGCGGTGGGAGTCTCCTGTGCAATGAGGTCGTAGATCGGGATATTGTCGAAGAGTTGTTGGCAGCAGTCGAAGTGCGATTCGGTATAGATCTGCAAGCGAATAGGGTTGGGGAGATTGGGAAAAAGCGCGGGGATGAGTGGGTAGATGCTGAAATCCCAGATACTGGCATCTTCTTCTATGCGGCGTTTATTTTTTTCGTAGAGGCGCTGTAGTTCTTTGGCGTCGCCGAGCATGTAGGCAACCTTGAGATCGCGGGCGGTCTGTAATCGTCCTGCGGTGGTGGAATTGAAATCAAAAAAGAAGCGGTTGTTTTTTTCGGTGTGAACTCGAATCGCATTTGCCATGCGCTTGAGCGTTGATGCATTATTACAAGCTAGATGATAGACGACGGCAGTGGAGATCGGTGATGAGACGTGGTAAGAGCTGTTTTTTTGTTCGATCAGTTGCTCTTTGAGCAGAGTTTTTAGGGAGTTCTTGATTTGGATGAGCTTGATCGCAGATTTGGATCGCCCCGAATGTAATGCTGCAAGTTTGACGAGTTCTAAAACTGCGGTCATGTGATCCACCTCGATCGCGACTGATAGCAGTTGCAGGATTTGCTGGGTGTCATCGGGCAGGGCGTTATAGACCGTAGTGAGATCTTTGCGGCTAGAAGTGCTTGTGGAGTTCATGAGTAGATCTCGTTGAAATGAAGGATTTAGGCGCGAGCTGACGCAAGTGGTGGGCGTACCGGGATGCCTTTGGTGGCGAGTTCTTTTTTAACATCAGCAACAGTGTATTCCCCGAAGTGAAAAATACTTGCTGCGAGCACCGCATCGGCTTTGCCTTGTTTGAGCACATCGACCATGTGGTCGATGTTGCCCGCGCCTCCACTGGCGATGACGGGGATCTCTGCCGCTTCGCTGACTGCGGCGGTTAGTTCTAAATCGTAACCCGCTTTGGTGCCATCGGAGTCCATGCTGGTGAGCAGGATCTCGCCAGCTCCACGTTGCCAGACTTCGTGCGCCCATTCCACGGCATCCAAACCAACAGGGTTGCGTCCTCCATGGGTGTAAACTTCCCAGCCCGATCCGTCGGCTTTGCGTTTGGCGTCGATGGCTACGACGATGCACTGGCGGCCGAAGGCTTCGGCTCCTGCGGAGATGACATCGGGGTCGTTGACGGCTGCGGTATTGATGCCGACTTTGTCTGCTCCAGCGAGTAACATTTCGCGCATATCGGCTACACAGCGGATGCCTCCCCCGACGGTGACGGGCATGAAACAGCGCTCAGCGGTTTGGCGCACCACATCGACCATCGTTTTGCGCTCGTCCGAGGAGGCGGTGATGTCGAGGAAGACCAGTTCGTCGGCTCCTTGGCGGTTGTATTCCACTGCGCATTCGACTGGATCGCCGGCGTCGCGTAATTCGAGGAATTTGGTTCCTTTGACGACGCGCCCGTCGGTCACGTCTAGGCATGGGATGATTCGTTTGCTGAGCATTTTACTGCCTCGATCTTCAGCTAGCTTTTGAGCGAGGTCAACTTTCTTCGGCTCTGCGGTAGGTGAAGCCTATGAAGGGACTGAAGGATGAGTAGCTGCGGGCGTCTCGCCTGCAGGGGCTGAAGCCGTAGATATGGTGTTCGTTATTCGTCATCAGATCAGAATCACACGTTCACAATTAGCCTTGGCTCAAGTCTGATTTGCCCTAGTATTGGACTTCGAGGAAGTCCAATACGGCGTGTGAGTTAGCCGACTCTCAAGGCTCGATGCGGGCGTTGATGGCGATACGAGACGCTAGGCTGGACGATTCTACAGGCGGGACGACAGTAGCTACTCTGCTTGTGAAAACGGCGACAGATCATTTGCGCCGCGCGCAATCAAATAGATCAGATTTTGCTCGACGGACCCCCGCCTCTTGTGGATTATAGTTACAACTTACGTGGTTTGATGACCAGCAAAACTTACGAGAGCGGAGGATTGAGCAGCACTCTGGCGCATGACGCCAAAGGGCAGGTGCTCAGCGTGGTCAACAGCAGCAACGCAGGCGCGCTCGAACAGCTCAGCTACGGTTACAGTGCCGTCGGACAGCGACTCTATATGCAGCGCGCCGACGGACGCGGAGACCTCTACGGTTATGACAATGCCCGTCAACTGACCGGGGCCGCCATCGACATCGACAGCCCCTCCACCGGTGGCATCGGACTGCCCGCCAATGACATGAGCTATGCCTATGATCTCGGCGGCAACCGCAGCCAAAGCATCGACGGCGGAGTGACCACTAACTACACCGCCAACGATGTCAATGAATACAGCACAGTGGGAGCCGACACACCCGTGCATGATGACAACGGCAACCTCACCGCAGGTGATGGACTCAGCATGAGCTGGGATGCGCATAATCGCCTGATGGTGGTCGAGCCGAGTGCACCCGTGGATGGCGACCTGCGTGCCTTTTATCAATACGATGGAACGGGGCGCCGCATCAGCAAGATCGTCGATCAATACGACGCTGGCACCACCTCATGGGTGGCAAGCGAAGTGCGCAGCTTTGTTTATGATGGCTGGAATGTCATCCGCGAAGGCGTAGTGGATACCAGTGGGGGAGGCATCGTAGAGACCCAGATCAAACGTTACACTTGGGGCATCGATCTCAGCGGTAGTCGTCAAGGTGCGGGTGGAGTGGGTGGTTTGCTGATGGTCGAGGAGGACAATGATCCCGCTAACGCGGCAAGTCCAATCGCCGCTTATTATTACACTAACGACGCTAATGGCAACGTCACCACCATCACCGATACCGCAGGTGTAGCCGTAGCGCAGTACGAATACGATGCTTACGGCAATGTGGTAGCAAGTGTGGGAGCGTATGTGAGCGAGAATCCGTATCGTTACAGCACCAAGTATTCAGATGATGAAAGTGGCTGGTTGTATTACGGCTTCCGCTTCTACTCAGTAAAAACGGGCAGGTGGATAAGCAGGGATCCGATTGGGGAGAGGGGTGGGGTGAACTTGTATGGGTTCGTTGGGAATGACGGGGTGAATGCGGTGGATGTATTTAGAGTAAATAGAAAATTAGGAGCAAAACCAGGGCAGGAAAACACTGCAAGATCGCGCTGTAATTTTATCTCTCATACGTTCATTGCTACTACAGACGAAAACGGAAATGTTGAAAATACTTACAGTTGGGGAAACACAGCTAATCTTGAAGGTTGGGCTCCCCAAAAATCAAAGAGAAGATGTTACGGCGGCTCAAGAAGTTATTGATAGAGGCAAGGCTAAACGGTTAGCTGGTT
>JAKISY010000008.1 GCA_021648365.1 Verrucomicrobiales bacterium
AGATTCTCTGATGTGCGATACTCGCATCCCGCGTGCGGCGGATTTTTTGAAAGCTAGTCGCTTGGGTATCCCTTTGGGTTTATTATATAAAAAGCCGACAGCAACGGCCTTGGTATTTGATCAATTGGCGGCGGAGATGGAAAATGAACTGAAGCTTGAAAGTGAAGAAGAAGCAGAGCAATACACTCGACTCATGGATTGATCAGTCCGAACTGCAGCGCTTAGCAGATGCTTTGGCGCCAGCAGATCGAGACTTGGTCAAAACGCCTGTCGTTCAAGAGGGATCGCCTACTCTAGGGGAGCGGGCGGCTAGTATCGGTTTGCCAAAGGGAAGTTTGGATATCAATCAACCAGCGGCCTATCGAGCGGCGGCTTTTCCTCGCTCGCTCTCGCCGTCTGTGCCGTCTGTGCCGTCTGTGCCGTCTGTGCCGTCTGTGCCGTCTGTGCCGTCTGTGCCGTCTGTGTCAGATGCGGGTGCAGCCGTTACGGGTGCAGCTGCGAGAGAGTCGGTTGAGGTCGATGAGGGGCCGGTTTTGCGGGCGGCGCGCGCTCTTGCGGAAGTTCGTTTGCGGGCTGAGGAAAACGGATTCCTCAAACGACGTGGTTCATCTGCACTCGTCGGTAAATCTGACGGACAAGTAACTCAGGTGCCTCCAGTGATGAAGCAAGGGGGAGGGCAAGGAAAAGCACTAAATTTTTCTAGCGCATCAAGTGCCGTGGAGAATATCGCAGCTGAGCCAGTCATTTCTGATTTTGAGGTTCCTCAAGGGCCACTCAGATCTCGCCTTGAAGCGTTTGTGACTTGGGCGATGCCTCTGGTGGAGGCTTCGCGCTTGGTGATCGTCGATGGAGAGGGTTACACTTTACTTCATCGAGATTTACAGGGCGGCAGTGATGAAGGTTCTACTTTGGCGGATTCGGCGATGCGCTTGACCAGTGTGCTGGAGCAAGTGCAGGCGCGCAGTGATTTCGCTAGAGATGGCGCGTTGAATTTGCCTTTGGAAGAAGGCGGTTGGCTGGGGGTCTTGCGCTGTGAGAGTGCTGGTGGTCGATTGTGCATCGCAGTAGTGACTCCTGCTCCTTTGGAAGTGGAAAAGACCGCTAGGTTGAAAGTGGAGCTGGCGCAGACGATGGAGGCGGGTAGGCAGTGATAACAGGTGAACGGGGTAGAGGCACCATCAAGCGGGCTGGGCGAAATCGGTGTCGAGCCACCGCACTCCAAAAGGGAGTAGGCTGTGATGAATTACACTTTCCTGAGCTGTCTGGTCAGGCTGATTTGTAGGCAGATCAATCCTAGCAGGGCGAATGCTGCCATCGCGAGGGCGTTGAGTTTGAGGGTGTCGAAGGTGTAGGTTTTTTCGCCGCCGTTCACTGGAAAGGTTAAGCGTTTGTTGGAACCAAAAAAGACATTGGGTGGGGCATCCTGACGGTAATCAAGTTTTTCGACTTCTGCGCGGTTGAACAAATCGAGCACTTTTCCATTGAGGTAGATATCTTCGGCAGTGACTAGAGTTTGACTATTTTCTGAGTCGTTATCAGAAATGTAATCATCTGGGTCGAGGGTATTATTTTCGAGCGCTCGGCGGATATGTTTGAGCTTATTGTGCACACCTTTGGCTGTCGGGGCGGACAAACCATAGACAATGGCGAGCGCTTCTTTGGCTTGATCGAGTTGCACTTCCTCTTCATCGCTGAGCTCTTTTTTAGCCATGAAGGCGTCTAGTTTGCTCTGAATGTCATTGATCAGGGCGCTGGCAGGGTTGCGCTCTGCGTGTCCGATGATTAAAGCTTCGTAGGACCAGCGCAGCGGCATGATATTACAAACGGCGGGTACTTGCAGATTGCTTGAGGGTTCTACTTTGGGAGTGCTCTGCTCGGGTCCTAGCCAGGTGCTGATACTGTGGAAGACGTCTAAGCCACTGTTCATTTCTTCGTATTTGATCAGCGCGCCACCGAGGATGATGTTGGGGATGAGGATCAAGGGAATGATGTTGATAGCGGTTTTGGAGGTTTTGACCATGCTGGAGATGAACAAGCCCATGGTGATGCCAACAAAGGAGGTGGAGAACATCCAAAATAAGTTGTGCCAGAACATGTCGCGGATACCGAGGATGGCATTACCGATCAGTAGGTAAATGACACATTGCAACAGGGCAAAAAATCCTAGTGCTGCAATTTTACTGAGGATGTAAGTGGAAACCCGGATGCCGTGATTACGTTCTCGTTCCAGTAGGATACGGTCACGAATGACTTCCTCGGAACTGTTGGTCAGTCCAAGGAACAGAGCTATCACTAAAGTTAGAAATAGGTAGGTGGGAATGTGGAAGGCGGAGGCAAAATTGTAGTGACCCTCCTCTGAGTAGCGCAGCACGGTGGCGACGAGAACTGCGAGCATGGGTGCTTCGAGCAGGGTGGTGGCAAGGTTCGCTTTGTTGCGGAGCTTGCTCAAAAAGGCGCGCTTGAATTGATTGGCGAGGTGCACCCACTCTTCGGAGAAATTTCTCTTGGGGCGGCGTGGGGGGGTCAGTGCATGGGAGGCGGCGGAAGCGTCGGGTTCGATTTGGCGCTGGTGAACCTCTTCTAGCAAACGGTAGGTTTGAAAGCGGTCGCGCCAGAAATCTGGGTTGAATCTACGCGCTGGGGCAAGTTGACCTCGGTCGTTGGGTTCATAGATGACGTCACCACTCAAATCACGTAGGGGTGTCTCGAGGATATCGAAGATAAAATCGGGGGTCAGCGGGATTTGCCGTGCGTTGTGCTGGGTGCTATTGGGGTCGTGTGGCATGCTCTCCATCGAGTGAAGGGATGCCATGCTGGTGTCAGGTTCGGCAAAGGCGTTTGGTGCCACTCCTTCCTGATCGCGGGCTTCTGCGAAATAGGTCAGCATCTGGGCTGGGGTGCCAAAAAAAGCAAGCTTGCCGCCATTGTCGAGCAATAGCGCTTTATCAAACAGCTGGAATAGACGACTGCTGGGCTGGTGAATACTGACGAAGGTGATCTTGTTGTGAGTAAGACCACGGATGATTTCCAAAACATGCTCGGAGTCCTTGGAGGATAGTCCCGAGGTGGGTTCGTCAAAGAGGTAAACGTCGGAGATGCCGATCATGTCGAGACCTGCGTTGAGACGTTTGCGTTGACCGCCGGAAAGATGTTTGGTGCTGGCGTCCCCTGCGAGGCGGTGGCGCATTTCACTGAGTCCGAGTTCGACGATCTTAGCATCGGCGCGTCGACGGCGTTCGGCTCGAGTGAAGTAGGGCGCGCGGATGGCTGCGGCGGTGTCGAGGTTTTCTTCGACGGTTAGCAGAGGGTCGAGCGCTTCTTCGTGGGGTATGTAGGAGATGTAATAAGTGAGATCGGCGCGGTGGTCGTAAAGATCTACGCTGTTGAGCAAGATTTTTCCACTATGGGGATCTAACTGGCCAGCTAGGGTCTTGAGTAGGGTGCTTTTGCCGCAACCACTAGGGCCCATGACGCAGATCATCTCACCGCGTTGTACGGCGAAGCTGATGTTGTCGAGTGCGGTGGTTCTTTTATCGTAGCTGTGCGAGAGATCCCTAACTTGTAAGGAGCTGATGATGTTATGCTCCTCCTCGATGATGCCGTCACTGAAGTGACAGCGCAGGTATTGACCCTCGCCGATGGCGATGGTATCGCCGTCTTTGAGGTAGGCAGAGCCACGAACGGGTAGGTCACCGACCATGATGGGGCGGTCGGCGGCAAGGATTTCCAATTCGCCTGACTTGGCGGCGTAGTCACAGCGGATGCGCAGCAGCAGTTCGCCGATCGAGCCAGAAGAGAGCAGGATGTCCCCTTCGCGCAGCATGTTGGGGTTGTTGGACACTAGGTATTCAGTTCGATTGGGCAGTAGGTCAAAACGGCCGCCGAGTTCGCGCGCTCTGCGTCTGAGGTCGGAAATCGCGATTTCTGTGAGGTCATCAAAGAAAATCTTATCATTAAGATTAACCTCCATGGCGATGCCTTCGTTGAGGCGCACGGCATTGATGGACGCTTCCATGTCTCGCAAAACTTTAACTGTGATGTCGAGACCGAACTTGATTTCCAAATAGCTGAGTTTTGAGCGCGACTTCTCGATGAAGTGACTCTTGTTATTATGGTCCAGAGAAAGGAACAGCTGAGTCGATGAAACGTTTTTCTTAGCGTTGAGATAAAAAACGATGTCGTGGTAGTCGAGCACGACTTCGGCGAGCAGGATCGCCTGCCCCTCGTAGATGCGGCAGAACTCACCTTGGCGGATATAGCGCCCTCGAACGATCACTGGTTCGCTGCCGATATTTTTCAATAGGATCAGCTCCTGAAATCGGAAGGCTGCCAGAGAACATTGCTCGGACATGGTGGGCAGTACCACATCGGCGGGTTTTCTGCGTCCGATGATGAGCGTTTCGAGCGGTTGGGTGCTATCGTCGGTATCGTCAGGAATTTGCGCGTAGGGGTCGCTGGTATTGAGTTGATAAACCAGCGCGATGGCCTCGGATGCGACTCCGAGGGTGGTCATGAATTGATAAAAAGAGATCAGGTGCTCTTTTTGCAAGTCGGCGCGCGAGATCAGCACGTAGAGTTGCACTCCGAGCAAAATTTTGTCCTCGAAGTGCAGGCGTTCGGCGATGTGTTCGGCGATTTCGTCGAGATTTTGCCATTCGTGTAGCGCTTGAGCGTAAAGCTCGCGTAGCTCGGAATAAACCGTTTCGGGATAGTCGTAGCGTAGGAAACCGAGGGTGGAATCGATGTCTGCTTCGTCCACTCGACCGTCCATTTTACTGAAGCCTGCAAAAACCTGGATTAAAACGGGCAGCATGCTCTCTTCGGTGCGCGAGACTTTGCGTCGTGTCAGCCGCCGTCCGATCCTGCGCCATAGGGACTGACGCCGATGCCCATAGGTGGGCTGCGGAGTTGATTGGCGCGGCGTGGTGCTAGGTTCTGGTGGTGTGGATGCGGGCATTGAAGGTGATGAGAAAATCCGCAGTGGAGCATCTCAACGACATGTATTTCTAAAAGAAATCACAATACATGAGATTTTTTTCAATTAAAGAATGAATCTTCAATTTCGACTGTAGCGCTTGGGTGGCATCATTTTTTATAGGGTGTGTGATACATTTTAGGGGTAGGGGGAGCAGATTTTGAACCACGAATAATAGAGATAGGAGGAGGTTGATTTTGGCTTGGATTGAGATAAGAAGGAGTGGAAGTGGGATTTAAACCACTGATTAGCGCTGATAGGAAAGAAAGGGGGAACCCATGAAGGAATACATCGTGTTTTCGCGACTTCGCAAGCACATGGGTGGACGAGGCAAGGTGGAGTAAATCTCAGCGGGTTGGAAGCCAGCACTACGTGAGTGAGTGAGGGACACAAAAAAGCCCTTCTGGCGGCTTGACCAGAAGGACTTGGGATTTTGTAGCGACGCTTGTCGCGAATTTTGGTTATTTGGCGCTCAGGGCGTCGAGTTCGGTTTGTAGCAATTCACCGGACTTGCTGAGCAGGTCTTGTAATGAAATATCACCGCCATCGACTTTTTTCAACAAGGCACGTTGGGCGGCGTAATCCTGATTCACGATGCCGGCTTTGCTCTGCAACATGCGCCACGCTTTACGGCGTTCTACAGCGAAGAGCACCATTTGACGCGATACGGAGTAGTAGCGGAATTTGCCATCGACTTCTGCTTTGAAATAGACTTCGAAATCCGGCACGTAACTGCGATGGTTGGTATCAAACACACGGCGATGAACGACGTCGTCCTGCGAGATGCGGGCTAGAATATCATCGAAGAAGGTGTAATCGGAAATCTCATCTTCTTTGATCAACTTCAAGTGACGACGGAAACGAGCTTCGGTGATCGCCCAGTGAGCCACGGTGTAGTTGTATTTGCTCTTGTCGCTGTAGCTGGTTTCCCACCAATCGCGTTTGATACTAGGATTGCCTTTGAGGTCGAAACACTCTTGCGAGAGCTCGCCACCTTGCGGGTCGAAGACAAACTCGGGCATACCGCGACAATCGCGAACGAGTTTGGCTTGTTCGGCTGACATGTTGTCACCTACGCCGTGTTCTGGTTGGCAGGTGGTATAACATTGGAAGAAGGAGGTGCCGCGATATTCGAGGCCGTCGAGCATCGACTTATAAAGTCGTGCTGAGTTAGCCATCGATACCTGAGCGATGAAAGGCGATCCGTGTCCGGCGGTTAAGATTTCCGAGACGTTCTTTTTCTCGATCAACTTACCTTGAGACTGACGTCCGAACTGGTTCATGTCGTAGCCGCCGAGCATCGTCGATGAATCGGAGTTCTGACCGCCGGTGTTGGAGTAAACCTGGGTGTCGAGCATGATGCCGTTGACGTTGGGGCGGTTTTGCAGGATCACTTTAGAGAGATTCTGGAAACCGATATCTCCCAAAGCGCCATCACCTCCGACGATCCATACTTTTGGCAACTCGCGGATTTCCTGTTCGGTCATCAGCGTATCGTTGAGGCGAGTGAGGTCCCAGTAAGTCTGCTCTGGCATCACGTCTTCACCTGCTGCTGCATCCAACAAGGAGTCGCACAATCTTTCCGGCGCTACTGAGCGGCGGGAGTGCTGCAGGATGAGAGACTCACCAAGCAACCATGAAACGGTAGCGCCGTCTTGGAAGAGTGAGTTCATCCAAGGGTAAGGATGCGGGTTAGATGGTGGGGTAGAGCCGTAAACGGTGTTACACCCGGTGCTGGCTCCCATGGTCATCACTGACATGCCGTTGGCGGCACGTCCGTCATTGGCTTGCAGGCGTTTGTGATTGTAAGCATCTTGATTCATCACGGCGCACAAGCCGTCGATGACTTCTTGATCGCTGATGTCGCCGTGTTTGGCGATGCGGCTGTCGGTGTCTTCCGTATTCTCACCGCCGAGCCCCATGATCAACTGAGCGAAGGCTCGTTTGTAACGAATGTATTGTTCTTCGTCCTGAGCTTTCAAGGCTTGAAGTTTGGCAACGCCGTCAGTCAGCAGCACGCCGGCTTTTTCATAAAGACGGTCAGCTTTTTGGTGATAGAGTGGTCGCATGTAGGCTTCGGTCACGGAAGCGAGAGCACGTAGGATACTCTTTTCACCACAACCGGCACAAGCGCCGTCTCCGGAGACGAGGGCTTCGTAGTTGCTGCGCACCATCAAGTGATTCCTGAGTGCTGCGGCACGAGAGTCTTGCGGTGCTTCATTGTCGTAGAGTCCGAGGTATTTTTGCGGGGTCTCTGGCAGCATGCGCGAGAAGATCTGTGAGGTCATCATGTCCTGATTGAGCTCTTCGGTATCGGGCATCATGACGAGGGCGTTGTGGTCGCCGCACTCGGTCACACACTCGCCGCAACCTTTGCAAAGGTCGGAGACAAAGATCGAGAACAGGCCGCCTTCGCCGTTGTTTTTCTTTTCGACGTTTTTGAAGATGGCTGGTACTTTGCTGTACGCCAGAGGCAACTTGTCGATGATGGCGAGGAACTCATTTTTGCTCTCTGCGGTGACGGCTCCATTGATGGCTTCGATTTCCTTGCGGATGATGTCTTTGAAAGGCAGGCTTTCTTTGGCATTCACCGAAGTGGTCATCACTTCGCGCGCGCGCGATTCGATGCCAGGTAATTCAGCGATCAGCTTTTTGCGCTCAGCGGCATCGCTCACGTAATTGGTCGCCGCGGTGGTTAGCACGGTGGCGATATTTTGCGAGGTGTTAGGCAGGGCGGTGTCGGGACAAGCGGTGATACACTCCATGCACTGGGTGCAATTTTCAGCGATAAAAATCGGTGTCTCACGACGCGCGACATATTTGGATGACGTCGCTCCGGTGCCAGATGCCATCACGCCTAGGGCTGCTAGTGGGCCAGCGGGTTGGTTATAGGCTAAGCCGCTGCGGTATTCCGAATCAAATTTAGCCATCGTTTTGATGGGGTCTTTGATCGGCTGACCTTCGGGTGTGGAGATCGCGCTAATACTGGAAACGTTGCAACCTGCCGTTGGCAAGATTTCGATATTGCCGACGGGGGCGAGTGGCGCGAGGCGCATGCTCGATGTATCTGCGTCTTCGAGTTCACCGTAGTTGATCTCTTGCACTCGGGCGAAACCTTCAGTCATGACCGTCATGTTGGAATCCACAACAGCGTCACCAAAGCGACCGAATTTTTTCTGATACTGAGCACGAACGGTTTTCAAGAACTGCTCTTCGCTGATGCTGTATTCACCGAGGAAGGGCGATACTTTGAAGAAGGCGCCGAGGAAGGAGTTGCCTTGCATTCTCATCTGCAAATCAGGTCGGCTAGTTGCTTTTTTTGCAATGTCGAAACCTGGTAGGATGAAGATGCGGATATTGTTTTCTTTTACAAACTCGCGGTGTTGTTTGGGGATGCGTTGCCACGCCGTAGCTGGGTCATCATTGGATTCCCAAACGAGGCTACCTCCTTTATTGATGCCTGCCAGTGGGTTGGTGTGGGTGAAGGCTTTGGGGTCACAGCAGAGCACCACGTCCACGTGATTGAGCTCGCAGTTCACTCGCACGCGTTCGGGAGCTACTACCAAGAAGTAGTTGGTAGGTGAACCTTTTTTCTCCGAACCGTATTTCGGATTCGCCATGATGTTGAGCTTTTCGATCAAGGTGCCGCCTTCGTCATACTCGGGATCGCGGTGTGAAATAAGATCTCCAAACTCGCCGATGATCTCACCGAGGTTTTTACCTGTGGTGATCATGCCCCAACCACCGATGGAGTGGAAGCGCACTGCAATAGCACCTTGCGGCAGCAGCGATGGCAGCTCTTTGGATTTGACCGCATAGGGGTGATCGCAGCCTAGCACGAAAAAGGATTTGCCGTCTTCAGCACCGAGGCCGTCTTGGCGTTTGGTCTGGCCAATGGCAAATTCGTAAGCACCGAGCATGTGCTCTGGGCGGAAGTCGCGAGATCCTACACCGTAAGAGCCGCGGAACATGCGAGGCATTTCGTCCATAGTCATGGCAGCGCGGGTGCCGCCAAATTTTGCGGTTTCGAGACCTTTTAACAAAGCGGTGCGGATGTCGCGGCCGAGCGGGTTGTCACCGGCCATGCCTTCATCGGTTCTTTCCAAAACGATGACGTGTTTTTTGCCACGCAGTGCTTCGATGATCGCTGCTTCTGGGAAGGGGCGGATGACATTGATGTGGATCGAGCCGACTTTGGCACCACGTTGGTCACGTAGGTAGTCGCAGGCTTCTTCCAAGTTCTCCGCAGCACAACCGATGGAAACAAAAACGGTTTCCGCATCGTCGGTTTTGTATTTGGTGATGGGGCCATAATAACGGCCGGTGAGATCGCCAAATTCTTGGAAAGCGTCTTCGAGGAAGCCCATGATGGGTTCGTTGAAGTTGTTGCGTCGCGCAACGATGCCGTTCATGTGGTGCTCCTGGTTCTGCACTGGTCCGAGCAGCACGGGCGCTTTGATGTCGATCATCGCAGGCACGCGGCGACGGGTTTCGCCAAAAAGTTCTTTTTGCGCAGGTGTGGGGCATTCGATTTCTTCATCGGGAGCACCGAGGAACTCACGCAGCAAATCGGCTTCGGGAGCAAAGTAGGTGCGCTCCGAGTGAGTGGTGAGCATGCCGTCCTGCACATTCATGCCAGGATTGAGGCTCAGCTCAGCGACTTTACGCAGAATGATCGATTGGTCAGCGGCCTGCTGCGCGTCTTTGGCGAAAAGGATCGTCCAACCGGTGTCGAGCACGGCGTAGATGTCGTCGTGACCACAGTGAACGTTGAGCGCGTGTTTGGTCAGCGCTCGTGCGCCGACTTGTAGCACCATGGTCGAACCTTTGCCCGGTGCGTGGTAGTATTGCTCAGAAGCGTAAACCAAACCCTGACCAGAGGTGAAGTTGACCGCACGGTGACCGGTCACGGCAAAAGCGGTGGCACCGCCCTGTGCCGAGTGCTCGCCTTCGGTTTCGATGGCGATTTTTTGGCGACCAAAGACATTGAGCTCGCCTTTGGCAAAAGACTCTTGGTAGATCTCCCCGCCTTCGGTGCTGGGTGTGATCGGATAAAAAATGCCGCCTTCGGTGATGCGGGTTTCAACCCATTGGGTCACTAGTTGGTTGCCGTTACAAGTGACGCGGATGCCGGGATATTTGGGAGAATTCTCCGGCTGCGATTTTTTTTCTTCGGACTTTTCTGTGTTAGCGTTGGTATTCGTGGGCATATCGATTTTTTTTGAAAACATACTGGTGAACGTGCGTGAGCCTTAGAACCGGACCAGATACCGGCAAGCTAGGTAAACTTTTAGCGATTTTAGGGCTTCCCTCAAGTAATTTTTAAGAGACTTGCATCTTCTTTCCACTTTCAATTCACTGGATATCAGCCATTTTCGTGCCATAACAGCAAATAAACGTTGGCTTGCTGCAAAAGTTTGGGTCTCTTGGTTCGTCATATTTTCAGTTTTACAAAATACATCATGTCATACGATTTAGTAGTCATAGGAGGAGGACCCGCAGGTTATGTGGCAGCCATTCGTGCCGCGCAGTTGGGTAAAAAAGTCGCCTGTGTGGAAAATGACCGTGCTGGTGGCACTTGTTTGAATTGGGGTTGCATCCCCACCAAGGCTTTGCTGAAAAATGCTGCTTTTTATCGCTCGATCACCAAGCAGGCGCGCGAGTTTGGGGTTCAAATCAACGGTGAGGTGAGTTTTGACTGGGATAAAGTGATCGGTCGTTCTCGTCAGGTGTCCGGACGTTTGGCGGGTGGGGTCGAATTTTTATTTAAGAAAAATGGCATCGACTATATTCGCGGCACGGGTTCATTGGTGGCTGAGGGGCGGGTGGAGGTGGCGCCGAGCGATGAAGCGGAGCAGGAGCAGGAGCTGGAAAGCAAAGATGTGTTGATCGCTACAGGCTGCAAGCCGGCAGCGTTGCCGTTTCTGCCTTTCGATGGCAAACGTGTGTTATCTTCCAAAGAGGCGATGACTTTGTCGCATTGTCCGCAGAGCCTGATCATTATTGGTGCGGGAGCGATCGGGGTCGAATTTGCGAGTTTTTATAGCGCTTTTGGTTGTAAAGTGACTTTGGTCGAGATGCAGGATCGCTTGGTGCCAGTCGAAGATCGGGAAATTTCTGAAACCTTGCTGAAATCATTCAAACGTCAGGGCATCAAGTGTCTGACGGGGCATAAAACGAACTCTGCTACGGTATCAGATAGCGCGGTGTCGCTGACTTTGGAAGAGCTGGAGGGCGGCGAAGTGAAGGTGATCGAGGCGGAGTATTGTTTAGTCGCTACAGGAGTGCGGGCGATTTTGCCTGCAGTCGCGGAGGGATTGGGTAACTTGGATTTGGATCAGAAGGGTTTTGTGCAGGTGGATGATCGTTACCAGACTTCTTTGCCAAAGGTGTATGCTGCGGGAGATATCATCGGTGCGCCGTGGTTGGCGCATGTGGCTAGTTTTGAAGCGATTCAAGTGGTGGAGGGGCTATATCTCGATGATTATCAGCCCAAGAAGGTCGGTTTTTTTCCAGGCTGCACCTATTGTCATCCGGAAGTCGCTAGCATCGGTCTGAACGAGCAGGACTGCATCGAGCAGGGCATCGCGTATCGCATAGGTAAGTTTCCCTTCATGGCAAGTGGACGCGCCTTGGCTGCCAATGAGCGCGAAGGTTTCACCAAATTGATCTTTGCCGATGACGGATCGGATAAGCTGCTGGGAGCACATATCATTGGTGGCGAGGCGACTGAGATGATTGCTGAGACTGGCTTGGCGCTGCAAATGGGAGCTACTTGGAAAGACATAGAGAATACCATTCATGCTCACCCGACTTATGCAGAGGCACTGCATGAAGCCTCTGCTGCGGCTTTTGATCACGCGATCCATATCTGAGAGAGTTGTTTGCCTTTGCGCTTGAAAGGGGCTTAGATACTCGGTTTACAAGCCATTTGGCAATAGTGTGACATGAACGAACCCAAAGATCCAGAATCGAGCAATGAGCAAAATGCGAGCAGTGATGCTGCCGCTGCTAGAATGCCGTGGCATTTGCCTGGGGCAGAGGAGCTCGCGGTGCCTGATGAAGAGGTGCTGGAGGCGGACGAGCAGATAGCTGAGGAGAGCCAAGATTCGAGCGGAGAGGCGTTGATCATTTGGTGTCCCGATTGTGGTCAAGAGATGCATATTTCTCGTGAGCATTTGGGCATGCAGGGAGCTTGTTTGAATTGTCACCTGCCGATCGTAGCGACGATGCGACCAGATGAGAATGGTAGTATGCGAGTGAAGGCTAGTAAAGTAGGTAGCATAGCGAGCGATTTGCCAGTAGCGGCAGAACTCGAGACGCAAGAGGCGGATGAAGACACAGAGTCTGAGAATGAAGCGGGTGATTTGGAGCAGGAAAGTGCTGAAGAAGCGGGGGGCGAAGTAGCGGATGATCTGCAGCAAGACGTGGATCCATTACTGGTGGAGGAAGCGGCTTCAGAAACACAGCTGCCGTCATGGATGGCAAAGAGCCAATCGGATGAGCAGGAATCTCTACAGGAGGAAGATGGACTTAGTGTGACGCTAGGAGATGCGGATGAAGATTTAGAGGGTGATGAATCCGAAGACGAGCTAGGTGACCTGCCGGAGTCGGTAGCTGATGAGGATGAAACTGATTTCGACGCAGAGGAGAAGGTGGAAGAAAGTGGTGATGAAGATTTAGCAGAAGGTGAACTAGAAGGCGATGAGCCGACGAAGGATGAGCAAGAAGACCTTCAGGATTTGCAAGATGATGCCGGTGAAGAGGACGGAAAAGTTGAAGGTGAGGATGATCTAGGCGATGATGTGCCGGAAGACAAAAAGGAGTCGCAGGACGAGCAAGTAGCACCAGTCATACCGCTGCCGTCATGGATGGCAAAGAGTTCGTCGGAAGACGCCGAGGAAGACGCCGAGGATGACGCCGAGGAAGACGCCGAGGAAGACGCCGAGGAAGACGCCGAGGAAGACGCCGAGGAAGACGCCGAGGAAGACGCCGAGGAAGATGCCGAGGAAGATGCCGAGGAAGACGCCGAGGAAGGGCAGACTCCGTCTTGGGTCAAAGCAGGGAATCCTTGGGATGCTCTAGGATTGAGTCAACAGGAGCCTGACGAGAATGAAGAAGGCGAGAAGAATAAGGCGGCTGAGGAGGACGAAAAAGAAGCTGGGGCTTTGAGCGACGACGGCGAAGAAGAAGATGCTGCTGAAGAGACGCAAGAGTTTCCGTCACTTTTGCCTGAGGTGAAGGCTGATGAGAAAAAATCTGAGTCCGAAGCTGACAATAAAGTGGGAGAGGAAAAAATCAGCGTCACGGACGATGATGAGGCAGATGAAGAGGGCGAGGCAGATGAAGATGAAGAGTCGAGTCTCAGTTTAATCATAGCGGTGGTGATCATCTTGTTGGTAGGTGGCGGTGGTTTGGCGGTCTATTTGAAGCCTGACTTGATACCGGGTAAGGGTGCTGCGGAGAGCAAGGCGGTGGTGGAGAATGCGAGTTCTAACAAGAGTGATGATAAATCCAAGCAAGATAAGCCGGCGATAGAAAAACCTACAGAGCAGGATGATGCGGACAAAAAATCTGAGGATGCTGTAGCAGATGCGAATAGCATGGAGAAGGACGGGGATGATGATTCGCAGGAGAAACTAACTAACAGTGAACCCAAAGCGGTTGAGCGCCCCGAGGGACAGGCGCGTAAGGAAGTGGCGTCTCGCGGAGCTGCTCCTCAGATGGCAACGACTCGAGCGGAGATCCACGATGGGGTGGCTTTGCGAATGCACCAAGAGGGGGAGCGAACGATTCGTAGTTTTTATCGTGCCGACAGTGTGGAAGAGCGCTCCGCTTTTGTCTTGCAACCTAGCAAGGCACTCGGGCAGATGCGGGTATTTTATGAGCAAGCGGGTGCCTTGCCGACTTTGCGCTACGTGGAGTTTGTGGGCTTGGTATCGGACCCTACCAGCGGTTTCAGATTTGGGGTGTTTGATGTGCATGAAAAAGAGAGCGAAGAATCGCATCGCTGGAGTGTGGTGGAAGTTGACCCGGGGCGTTATGCGATGGACTGGGGTTTGTATGAGCAACTAGAGGGGAGTACGCTGATCGCTTATTTGGCGAAGCCGAAAAAAGATCCGAAGAAGTTTCGATTACTGATGAAGTTAGGGGAATCGGTCTTAGTGCAAGATAGTCCATGGTCAGAAGAGGCAATCAAAGTGTATCTGCAGTTACCTTTGGCTAGTTCGGGGACCGAGGAGATATTAATGAAAAGGTCGCTGGCGAAAAAAATGGGAATACTGGGTGAGCTGGCGGGTGGCAAGATGAAGATTGGGCAGCTCGAGCTTGAGTGGGTAGCTGGAGACAAAGATCCAGGCAGTAAGGTTCCGACGATCACGGGCTTTGATGGGTGGGGAGCTTGGTCGAAACTTAAAATGCGAGGTTTGAAGTGAAGCGCAGCTTGCGAGGGGAAGACGGTTCATGAACAACACTTTTTACAGCGATTTCGATTTTGCCGGAGCGGCGGCTTCAAAAGCGCGCCCGGGTGAATACCGCACACCGTTCGAACTAGATCGTGATCGCATCATTCACACATCGTCCTTTCGTCGCCTGCAAAGCAAAACGCAGGTCTTTTTGTCTGGAGAATATGATTTTTATCGCACGCGTCTGACTCACTCGATCGAAGTGGCGCAAATTGGCCGTTCCATTTGTGCGCGCTTGCGCCGCACGAGTGATTTGCTGTCGGAGGATTATTATATCGATCCAGATCTGGTGGAGGCAGCATGCCTTGCTCATGATATTGGGCACCCGCCTTTTGGTCATACCGGCGAGCGCACCTTGCATCGTTTGATGCGGCCTTATGGTGGATTTGAAGGCAATGCGCAGACGCTCCGCATTCTCACTCAAACGATTTTTTCCCATCGTCAGAGCGGTATGAACCCTTCACGCGCGTTGACGGATGGGGTGCTCAAATACAAGACGCTGTTCAGTGCTGATGAGAGTGTGGATCACCACTTTCTCTACAACGAGCAAAAGTCCGATTTGGACTTTGTTTTTGATGGGCGCGACTTTCCAGCGGACTTGTCACCCGGTAAGCAGCGCAATGCTTTTCATTCGATCGAATGCCAAATCATGGATTGGGCAGATGACACAGCTTATTCGCTCAATGATTTGGTCGATGGCATCAATGCGGGATTCATCACGCTGGAAAAACTGGAGCGCTGGGCAGCCGATCAGGATCTTAGTAAGGTTGAATCGGATCACATCGATGAACTTGCCAAAGCTATAAGGGAAGAAAAGGCTGAGGTGTTGATGGGGCAAAAAATAGCTCAGTTCATCGAGGCTGCTACTTTGCGCAAGGATCAAAATTTCATGTCGGCACAGAGTCACCGCTATCAATATGCTTTGCAGGTCGATGCCACTATGGCAGCGGAATCTAAGTTGTATAAGCGGCTGGCGATGGCGGTGGTTTTCAAGTCGAGCCAGTTGCAACAGTTGGACAAAAAGGCAGACTTCATCGTGCAGCGTTTGTTTGGCATGTTGGCTGAGTATTACATTCTGCCAGGGCAGCCTAGTCGCGATCACTTTTGTTTGTTATCCGAGCGTGACGAGCAGGCTATATTTTCTCAGCCAGAGGAAAGCGGACGCGCGCGTCTGGTGTGCGATGTGATCGCGCGCATGACCGATGGTCGCGCGGCGAGGATGTATCAACGTTTGTTCGATCCGAGTTTTGGTTCGATTGTCGATTTGGACTAAGACTCCTTGGCTTCGAAGGTGGGGTATTTTTCTTTGAGCTTGGCTTTGAGTTGCTTAGCTTTCTCTGGTTGCTCGGACTTCTCAAAAGCGAGCGCGGCTTTGTGGAGAGCCAGTGGAGTGATCAGGGGATCGACAAAGATCTGACTGACGATCAAATAAAGGCGGGCGGCTTCGGGTGCTTTGTCACCGGCTAGCGCGATGTCGCCTAACAGCATGCGTGCGGTGGCGTTGATACGGCCTTCTTTTTGCAAGCGCAGCGCTTCACTGGCAGATTCCTTGGCTTCTTTGTAGAGTTGAGCGCCGAGTTGTGCCTTGCCTTTACTGACATAGGTTTTGGAGCGCAGGGCTGGGCGCTGGATGAATTTGAGATAGAAATCGAAGGCGGGGATGGCTTTGTCGTAGTGTTTGAGCAGTAGGCTGCTTTGGCCGAGAAAGTTCCATACTTCGGGGCGGGTTTGTTCGGGAGTGGCGGGGGTGCTGGCGAGTTCCAAATAGCGTGAGGCGAGTTGGAACTGTTTGTCTTCGAAGAGCTTGATGCCGAGGTAGGTGAAAACGGGAGCTGGGATGCTCAGCTTACGTGTGGTTGAGAGGAAGGCTTCGCATTCTGCGGTGAGCATCTTGAGATCCTCTAGTTGGTAGCTGGCGAGAATGATGCGACGAGTTGCCACTTCGTAGTAGGTTTTTTCATCAATCTGACGGGCTCGGTTGAGAAAAGGAATGGCTTCGCTGTATTTTTTTTGCTGAATATAACCACTGCCGATCCAAAAATTGGCTTCTGCTATCGCGCTGGTTTCAGGGAAACGATCGAGTAGCTTTAGAAAGGCAGCGATCATGGCAGGGGTGTCTTTTAGCGATAACTGGATGATGGCGATTTGTTGTAATGCAAATTCGAGTTCTTTGGATTGCGGGTATTTTTCTGCTAGGTGTTTATAGTCTCTCAAAGCTCTTTTGGGGTCTTTGGTATTTTGATAAGTGCTGGCTCGTTTAGCAAGCGCAGAGGATGCGAGCGGGTCGTCGGGATAAAGTTTGAGGAATTCGCTGAGCGTGGTGATGCCCTCTTCCACTTGTTTGCCTTCGATCTGGGACCAGCCAAGTTTATATAGGCGAGCGATGTGGTGTTCTTTGGGGATGTTATCAGGCCGGATCTCAGCGTAGGCCTTAGCTGCTTCTTCGTAGTGGTTCTGTTCGAAATCCCACTCGGCTTTCATCAGTAATGCGAGGTCGATGTATTTGGAGTCCGGGGCGATCTTCTTCTGTTGTTCGACATAGCGAGTAACTAGAACTGGCAGACCGCCATTTTTGAGCGAGTGCAGGCATTGCAAGTGGCGATAGCCGGCTTCGATGCCTTCGCTGCGTTCGCGGTAGTTGCGCTCTACAATGGCGTAAATTTTAGCTGCCATTTTGAGTTGTTTGGTCAGGCGGTAGGAGTGCGCTACTAATAGTAACATCTGTGCACGACTGTCAGCGGGTGCGTCGTAGATGCCTCGGTTGTAGGTTTGGATGACGCCTTCGTAGTCGCCAGCGGCGAACTGATTAAAAACAAGTCCGATCTGAGCGAGGGCTTTCCAAGTTTTGCTGGATTCATTTTGCAGCACTTGCTTGAGCATTTGGTTGCTCACTTCTGCTTTACCGAGCTTGGCGGCGAGCAGTCCTCCGCGAGCGTAAGCCTCTTCGAGGCGCGCCGGATCCTTGCTGTGGGCAATGATGCCTTGGAAGGAGAGCAGGGCATTGGCATGGTCTTCGTTTTTGACGTAGATACTAGCGATCGAGCTACGTGCCGCTTCGGCAAAAGGGTTTTTTTGGTCTTTGTCTTGAGTGCTCAATACTTTTTGGTAGAGCGGTAGGGCTTGTTGAGATTTCCCCGTGAGTTGCAGACTGCGGGCGCGGAAATAGAGGGATTGCAGTTCGAGTTTGGGATTATCGATGTGAGCTTGCGCTACTTCAAAATGGGGGATTGCTTTGAGGTAATTTTTTTGATTGAAATATAACGTGGCGAGGCGGAAGGCGGCTGAGCCAGCGTAAACTCCCGTGGGGTAATTTTTGACCAAACTTTCGTAGGCTTGTTTGGCTTGTGGGATTTGAGTGAGGCGTAGGTAACATTCTCCTAAGCGGAAAAAGGCACTGACCGCATTGGGGCTTTGCGGGTGGTTTTTGAGAAAAAGTTCGTATTGGCGGATGGCGATGGCGTATTGCTTGTGGCTGTAGAGCAAGTTGGCGTAATTCAAATCATCTTCGATCACTCTGGCTTTGCCATTTTTGTCGATCAGTTCGGGGTCGAGCACGATGGGCGTCGCCTTGATCACCATGCCCTTTTTGGAGCTGCTAGGCGTGACCGGTGTCGCTTTGCCTGCTGAGACGGGAGTTGCTTTGACCGCAGCACCGATAGGTCGTGCGATGGCTGGTTTGCCTTGACTTTTTTGCGCAAAAATCAACCCTGTGTGGGTTATCACGGTAGCCAGCGTGAGGCACAGCAAGAGTTTGCTTAGGGAGTTGGGAATAAAAGAAATCATGGCGCCTTGCCGGATTTTTTTGTGATTGGAGTTTCTTGGGGTTTGGTGGTGGCGAAAGCGATATTCCAGATGTTAGCTTTTTTGCACACATCGAGGATGTTGATGATGTGCTGAAAGCTGGCTTTGCTGTCACCGCGTAGGATCACAGCTTGGTCGGGGTATTCGTCGGAGATGGCATGCAGGCGAACGAGAAGATCGGCTTCGGTGACGACGGCCCCATTCACCACGATCAGCCCATCTTTGTCGACATTGACGATGATCTCTCCGACTTGACGCTCTGGGTCGGCGCCTTCTTCAGCTGCCGGCACGGAGACATCGACGTTGCGCTCTTGTTGCGCGGAGTTCCAAGTGACGATGAAGAAGATGAGCAATAGAAAGACCACATCGATCATCGGTGCGAGTTCCATTTCCGCTTCTTGCGGTGTGCTGTAGTCCCGAAAGTTCATCGTGTCAGGAAAGGAGAGTCAGTGTGGATAAATAAGACTAGAGATTAAAGGCTGCGTGGTTCGTGAGAGCCGCCGTAGTCACCAGCTTCGGCATCGCGCTCACTGCGGCGTGCGGAAGCGCGGTAGTTGGCGCGTTTGTATTGGGCTGCTAGCAGCGCCATGATGTGAGTCGCGGCGGCTTCCATTTCGGCGATGAGTTTTTGAACTTTACCGCGAAAGATGGAGTAAAAGATCATCGAAGGGATGCCGATCACCAGTCCCGTGGCGGTGGTGATCAGTGCTTGAGACACACCAGGGGCGAGTTCCATCTGTTGCACGCCGACACCGATGTTGTTGAAGGCTTTGATCATACCGATGACTGTGCCGAGCAGTCCTACCATCGGAGCGATTTTACCGATATCGGCGAGGTAGATGATACGTTGGTTGAGGATGCTGGCTTGGCGCGAGCCTTCGGCTTCGGTGACTTCGCGAACTTCGTCGAAACTGGCGGTGGGGTTTTTGGTGGCAAAATCGAGGGCTTTGTGGACGATGCGAGCGATGCATTCGTTTTCGCGATTACAGACGGCGATCAGACCGAGGTAGTCTTGTTTGCGAATGAGAGCATCGGCAGCATTCATGAATTTGTCGCTGACCACAGTGCCTTGACGGATGGTGAAAAAATAGAAAATGATCAACAGCAAAGCGACAAAAGACAAAATCGCGAGCGGTATCATCACTAGCGCGCCACCTTTCATCAAGATATCGAGAAAGGTCTCGGTGGCAGCCACCGCAGCGGGGTCAGCTGCGGCTTCAATAGGGCTCGCAGCGGCTGGAGCAGCAACCGTAGCTGGGTTCGCCGTAGCGGTAGCTGCAGGAGTAGCTGATTGAGCAAAAACATAAGCCGCGCCGCAGACAAAGAGCAGCAGGCAAGTCAGCAAAAATGGATGTAAAAAAGACCTCAGTCGATACATAGTGGTAGTTGGTGGGCTAGGACTTAGCTTTGCGGAAGCAAAACTCGACGCTATTCTACAGGAATCAGCGGTGGTTGCAATAGCAGAAGGCGGAAGAACGTGAGTTTAGCAAGGGTGTGGAAGAGGGCGTGGGCGGGCAAGTGCTGGCAGTTATGACTTATGTGATATTGCCACGTTATGTAAAGGGGTGTTGAGCTTGCCTTCGTCAAGCTAGCCGACAGCTTTTAAGGGCGGAGATTCATCGGGTTTTTGATCCTGCTTGCTTTTAGAGGATTTGCGCTTTTTACGAGCAGCCTTGTCTTCTTCTGCTGCGCCTTTGTCTTTTTGAGCATCGTCCTGTTTGGGATAAGCGATGCGGTTGTGCATCATGCTTCGCAAAGTTGTCGCGAAGCTTTTTTTGATCAATGCGATGTCATGTAAAGTCAGTTCGCATTCATCGAGTTGGTTTTCGCGCAGGCGGCTGTCGGTGATTTCTTCGATCAGTTGCTCGATTCGCTGGGGCGTGGGTTTGACCAAACTGCGCGAAGCGCTTTCCACCGCATCGGCGAGACTAATGATGGCGCCTTCTTTACTGCGCGGCCGAGGGCCAGGGTAGCGGAAACCCGATTCGCTGACCTCTGGCACATCTTCTTCGCGAGCTTTTTCATCGCGCACTTGTTGCTCCATTTTTTCTTTGCGTTTGAGGGCACGATGATAAAAATAATAAATCAAGGATGTGCCGTGATGCTCACGAATGATGTCGATGATTTCGGTATTTAAGTGATGTTTTAATGCCAAATCCACTCCGTCTTTCACATGTGCCATGATCACTAGCGCACTCATGGTGGGCGTAAGTTCGTCATGCGGGTTGTGAATGCCGTCACTGTTCTCGATGAAATAGCTGGGTTTATTTAGTTTGCCGATATCGTGAAAATAGGAGCAAGCCCGACATTTGGTGCCATTAGCCCCGACCGTTTCGGCTGCTGCTTCACTGAGATTGGCTAGCACCAAACAATGGTGATAAGTCCCTGGCGCCTCAAGTGTCATCCGCTTCATCAGAGGGTGATTCAGATCTGCCATTTCTAGCCATGAGAGCGCTGTGGTGATGCCAAAGGCGCTCTCAAGCACTGGCAAGATGCCGCCCACCACCATGGCTGTGAGTATGCCGACAAATACCGCAGTGAGGCACTGCATGCCGATGAGGTTCCACTCGAGCCCGCTGGAGAAGTCGAACAAGGGAATCATACCCATAAAACAGGCGAGCAAAGCATTGATCAAACCTACAAAAAGACCTGCGCGCACTAGGCGACTGCGGCGGCGCATGTTGTGGGTGAAATAGACCGCTGCAAAACCACTGACTAGACTGAAAATCAAAAACTCAAAGGCGGAGTGGTCAACGATCAGCAAGCTGCCTAGCAGGCTCGCGTAGAGTGCCGCCATGGTGCCGTGATTGCGCCCGAGCAGCAGAGACATGATCATAGGCGCAAAGGCGCATGGAGCCATGAGGAAGACGTATTCAGGTCCTAGCGCAAAGGATTGCACCAAATACAAGGACAGCTCGATGAGCAGTAGATGGATGCCAATGGCGACCAGCATCATCAAGACTCTGGAATTACGGGCGAAGCTTTGTGGTAAATTGATGTAGAACTGCACCGACATGGTGAGCGTGATCAAAGTTACAACCAGCGCAATCTGGGCGCTGGAGGAAAAAAGTCGGCTCGCTTCCGTAACGCTATCAACACCGTAGATCACCAGGCTGGATATCCCTACGGCAAATAGGAAAAACAGGCAAAACCGCACCACATGCCCTTCGGCAAGAGCATAGCGCAAGGCATCTTCCTTCTGAGTGCGGCGCTTGAGACCGCTAGAGAAGCCTTGTTGTTTGAGGCGTGAGTTGGAAAACAGCCGATTAAGCATGGGTTTCAGTGGTTTGAAACGAGTTAAGGCGAAGGGGCAAAGGGGGGGCTTTTGATCTGAAAAACAGAAGTATTTCGATATTAGCCTTTTTCAGAACAAAAGGGAAGCAAGAAGCTTGTTAGTTTTGCTTCGCGTGCTGATATATAGCTGCAACCCACCGGGCGCCATTATTATGAGGATAATAGCTAAAACGAAAGTAGAGTTAGCGCAAATGAGGGCTCATTTGCGCCGTGATGATCGGACAAACCACTAAAAGGGGATGTCGTCCTCTTCCATCTCAGCTGCAGGAGCTGGAGCTGGAGTTGGTGCAGGAGCTGGTGCAGCACCGCCACCGTCACCGCCATTATTGCTTGGTGGAGCATCGTAGCCACCACTGCTGGGTTGACCGCCGCTATCTTGCTGCCCACCTCCGCCCTGCTGATATCCGCCGCCGCCGCTAGGTTGCCCACCACTCTGATAGCCGCCGCCGCCGCCATTGTCATCACGACCACCGAGGAACTGGAAATTTTCTCCCACCACCTTCAGTTTGCTGCGTTTTTGACCAGTGGTTTTGTCATCCCAGGTATCCAGCTGCATACGGCCCTCCACATACAGTGGGCGGCCTTTTTTCATATACTGACCCAGCGTCTCAGCCTGACGTCCCCAAAAGGTGATGTCGACAAAAGTCGTCTCTTCCCTCTTTTCACCACCATCCGTGGTATAATTACGATTGATCGCCAACCCCAGATCGGTCACTGCGGTGCCTTTTGGGGTATAGCGGACTTCGGGATCTCGGGTGAGATTCCCCATCAACATAACTTTGTTCAGACTTGCCATAATGAAAGATGCTAAGGATTCTTGATTTGCATTGCGATCTTTCTTTTCAAAAAAATCAATCAGGCTAAGCTAGCCGATTATTTTTTCTGGAAATATTGTAAATGAACGTCATTATTGAGGTTCAAAAATTCGCGAATTTTAGGCAAGGCTGCTGGTTCTGCGTTGAACTGAAAATTGACATAAAACCCGTGAGCCAGATGGCGCGCGTTGTAGGCAAATTCCTTTTTCCCCAAACGGTCGATTTGTGCCATGGTGGCACCTTCTTCTTCCATTTGTTTGCTGATGCCGCTGACCATGTCATCGACTCCGTCTTCTTTGCCCTGTGTGTTGAGGACAACAATTCCTTCGTAATTTCTCTTCATGATTCCGATATTCCTTTTTCCTTTGCTAAAATTTCCGTACCAAGCGTCGCCTTTTGATCGACGTGTTTCTTGGCTTGATTTCTTTTTTTCTCCGCTTGCTCATTATAGGCATTCATAGCTGCCGTCAAGCCTTGAGAAAGCGCACAGTTGACCGCATCTGCCGCTCGCGCCACCCTTTTTTGTAATTCTTCTGTTTCAGCGGCACTGAATTTACCCAGCACATAGTTGGATAATTCTCCTGCAACCCCACCTTTTCCTCGATTGATAGTAGAATCGACGTCTCGCCCGATACCAAATTTGAGGCGTGCAAAATCTTGGGTGCCTAGACTTTGGATAATGGATTTGATGCCATTATGTCCAGCAGCCGATCCTGTCGCCCGCAGCCGCAATCGACCTGGACCGAGATCGAGATCATCGTAAACCACCAAGATCTGCTCGGCGGTGAGCTTGTGGAAGCGGCAAAGTGCCGCCACCGCCCGTCCGCTCAGATTCATGAAGGTTTGCGGTTTCAGCAAAAACACATCACCCATGCGAGCGACTTCAGCTTGCCATTTTTTCTCTTTAGACCAAAAGCCACCACTGCGTTCAGCTAAAAAATCAACGATATCAAAACCTACATTGTGGCGAGTATTTTGATACTCTTTGCCAGGATTGCCCAAGCCTACCACCAAGCGAATGGGCTCGGTTGTCTTTCTTGCTGTGTTTCCGCCGCTCATATCTAAAAAAAGACGCGCGCCACAAGTGGTCGCGCGTCTGTTTTTTGGAACTTAGCTAAGAGGCTAAGTCCAATCTGGAAAACTAGGAAGCAGCTTCTTCGCCACCTTCGCTAGCCTCTTGTCCACCTTCAGTAGGTGCTGCCTCACCATCTTCGCCATCGGAAACGGCAGCTCTCGATGCTGCGACCATGGCAACCACCACTCCACCGTCCATCGTGACTTCCACTCCGTCTGGGAATGGCAGGTCACTAACGTGTAGCGCTTGATCGAGTTCAAGGTAGGAAATATCCACCACAAGTTTTTCTGGCAGATCAGCCGGGCGACAATGCACCTCGATGCTGCGCAACAGATGTTCGAGAATACCGCCGGTTTTAACACCTTCAGGCTCTCCTGTTAATTCGATCGGCAGATGTGCGGATAGAACCTGGTCTTCTTTGACTGCGTGGAAGTCCACGTGAATGACCGCGCCAGTCAAAGGTTTGATTTGCACCTCTTGCACCATGGCGAGCTTAGTTTTTTCTTTAGCTCCCTCGATTTCGAGATTGACCAAGAAGTTATCACTGGTGCTGCGTTTGAGCAGATCGCCGAAATCCTTAGATTTCAACTGGATAGTGTAATTGTCCTGATCCGCACCATAAATGATCGCTGGAATGATGCCGTCGCGACGCAGCTTTTTAGCTACTCCGGTTCCTGCTTGTTCGCGTTTCGTCGCTTGTAATGTTTGGTGAGAAGCCATGACTGATCTGTTAAATAATTATGTTCTATTCCTTCTATCGACCAGGCCGATAGAACTGAGATTCTTTGCTGCGATTTCCGCCCAAACAAAGAAATTTTGGAAATTTACTCCATCTCAATACGAAGGGCGCGAATTATAAGCGCGACCCTAGACAATGTCAAAAAGAGATGTCACCGATTCATCGTGGTGAATTCGGCGAATACCTTCACCAAGTAAAGGTGCGACACTCAGCGAAGTCACCTTTTCCCCTACTGCATAAGGCGTGGAGTTGGTGCAGAGCAATTCTTCGATCGCTGATTCATTGAGCCTTTTATTGCCCATTTCTCCCAATACAGCATGAGAAACTCCCGCAAAAATGGATTTCGCCCCTTTTTCCTTCAAGATTTTAGCAGCAGCAGTCAAGGTTCCAGCAGTTTCTGTGATGTCATCTACCAGCAATACGTTGCACCCATCCACATCGCCAATCACGTTCATCGCCTCGACTTCCGTCGCGCTGACACGATGTTTGGCGACGATGGCTAATTGTGCACCTAGTGCCTCAGCATAAGCTCTTGCCATTTTCACCCCACCCACATCTGGCGATACCACGACCAGATTATCTTTGAGGTTTTTGCTCCTCAAGTGGTTGATCAATACCGGGGCTGCGTAGAGATGATCTACCGGGATATCAAAAAAGCCTTGGATCTGACCAGCATGTAGATCCATCGTCAATACTCGATCCACTCCTGCTGCCACCAGTAGATTGGCGACCAGTTTGGAGGTGATCGGTACCCGAGGTTGGTCTTTGCGATCTTGTCGTGCATAACCGAAAAAGGGCAACACCGCAGTGATCCGGTCGGCACTGGCTCGACGAGCAGCATCCACCATGATCAACAACTCCATCAGATTTTGATTGGTTGGTGGGCAAGTGGGCTGAACGAAGAAAATATCGCGCCCGCGGATGTTTTCATTGATCTTAACAAAAGTCTCGCCGTCGGGGAAGGTATTCACCGTGGCATCGCCCCGAGGTACTCCGAGGTATTTTGCAATCTCATCGACTAAAGTCGGATGAGCCGTTCCGCTGAATATTTTGAGTTCTGAAGCCATCGTGTTGGACTGTTCCAGAATGCCAGTAGAAACGCTAGTTAAATTCCTGCGTTTGCGATAATTTTTTCGATGATGCTTCATTTTATGACTGCTCTGCAAAAGCTTCCTCGACTAAATCGCACAAGATGTGACCTGCTATCAAATGACACTCTTGGATCCTCGCTGTCACCTCTGAGGGAGCTGCCAGCACCAAATCCACCTGTCCAGCGGCTTGCGCTGCTTCCCCACCAGGGCGACCGGTGAACAATACTGTCAGTGCACCGAGCTTTTTCGCAGCCATGAGACCGGCGATCACATTAGGGCTGGTGCCAGAAGTCGAAATCCCCACCACCACATCCTTCGCCCCACACAAAGCTTCTACTTGGCGCGAAAAAATCGATTCGAAGCCGAAGTCGTTGCCTCCTGCGGTCAGGGCGGAGGTATCGGTAGTGAAGGCGATCGATGCCAAGGCGGCTCGCTGGCGACTGTAGCGCACCACAAACTCGGTCGCCAAATGCTGGGCATCAGAGGCACTGCCGCCATTGCCAAAAAAACAAATCTTCCCGCCCGCTCGCAATGCCACCTCGGTGCGTTCTATCAAAACTGCCAAAACGTCACCGCAAGCTTCATTCAAGCAGTTGACCACCTGCAAATGCTCACTGATCGTGGTGGCGATTTTTTGTTGTGTGCTTTCCATGGTGTATCCATCATGCAGCTTTCACTCTCCAGCAAGCCACAGTTTGACTTGCGACAAATCTGCAATTTTAAGATTTATCTTTCACCTTATAACCAGTGAGATCTGGTTGTAATAATTTGGGGTCAATTTTTTGATTGAATTTCAGCTCGGTGAAAGTGGTGCGCAATCGAGACTTACCTTTGAATTGTATCTCAAAGCCATGGAGGAAAAATTTCTTCACATCGATGAAAAATAGCACTCTGCGCATGGTTTTTTTCAAGCTTTTGTCGATGGGCTTGAGGGTGAGTTCGTAAACATCTTCCTGTTGCTGAAGATCTAAGATTTCGAAATGTTTTAGCAACTCTTCCATCGAGCGTGGGAAGGTCTTTGAGGTGGAATGCATCGCATCAGGCACCTCTTCGCCATCCTTGACCGCCAGCGAAAAACGCTGCGCTTTTTTCTTTTTAGGCTCCATCAGCGTCATGATGTCCTGTTGACGAATGGCAATCGTGGTAACGGGATCGCCCAGCTCCCAACGGAAATTATCTGGGTATTCTAGCCAGAGATGACCAGGAGTGCTTAAAGGTTTGCGCAAGGTACGAAAAAATCTTTGCTGAACAAAAGTCGCTTCGACGGTTTTGGCGTCTTTCATGTGTGCCATCCATTTGTCAACAGGAGCCAGATCCAATTCGGGTGAAGGTTCCGAGGCGCTTGACAAAGTTATCAGCATCATGTTCGCGCAAAAAAAAGTCAGGCAAAGGGTCTTGGGCAACAATGGCAAATTTTTCATTAGTAAACAAAGAGTGAAGGCAAGCATCCGCCTTGTCAAAGACTAACAGAACTCCGCAATTTAGAGCGACAGCCACGAGATTTGGGTTCATTGTGTCAGCGAACAAAAATTTGAATGAAATGCACTGGAACAGAAGTAGATCACGTCGCTGAGAATTCGAGCTCAGAGGCTCCCTCCTTGCGCTCAGTGGCGGGACTGTATCTGCGAATGAGCAGAGGCTCGCGTGTATGGTTGGTCGCAGCCTTAGCTTTATTGACGCTCAGCTTGTTGATGCATTTGGGGGCCGCTATAGCTGTTGGAAAGTTAGTGGATGGATCCATCGGTGAGCGTTTGGGTATAGAAAAAGGTGATGGCTGGTTTGCTGCGTGGGGCATCAATCAATGGGCGTTTTTTTTGATTGGATTAGCTGTGGTGAACATGGTTTCTAGTTATTTCGAAGGCGCATGGTTTCAGATCATAGGCGAACGTAGCACTAGCAAATTACGCCGCCAACTTTTTGATCGCCTGATGCATTTGCCAATGGCCTATTTTTCCGCGCACCGAAGTGGCGATCTCGCTAGCCGTGTGCTCAGTGATGTGGCATTGCTTCAAGAAGGTTGGATCAATGATGTGCGCAACGCCTGCTCCTATTTGATCTCTGCGCTAAGTTCGGTGGCAATGTTGTTTGTTATCTCGCCCTCATTGGCGATTTTTGTCTTTCTAGTCGCGCTGCCCGTCATCGCCATCGCCATCTGGTTTGGGCGCAAAATCGGTGCCTACTCACGCCTAGTGCAAGATCAACTGGGTAGCGCCACCACCATCACCGAAGAGGCGATCAATGGCATTCATCGGATCAAGACTTTTACCAATGAAGAATATGAGAACAAAAAATTTTCTCACTCACTGGATCAATATCTGCAGATCGCGCAGCGAGTGGCACGGCATCGGGCGGCTTTATACAGTGGGATCACTGCGGTATTGATGTCTGCATCGGTGTTTCTCATGTGGTATGGTTCGCGCCAGATACAACAAGGAAAGCTAAGTCCAGGAGACTTCACCAGCTTCATGTTTTTTTTGGGTTTTTTGGGTAATGCAGGCGGATTACTGGCTCAATTATTGGGTCGCACTCACCGTCTGGCGGGAGCCACGGAGCGGGTGGTCGATCTGTTGAATGAAGTTGGCGAGAGTTTTAGCAAAGAGGGCGATGAGCCTGAAAAAATGCACGGAGACATCATTTTTCAAAATGTATCTTTCGCTTACCCGGCCCGCCAAGGCGTGAAGGTCTTGCAAGACATCCAACTCCATCTCGAACCTGGCAAGTGCGTTGCCGTAGTCGGACCTAGCGGAGCTGGTAAATCCACTTTAGCCTCACTGCTGTTCCGCTTATTCGAACCCGATACAGGAGAGCTGCTCATCGATGGCAAACCCGCCACTGAGCACTCTCTTCACTGGATACGCCGTCAAATGGCGATGGTATCTCAGGAAATCATGCTCTTCAACGGTAGCGTGGAAGAAAACATTGCCTACGGACGACCCGATGCCAGCCACGAGGAAGTGGTCGAGGCAGCTCGTAAAGCCAACGTATTGGAGTTTATCGAGACTTTGCCCGCAGGTTTTAAGACTGCAGTGGGCGATCGTGGGGTACAATTTTCTGGGGGTCAACGGCAACGCATCGCCATCGCTCGTGCTATTCTGCGCGACCCTGCAGTGCTGGTGCTCGATGAAGCCACTAGCTCCCTTGATTCCGAAAATGAAAAATGGGTGCAAGAAGCCTTGGAAGACTTGATCCAAAAGCGCACCACCTTGATCATCGCGCATCGCCTTTCTACAGTGCGACGTGCGGATAAGATCATCGTTATGAAAGACGGCGCCATTGTTGAGCAGGGCAAACATCAGCAGCTTTACCAAGCCGCTGGGTTTTATCGACAACTGTGTGACGAACAGCAATGTTTATTCGAAGACTAATTTTTTCCATCCACTTGCGATTGAGCCTAAGTGGCGATAAGTAAGCTTTTCACCAACATGCAGCCTACTCTCTCGCATAGCCATCTAGTGCTCATCCCCAGTTACAATACTGGAGATATCGTGCTGAAAACGGTGAAGCGGGCACTCGAGTATTGGGCTCCTGTGTGGGTGGTGGTAGATGGCAGTGATGACGGCAGCGGAGAAAAACTCGATGCTCTAGCTAAGGAGGAAAAGAATCTGCGCGTTTTCCGATTAGCTCGCAATCAAGGCAAAGGAGCAGCTCTGCTGCATGGCTTTGATGAAGCGGAAGCCCACGGTTACACGCACATTTTGTGCATGGATGCCGATGGGCAGCATCCCGAAGACATGATCCCAGAATACATGTCGTTGTCCATGGCGATGCCTGAGCGAATGATTCTCGGCAAGCCTATCTTTGATGACTCGGCTCCTAGAATTCGAGTCAATGGCAGAAAGCTATCTAACTTTTGGGTGCATATAGAAACGCTTGGTTATGGTATAGGTGATTCGCTCTTTGGTATGCGAGTTTACCCTGTTGGTGATCTGGTTAGAATCATGGAAAAAATCAGCGGGGCGAGGCGTTATGATTTCGATGCTGAAATCGCCGTGCGACTTTCGTGGCGAGGTGTGCGCCCGCTGAACCTCCCTACGCCAGTGAAATACCTGACAGCTGATGAGGGTGGTGTTTCTCATTTTAAGTATTTACGTGACAATATATTGATCGCATGGATGCACACCCGACTTATGTTTTTCTCCTGGTGGCTGAAAATCCCCATGCTTTTACTGAGGAAAAGACGCGTCCGGCGAGAAGATCAACTCGAGAACCCAGATTCGGCAGAGTCGTTGAAGCTGATCCGAACCAAGCTTTCGAAATACTACCGCCGCCGCTGGCGTCAAAGTTATACTAAGAAAAAGTTGCAAACAGATCCTGTTTATGACGCGGTATTTGACATCCTGCAAGAAGCCCCAGAGCTACCGCTTTTAGATATCGGTTGTGGCATGGGACTGCTGGAATTCTATTTGCGAGAACGTGGCATAGATTGTCCCATCGTGGCGATCGATCCAGATTTGGAAAAAATAAAACTAGCACATCATATCGCCTGCGAACACTATCAGCACTTACGCTTTGAGATGGGTCATGCGGAAAGCTTATCCCTTGATTTTCAAGGTAACGTCTGTCTTTTAGATATACTTCAATATTTTGATGAAAAAAACCAACGCAAGGTTTTAAGAAAAGCAGCGCAATTCGTCGCGCCTGGTGCTTACTTGATCATTCGTAGCGGCTTGAAAGATTCCAGCTATCGCTCACGAATTTCAAGTTTGATTGACCGCCTAGCGCATTGGATCACTTGGATAGATTTTTCGGTGCATGAGCTACCAAAACAAGATCTCATAACCGAAACCCTCGCCGCCGAAGGTTTGCAAGGGGAGTCGCGTCCACTGTGGGGCAATACGCCGTTCAACAATTACCTGTTAAGCTATCGCCGCCCACAAAGCAAAGATTCGGCAGGCGGCAAAACGCAGCGATAACCTTGTCGCTGCCATTGCGCTAGCAACTGCTTCAAGGTAGTGACCAGAGTATCACGCCCTTCATGCAGCAAAACAATCGTTCCAGGTTCGATGTCTTTGCTGATTCTAGCCACAATTTGATCACTGTCTTTGAGCACGCCATCGAAGCCTCTTGCCGTCCAGCCGATCAAAGGCAAACCTGCTTTTGTCAATATAGGATGCAGTGCTAGTGGCTTGTGCCCCACTGGCGCGCGGAAATAGAGTGGAGCTGTACCTGTCAATTTGGTGAGTAGCGACGAAGCTTCGTTGACCTCTTTTTTCACCGCCGATTTAGGCAAACACCAAAAGCGAGACTCTGGGTGAGTTAAGCTATGGTTACCTAACTGATGACCTCTTTTCAGAATTTGCTCTAGGATTTCAGGGTGTTTTTCCGCTTTGCGAGCAATCACAAAAAAAGTCGCTTTGGCATCGTATTGATCCAATAGGTCTAACACCTGTAGTGTCTCATCAGGTTCGGGACCATCGTCGATGGTGAGCCAGAGTTCATTTTTCTGGGTAGCGAAATGGGTGACTACTGCTCCCAATAACTGAACGCCTGGGGTCAACTGGGCATAGAGCAAGCAGGCGTGACTGCACAACAGTAGCAATAGCGCGACTTTCCAGTCATACAAAAAAAATACAGCCAACCCGAGACTCACCAAAATGCCGATCAGGCAGATGAAAACCCTGCGTTGAGAATTGGCAAAAAGTTCAGGATTCACTTTCTCCTCCTTGTAGTTGAGCGATGAAATTTTTAAAAAAGAACACCGATTCGCAAGCGGAGTTCAAAACCAGCCCTATCAACCAAGGCAGAGCTATGAGCATCCACACGACTTTACCCGAACAAAATAAGGCTAAAGCAAATAGCGTGAGGGCAAATAAGTAAATGCCCAAGGGGATTTGTTGCGGAGCTGAAGGCGGGAAGAACTGAATGGATTTCAGTACATGATAGATCAAGGAAAAAATAATCAGCACCAGATGCAGAGCGATAAAGGTCAGAGCCAGTGCGATCAAAGCGCCTAACAGATAAGAGCCAAGTCCAGCGCCAAAAAGCTCGCCAATCAAAACCATGAAATAGCCCATCAACATGATGAAGGTCAGTCCAGACAAAGTGTAACACTCCCATGCATTTTGCCCTGGCTTATTAACCGGATAGACAACCCGATTTGCCGACTTTTTCGTAATGCTTGCCATCAAGGCAGCAAGCACACGAAACAAAGCGGTGTGGCTTCGTGCAGCTGGCTGTAGATGAGGTGGTGCGTCGGACATACTTATGGCTTTTGATTTTGGTCTGGGAAAAACGCATTTTCAAACACATACCATTGAAACCAATACCGACGTATCATTGGCAATAAAAGTTCGAGCCACTGCGAAGCTGCCAAATCCGTGGCGGCTTGATGGTCGCGCCCGATGCGTTCGCACTTGAAGGGCGGTAGAATAATGATGCGGTAGCGCCGGCGTGAGAGCCTTACAGCGAACAGTGGTAGAATTTCGCAACGAGTGCTGAGCGCGAGCGTGAAGGGGCCCTTGGGGATATTCATGTGCCAGCCCGAATGATCTTTGATCGCTACTTGCATCGGCGAGACGTCAAAAAGCACTCGATCTCCTTGAATAGCTACGTATTCACCCTGTAGTAGAGCGCGGGCGAGATCGATTCCTAAAAATTTGTCATCAGCGTTGTAGCGCACCTCATAGTCCGCGCTTGCTTCTTTGCGAAACTTCTCTTGCATATATTTCTGTCGCTGCGCATCCCTTTCTGGGGCGCGTACCGCAAGCAATTTTTTGCCAACTTTGCCAGCGAACATCGGGGCCGCCACATCGTAATTCCCCATGTGCGCCGTTAATACGATAGCGCCGCGATTTTGCTGATTGAACTTTTGAAAATGCTCATCCCCTTGGACCTCCCAATCAATGGTGTTGAGTCCCTCGCGACTATAAGCAGCATCAGTGATGCTGTTAGAAAAACTCCAGAATACGCGCAAGGCGCGCAGCGTATTCATCCAGCGCGGAGAATCAGGGAATAAAAACTGTAAATTATCAATGACCGGTTTGCGTGCAGACGGGCAGAGCACGAAAAAAAACAGAGTGTAATAAGCTAACAAGATAGGTTCGAGAAAGAAGGGGCAGTGGCGCACCGCCCGCGCTTGCATTCGCGTCCAAAACTCGCCGTAGATAGAGAATTTTCCAAACTCTGAGGACGGTAATTCCTCTTCTTCGTCCTTTTTAGGTGAATCCGTGTTTTGTGAAGTATTAGCCATTTTTTCGATGCATACGACACCACCAATGAGGCAGTAAGATTAAAGTTACTAACATGATGATCAAAACACCCAGCCCGCAAATCCTGCCAATACTAGCCAAACCGAGGTTGGATGCAAAAGATAAGGAGCCAAAACCAATAGCGGTCGAAAGCCCGCAGAAAAGAATCGCTTTTGCAATGCCGACTCGGATCTCCCGTAAATCTCCATCACTACGGCGTAAGGCAAAGAGCATGTGAATCCCATAATCCAAGCCCACCCCAAAAAGGATCGGCACACTGCATAGGCTGAAAGCATTCCACTCGATGCGCCATAGTGAACTTAGGGCAAGTAATAGCAGTAGGCTGAATAATAAAGTGCTTAGACTTAGCGTCACATCGCGCCAATCGCGAAACACAAAAAACAGCATAGCTATTAAAGCGAGCAGCACAGGCAGAAACACCTTCAGCGAATCGTGTTCGATCAAACCCTGGATCGCTGGGTCGAGCGTTTGCCAACCAGTGATGTAGATACCCTTTTCCGGTAAGCTATCATCTGAGAGTTGCGCTGAGCTCTCATCTGTGGTGATGCCGCCTAACACATAACAGCGTCCGTCATCGTCTTGAGAGAAGACGCGTTCTAATAACCAAATGCCACTATCCTTAGTAGGAGTCGCGATTTTGTCATCAGGTTCGCTCAAGAAGTGTGTCCAGGACAAAAAAACCTGTTGCCCCAGAAACCAGGCTTCATCATTAAAGCCAGCTTTTTCCATGGCTGCCACCAAGCGCCCTTGCTCTGCGATCAGTGAGGATAGCAAGAGTCTGTTTTTTTTCTGGTAAAGTAAATTGGGAACCAAACCTTCCGGCAAAATAAAGCGATTCATTTCACCACGCTTGACAGCGCTATCCAGCTCTTGGCGCGCCAAGGTCATGCGGTCGGGCAGTGCTGCTAAGCTCGGAGATTCGATCACCACGGGCTGTTGGATTGAGCCTTGTTGTGACAAGGCAATTTGCATTTTTTCAGTAGCCGCCATTGAAGGGCTGTTGCGCACCTGCATCGGTTTGAAATCCTGCTCGAAGGTGGGCAAACCCAAGCAATACAAGGTAATCACCGCGAGCAGAGGCAAGCTCAAAGAAATCGCCAACACCCATAGGAGATAAGGATTAGCCTGCTTAGCTGTCTTTATAGAAGGCTCGATCTTACTGGTCGGCAGTGCAGCACGAGCCGCCACTGGAGCGTAAAACAACAACATCACTACAGCAGCGACTAAAACCCCAATCGCCACCAAAGCCCCTAGCTGAGCAATGCCTGGGAAACTACTGAATTGCAGGGCAAAAAATACCGCTGCTGTGGTAGCTGCTGCCCACAGAATACTTGGCCCAACTAGACGCCGCAGCGACGTCACATCGCCTGGGGCCAAGCGTGCCTCCTTATAAAGAACTACCCCGTAATCAATCGTCAGCCCAATCAGAATCGCAGCAAAGCCTACCGACATGATACTCAGCTCTCCGATGACCACAGATGCCAGAGCTAGCGTCAAGCCAAATACCACCACTAACATCACCACCAGCCAAAACAGCGGCAGCAAGCGGCGATGCATGATCCAAAAAAGTAGGCAAATCAACAAAATGGTCGAAGTGATCGACGTATGCATGTCCTTTTCCATGCTCGACCCTATCTCTGCCACAAAAGCTGGCTCGCCCGTGAAAGCGACTTCCAGTTTTGCCCAATCTGGGTGTTTTGCCCGTGCTGATTCTTGCCATTCACTTATCACGGATTGAATGTCATTGATCCATAGCTCCGCTTGTTTGTAATCCATCGATTCCTCAGTAGCTGCCTTGAGATAGAGCACTCGGAAGCGCTGATCCGTTGAAGCAAAAGCGCTGTCTGCTGAGCTAGGATCTAAGCCCGCAGCATCGATGCCTTTTGGCAAGCCGCTGACCAGTCCGAGTGGGTCATAGGCTCTGAGCATGCTTTCCTGATCTGGCATTCCTTCGGCTAAATTTTGGATCACTTGCTCAAGCTCGAGCTCGATGTGATCGGGCGACAAATTAGCGATCAGTTTTTTCGTCGCCACAGGATCGGCATTAAACCATAAATACGCCAACAAATCTGCCGCGACCTCAGGATCACTTTGCAAGGGCAGGTTCCACACCACACTTTTGACCAAATCATCTCTACCGCGAAGAAGCTCCGCCAGAGATTTCCCCCCCGTTTCAGCTCCGTCTCCTTCTAGGGTAACGATCAATTCATCTCCACGACTGAATTGTTGATAAAAAATCTCCAACCCCTTCACCTCAGGCAGATCCGCCGGCAACAGTGCTAACACATCTACATTGAGAGTGATGCGTGACAAGCCAAAAGCAGTCACTGCTAAGAAGAGAACTACATAGATGGCAACCCGCAAGCGCGACATGATAACAAGCGGGGTAATAAAGCTGACATTCGCTCGAACGCCTCCAGTCAGAAGCTCACTTCTTCGACAAAGTTTTGATCAATTTTTTCCACTCTTTTTTGGACGTATTACTCCTGATGATTTCGCGGCCTTCTATGGTGCTACGGTTCACACTCGTCAATGAATTTTCAAGTTGGCGCAATGCCTCATGAACTTCTGAGGAGGTTGAGTGGTAATTACCTGCGACTTGGTAAAAATCTTGGATTTCAGTATCAATAGTTCCTTTTGCAGAGCGAGCTTTGAAGGACTGAACATTCAGTCCATAGATAGCTTTGCTCACAGCGCTTGCGCGCACAGGATCCTCAATGATCGTCGAAAGCTCCTGGTTGAACTCGACTAAAACGACAGGATCAGAAAGATCGACATGGGGCGCGCTAAGCACGCCTGAAAACAAAATAAGAGCGATAAGGGCAATGATCATAATAAATAAGCTGAAGGTAAGGTCTAGGAATTGGAAGGATGCAATGCTCGGTAGCGATCGGATTGAACTGCGACAGAATTGATGAAGGCTTTAGAAATTTCTGGCCACTCTGCTGCAGTCGTCTGACTTTTCATCGAGATCAAGGTGTCGGTCAAGCGTCGACGGCGCACTACGGTTTCCCCCTCCCACTCTTCTAGTAGTGCATGTAGATCAGCCGCCGTTTTGGAGTGATCAGCCGTGGCTTTGCTAAACTTCTCGCTATATTTAAGATAACTCTCGTTGATCTCTCCTAATTCTAGCTCTGCCGTGCCCACCATGTTGATCAGTGCTGTTGCTCGGGTGAGGTCGGGTACTTGCGCGTAGATCACCTTTCGCAATTCAGCCATCTGGACTTTGCTGCCTACTTCAGCAGTAGCACCGCCTTTGTTGCTCTTGCAGGCAGCGGATAGGAACAACAGCAAGGCGACCGAACAGATCAGCGACAGGCTTCTACCAAGCCAAGTTTTTAAGATAAGGTTTCTCATTCACCCACTCTTAACTGGAATAAATCTAACGGTCAAGCCTGCAATCAATCAGCAACACTATACAGGAACCATTTTCAAATCATCTTGTTATCTATGGATCAAAAGACGGGCCTCAATAGATTTCTGATTGAAAATAAGCGACTTACGGAGATTTTTCTTGACCTATTTCAGCTAGGTTTCTAGGATGGAACTTATGGAAACGTATTTAACAGAGCTTCTCCAACATAAAGGGGGTGCTGTTTTTGCTGTTACACCTCATACAAAGGTCAAAGCGGCAGCGGTCAAAATGAGGAAGAACAAAATTGGTGCCTTACTTATCATGGAAGGGCGTGAATTACTGGGAATTTTTACTGAGAGGGATATTCTCACAAAAATTGTCGCCAAAGGGCTGGATGCAGCGGACGTTGAAGTGCAATCGATCATGACCAGAAAAGTGATTGTGATCGATCCTGGTAGGACCGTCCGCGAGGCGATGCAGGTCATAACGGAGCAGAAACTGCGGCATCTACCTGTAGTTCAGGATGGTAAATTGATAGGCATGCTATCTGGTGGTGACCTCACTCGCGCCATTGTCGCCGAAGCGGAGGGATTTATCGGCACGCTTTACGAGTATATTCAGGGCGGCTACCCTGCTTAGTTTATTGGGGCTAAGCCAGTAACTCCAGCGAGTTGATCAGCTCGCTGACTAGGGTGAGAGTTGATACCCAGCATCGATCCTAATCGAATAAATCAATTGGCAGATGAATATTTCTCCTTTGACTAAATCGCTTCAATGATGGAGTTGAGCGTGGTGCTTGGACGCATCGCGGCGGCGGTCAGGATGGCGTCGGGTTTGTAATAGCTACCGATATCAACGGCATTGTTCTGCACCGCTAGTAGCTCTTCGACGATTTGGTCGGCTGCGTCTGCGAGCTGTTTGGCGATCGGGGCGAACTGAGCTTTCAGTTCGCTATCACCGTCTTGTGCTGCCAGAGCTTCGGCCCAGTAAAGTGCGAGGAAAAAGTGGCTACCTCGATTGTCGATGCCGCCGAGGCGTCGGGTAGGCGATTTGTTTTCAGCGAGGAATTTGCTGGTGGCGTCATCGAGAGTGGCGCCGAGTAATTTGGCTTTGGCATTGCCAAAAATACCGGACAGGTGCTCGAGTGAAACCGCTAGAGCGAGGAACTCGCCGAGCGAATCCCAGCGCAGGTAATCGACTTCGAGGAACTGCTGCACGTGTTTCGGAGCAGAGCCGCCGGCTCCAGTTTCGAATAGACCACCACCAGCCATCAATGGAACGATGGAGAGCATTTTTGCAGAGGTTCCTAACTCAAGAATCGGGAAAAGGTCGGTGAGGTAGTCACGTAGCACATTGCCGGTAACGGAAATGGTGTCTTCGCCATCCTTGAGGCGGGCGAGGGTGAACTCGGTCGCTTCGACCGGAGCCATGATGAGAATGTTGAGCCCTTCGGTGTCGTGATCGGGCAGGTATTGGCCGATTTTTTTGATGACTTCAGCATCGTGGGCGCGGTCTTCGTCGAGCCAGAAGACGGCGGGCGATCCTGTCGCGCGGGCGCGGGAGACTGCCAGTTTGATCCAGTCCTGGATCGGTGCGTCTTTGGCTTGGCAGGCACGCCAGATGTCGCCTTCTTCGACTTCGTGTTCGATGATCACATTGCCACCGGCATCGACGATGCGAATGATTCCGTCGCAACAGGCTTCGAAAGTTTTGTCGTGGGAACCGTATTCCTCAGCTTTCTGAGCCATCAGTCCTACATTCGGAACCGTACCCATGGTGGTGGGATCAAAAGCGCCGTTCTTTTTACAGAACTCGATGGTGGCTCGATAAACACCTGCGTAAGAGCTGTCGGGGATGACTGCGAGCGTGTCCTGCTGCTCACCGGCACCGTTCCACATCTGACCCGAGGTGCGGATCATGGCGGGCATTGAGGCATCGATGATGATGTCGCTCGGCACGTTGAGGTTAGTGATGCCTTTGTCGGAGTTCACCATGGCAATGTCGGGGCCGTTGTCGTAACAGGCTTGGATGTCGGCTTCGATCCCCGCTTTTTTGTCAGCGGGCAGGCTCTCGATTTTTTCCAACAAATCACCAAAGCCGTTTTTGAAATCGACTCCGAGTTGGTCGAGCGTTTCACCGTGTTTGGCGATCAGGTCTTTAAAATAGACGCGAACGCCGTGACCAAAAATGATCGGGTCGGAGACTTTCATCATCGTTGCTTTCAGATGCAGCGAGAAAAGCACGCCAGTTCTTTTGGCTTCAGCGATTTGTTCTTCGAGGAAACTTACTAGAGCTTTTTTGCTCATCACGGTGGCATCGAGAATTTCTCCATCCAGCAGCGGGGTGGATTCTTTCAATACGGTGACCGTACCATCGGCTGCGACGTGCTCGATTCTAGCATCAGTGGCTTCTTCGAGAGTGATGGATTTTTCGTTGGCGAAAAAATCGTGGTCGTCCATGTGGGCGACAGAAGTAAGGGAATCGGGTGACCACGCGCCCATCGAGTGGGGATTATTGCGAGCGTATTCCTTGACCGCTTTAGGAGCGCGACGATCCGAGTTGCCTTCACGCAGAACTGGGTTCACGGCACTGCCTTTGACCTTGTTGTATTGGTTCTGGATCTCTTTTTCTGCGTCGTTTTGTGGATTATCGGGGTAATCAGGCAACGCGTATCCCAGTGCTTGAAGCTCGGCAATAGCCGCTTTCAATTGCGGTTCCGAGGCGCTGATATTAGGCAACTTGATGATATTGGCCTCAGGAGTTTTGGCAAGTGCTCCCAGTTCAGCCAAGGCATCGGGGATCTGTTGCTCGGCAGTGACTGCTTCTGGGAAATTGGCGATGATGCGGGCAGAAAGTGAGATGTCGCGGGTTTCGACATTGATACCCGAAGATTGGGTAAAAGCCTGGATGATTGGCAAAAGAGAATATGTGGCCAGTGCAGGAGCTTCGTCTGTCTGGGTGTAAATGATGGTAGGTTGATCTGACATGATATGGTTCTTTCAGTAAAAATTTTGCTGCCTATTTAAGGCATAAGAGGCGCTAGGTCAAAGGCTAGTGCGGAAAAGTAGCAAAATTTTGCGCGAAAAAGGGTGAGAGCTTACGTGCGAACGCTAGAGGGAAATAAGAAACTAGATCCACTAAGGGCACCAATGAACACGAAGCAGAAGGTCTGGGCACATGATGCGTCATCAAAACATCAAATTAAATAATTGTAAAGACCTCAAGACCTCAACACTGAATACAAAGAGGGAAAAACAGCAGAGCTGGGTTAGCTCATTTCATGAGAATGGGTTTTGAGTGCTCGCCTTTCATCGTTTCAGGAAGCTGATACACATTGCCTTCTTTGTCTGAGAAGTAGATTCTTGATGTCGTGGGTTTGCGACCGTGCCCGTCTGCCCAGAGGGCAAAAAAATCATCATGGGCGTTCATTGGTTGGCGGACGTAGCTATGATTCATCTGGCTGCCACTGGTGAGCTGGTGTGTTTTTTGCCAACTGACGCCTTGATCTTCGCTGACCCACATAGCTACTTCTCCGCCGGGGTTGTAGGCTTGCGGGCCAGTTTCCGAAGGCCCGATGATGCGCCAGTCGTCTTTGGCTACCAACCATAGCGATCCCGTATCGTAATTGTTGTCGGAGGTGGTCACTGGATGAATGATCCAGTTTTCACCATCCCATCGAGCGGTTGTCCAAGTTCTTGGGGCATTTTCTGGTCCAGACTCATAACCTTTGCTTGTGAGGTAGAGTATAACTGGGCGATCCTGCTGATCGAAACGAATGTCCTTCATGTAAACATTGAGCCCCTCAGAGGCGTAGTCATGAACGAGAGCTGAATTGTCGACTTGCAGCAATGGCATAGAAAGTTTTTTACCATTGGAGCTTTGCCAAGAATTGCCAAAGTCTAAAGTCTCGACATAATAAAGGTTAGTTCGCCAGTTGACGCCTTTGTCTTTGGGGTGGTGGTTGAATGCTGATCCTGCAAGCTTCTGCCCGAAACCGCTGACTTGATAGTGTCCAGACTCAAAAGCAGCGAGGCGCTTCCAAGCACCCCAGGTGACTCCGTCCTTACTGCTCATCACGCCAATCGTCCGCTGCACAGGATTACGGTATCGAGTGAAAAAACACAAAAACCCTTTCCCTGGACGATGCCAAGCTTGCATGTATGAAAAATTAGTGATGGCTGTGCGTTTTTCACCGTCCATGTAAGTGGCTGGCACCAACTCAAATTCGTCGATGTTATAGGGGGCTTTACTACGATGAATATACGAGGGGCGCTGGGTTCCGTGAGATGTGGAGAAGATCCAAATATGACCTTCTGCGTCGATGGAGATGACCGGGTTGTCATGCGCATCGTTGGTATGTTTGTTTAGCAGGATAGTTGGGCGTGGCACAGTTTTACTTTTGTGATCAAAAAATGATACCATGTGAAGCAGTTGTGGATTTTTTCCTTTTGTCGTCCCTCCATAACAGAAGAAGGTTTTGTCAGCTTCTTTGCTATAGACCGCAAAGGGTTTGTGTTTGGCGCAATAGGTTCCCATGCCGCCACTGTATTTGTAAACGTATTCATCCTTTGAGGGGTGGTTCATATACCAAATTCCACTGTAGCCTTCAGCTTTGCTGTTGAGTGTGATGGTTTCTTCCGCAAGTACAGTTGTCTTGGAACTAAGGGCTAATAACGACAGGGCGATCAGAGTTAACCAGTGACGCACCTGCGATAAATTGGGAGTAAGTTTGAGTGTATTCATGGTTGAAAAAATATGATTGATAGAAGTTTGATAGGAAGGGACGCTGGTAGTTGAGGCGTTTCTTCACAAGGAAATAGCCAGTTGGTGGCATTCATCAGGGCAATAATAAATTTAATCGCGTGGATTCAAGCGCTGAAGGGCTGGAGGGCGATCCTTTGCAGCTTGTGATCGACGGGTTTTACGCAGAGCGGCGATGAGTGTAGGGGAATCCCATTGGCTAGTTTGTGAAACGACAGCGGTTTGCAAGATCTCGATCTGTTCGCTCAGTTCTGGATCATTTTGCTCAGAGGCATAAGTCTGCAAACTGAGCGTAGGGCGGTTTGGGTAAGCACGAGCGAGCCATGCCGTTAGGGCGTTGAGCGTTTGTGCAGGGGTCGTCGCGGCAGCTACTCTTTTGAAATAAGCGGCTTCACTTTCTCGCTTTTTCTTTTGCCAGGTCTTGATTTTATGAACGATAGTTTTTTTAAATACGAAAAAAACTACTGTCAGTGAGATGATAAAAGCGACTAATCCTGCGATTACTCTCCAAGGAAAAGCAGCGCGAGGATTTTGAGTTTCTTCTGCAAAAGTGATGGAGCTTACTTTAGCTTTGACCTCAAATTCCACTGCGGGCAAAACGATCTTATCCATCTCTTGGCGGTTAAGGTTCCACCAAGGGATAACGATGGCAGGCAGGACGTATCTTCCCGGTTTTTCGCAGAGGTAGGTGAGCGTATCGATGCGCTCTCCAGTGAGTGAACCTCGATTGATTTTGTCATTCACTGTAGCGCGAGCTTGATAGAGTTTGATGCCCTCTATTTTGGGGAATGAGATAGCAGGAAATACCATGCCTGGCATGTCGGCTGCACGGAAGGTGATAGTGCGCTTGTAGGCATCGCCAACCGTTGCTGTTCCGCTGATTTGAGGGTTCCATGATTCGCTTACCTTCAAATCAGTCGTGCTGATCAGCACGGAAAGGCGCTCAGCGCCGGGCGGCATTTTGGCGGATAGGCTTAAGGGTTTTGTTAGCTCGGAATGCTCGCTGGCGGGCGTGCCAAGTTTTCCAGCGACTCCAAAGCGCACTTTGAATGCTGGGATCTCGAAGACACCAGCGCGCTGCGGATAGAAGGAAAACTCGTGTCTTTGCACGCTGTAAGTTTGTCCCTCGATGTTCTTGGAACTGACCAGTGCGCGTTCTTCGGGTTTGTAAAATACTGCGCCGGAGATGTTAGGCAGGCTGAAAGTGGTAGGGCTGGAGAAAAAAGTCGGTGCTAATATTTCGACGATGATCGTGATGCGTTGTCCGACCCAGACGGGCTCACCTCTATCTGAAGCAAATGATATTTGCACGGGCTCTGTTGCAGAAGATTGAGCCGAGGCGACGCCTTGCGTGATCAGTAAAAAGATTAGGCTTAGGATACTTAGCTGGAGGGGTAAGCTCCTGCTTGCCTTGAATGAGGATACGGGCAAGGTGGAACTTGCCCCTCCAGAGGAATTGTGAATGGCACGTTTCATTTTTTTTTCTTCACCTCACTTTGGGCTTCTCCGAATTGCAGTTGATAGGCAAATTTGTTGCGCAGAAAATCAGCGGGTTGGGTTTGCACTTTGCGCAACCACAAGGCGCGCATTTCTTGGTCGGATAACTGGTCGCCGGCACCGGCTTCGAGCACTTGTTGGTTTTTAGAATTTTTTGCGCGATCATCGAATACCAGCTCATTTGCTGCGAGTTTGCCGTCAGTGCCTCCTGCATCATCGTCGGGTGGCGCCATGAGGGTTTTGCGTGCGATGGCGAGGTCGCGGTTTTCGATGGCCACTGTCCAATCGGGTCGTTTCTCGATTGCTCGTTGATAAAGTTCAATAGCTGCATCGTATTTACCGAGCATGATTTGGCAATTGGCTCGATTATATATGCCTTCGGCAGTGGCGACGGTATTGAAGAGTTTCAAGGCTTCTTCAAACTGACCGCTTTTGTATAAAGCCACACCGCGCTGCATAGGGTCTTGGAACTTTACGGCTGCTTCGTCGTAGTCCCCATGATTCATCAGATCCTGTCCCTGTTGGTCAGGGGTTTTCCACAAGCCGGGGAAGGAGCCGTTGGCTGCTTTTAAAGCTAAGAAGCTCGCTGCCAATAATAGCAGTGCTATGGCCGTGATTGGCCGCCATCTTTTTTTGCTGTTATTATTTGCGGGAGTCATTTGATTAATTCCATGCGATGACCCAGCCGGGACGAAACCACCACAGTCCAAGCCCGGCGATGACGATGGTGAGCCACCATCCGCGATCCTGCCAGTGCTTGCCGCTATCATTTTCATCGGCCTTTGCGGAGAAAGAGGTCTCGATCAGTCTCGACAAACGACTCACATCGCTGTCATCGACGGTGACGGGGGTGAAAGCGGATCCAGATTTTTGCGCGGCGGATCTTAATGAGTCAATACCGTCGTTGCCAATCATGCCGAGGACTTGGACCGGAGCAGAGTTTTTATCTGTGCTGAAATTCAGCGAGTCGGGCAAGCTGTCGGCGATGAAGAGGATGGAGCCACTGAGGCTGGCATTTTTTAATTGTTGCTTGGCGAGGGCGAGCGCTTCGGTGGCGGCGTCACCTTCGCGTGGCATGATTTTAGGCGAAAGGTCAGTGGCGAATGAGTTGATGATGCCAGCGTCTTTGGTCAGCGGCATGACTAGGTGGGCGCTGCCGGAGTAGGCGATCAGGGCGGCGCGGGAACCGCTGCGCTCTTCTAGCAGGTCATGGATTTTTTGCACCGCTCGTTCCGCGCGCGAAGGTTGCACGTCCTGTTCGTCCATGCTTGCTGTGACTTTGAGAACGATGATCAGGGCTGCCTGATCTTCAGCAAAAGGGGAAGGTTCTAGACTCCAGGTGGGTCCCGCGAGGGAGAGAGTGCCGAGCAGCCAGAGGGCTGCCATCAGGGTGACGGGCCGCAGGGTTTGCTGCTTGGATTGGCCGGTCATCAAGGCGGACAGCAGGTGGGGATCCATGATGCGCCGCCAGGCGTAGTTGGAATCTTGGTGCCTCCAGATGATACCGATCAAAATTGCTACAGGCAGTAAGGTCAGTAGCCACCAGGGGCGAATGAAGTGGAATGCATCAATCATGAGTGGGATCTAGATTGAGATGGTGGTGGCGTGAGCGATCACGGAATAGCATCCAAGCTTGGAAAAATAGGGAACTTAGGAGAGCAAAACCTAGCGGCCAGAAATACAATTCGTGCCGTGGGCGGTAGCTGACGCTTTCGACTTCGCGGGTATCGAGTGCGTCCAGTTTGCGGTAGATTTCTTCCAGTTCATCGCGATTGAGAGCGCGGAAAAATTCTCCTCCGGTAGTATTGGAAATTTCCTTGAGACTGTCGATGTCGAGCTTGTCTTCACCTGCGGATTTGGGGTCGCCTACCGCGATGGTGTGGATGACGATGCCTTTGTCTTTGGCGATACGAGCGGCGTCTGCGGGTGGCACTTTACTACTGGTATCGTTGCCGTCGGTGAGCAGTATGAGCACGCGGTCTTTTTGCTCGCTGCGTTCGAAGACGTTGATCGATAGGCCGATGGCATCGCCTATGGCGGTTTTGGGGCCAGCCATGCCGACTTGGGCTTCGTTGAGTAGTTCACGACAGACACTGAGATCGGTGGTGAAAGGAACCTGGACAAAAGCGGCGTTGCCAAAAAGGATCAAGCCGACTCGGTCGCCCTCGCGGCGTTCGAGGAAGTCGTCGACCACTTGTTTGGTGGCGGTCAGGCGGTCGACGGTTTTCCCTGAGGGGTCGGTGAAGTCCTCGATCTGCATCGAAGCGGAGAGGTCGATGGCGAGCAACAAGTCGCGAGTGGGTTTGACTTGAGTGATGGGCGGCTCAAAATACTGGGGACGTGACACGGCGGTGACGATGCCAATCCAGAAGATCCAAGCGGCGAGGGTTTGCGCGCGGGAGCGGTTGAGAATAGCAGAGCCACTGGCGGGGTTTTGCCCAGTTAAGCGGGCGAGGCGATCGAGGAACGGGACACGTACTGCCGGGCGAGTTTCGTGATGCGCGGGCAGCAGGTGTTTCAGCAGCAGGGGTAGAACCAGCAGTATAAAGACCCAGGGATGGAGGAAGGAATAGTTAATGGCGAATTAGGAATTAGGAATTTTTAGGATCCAGTTGTGAATGGTTTTTTTGAGCTCGCTGAATTCGGTGTCAGCGGATTCGCTGGGTGAGTAAGATAGGGCGAGCAGTTGCTGTCCGACTTTTTTGGTGAAGGCGGTGGTATTGCCAGTTTGGTCGAGGAAGGTTAACCAGTCATCACCACTGAGGGAGGCGACTTGTTCTCTGGGCGCGATGCACAGGGCGACGCGTTTGACGAGGGCGGGTAGATTGGAGGGGCTGATGTTTTCCAGTTGATTGAGAGCCTCACGACGGAAACGATTTTTTTGCCATTGCTGGATGAATCGTATGCTCAATAGACTAACGCCGATGAGGAGTGCGAGCATGATGACATACCACCCTGGAGCCAGTGGCCACCATGAGACAGGGTCGGAAGTGACGATGTCGTGGAGCAGATCGAGGCTGGTAGGATTGGTGGTCATTTTTTGGTAGCGGCTTTTCTGCCTTGTCCGATGGCAGCACCTAATTGATCGCGGATTTGTCGAGTGACATCGTGACTGGTTTCGATGGGTAAAAAAGGGATGGAGCGCCCTCTGGAAAGGGTCTTCATGAGTTCGAGTCGCTCTTCAAATTCACTGGCAAATTGTTGGCGCAATTTTTTTTCACTGGTATCAATCTCAAGTTGCAGATGACTCTCAGCCATGTGGAGCCGTCCAGCATCTGGCAGTTGGGCCTCCAGAGGATCGTAGATGAAAAGCGACATCACATCATTGTGGGCGTTGAGAAGAGTGATTAGACGTTTGGTATCCAGATCCATGCCACTGAAGTCGCTGATGATGCAGATGAGGTGATCATGTTTAGCTATTTTCCGGGCTTGAATCAGTGCTGCGTTTAACATGCCCGGCTTGGCAGTTGGGCTAGGTTCCTTACCTAGTTGCTGATTTTTTTCCACGATGGCACCGAGCAGTTGGCGCACTCTGCCACGGCTGCGGTGGGCTTTGATCGAGGTGATTTCTTGATCGTTGAAAATCAAAGCGCCGACGCGGTCACCGGCGGCGAGCACTTTCCATGCCCCAAGAGCGGCGGCTTCCGCGGCGGCGACTGACTTCATGGTGCGGCGACTGCCAAAAAACATCGAAGCTCGCTGATCGACTAAAAACAATATCGGGCGATCGCGTTCTTCGGTGTAAACGCGGACGTGTGGTTTTCTCATTCGCGCGGTGACTTTCCAGTCCATAGTGCGTACATCATCGCCGGGAAGATAACCACGAATCTCCTCGAAGTTCAGCCCACGACCGCGTAGGCGGGAGGAGTGACGGCCGGCGAGGATGCTGTGAATGGGTTGCCGTGGCAAAAAGCTGAAACCACGCGCCCGATGCTCAAGGCGCACCAGTTGGTCGAGGTCAGCGTAGATTCGGGAGTCGTTCATTGGGTATGCGGTGATGGTGAGGTGACTTCTCGGATATTATTTTCACACGAAGACACGAAGGCACGAAGTTTTAAGAGGGGAGGTTGATGGAGAGTGATGAGTTTTTGAAGCTTTGTGAACCGTTGACGATGCGCTTGCACCCTGATTTAAACGTGGCGGAAACGAAGTTGATAAGTAGGCCGAGCGGTAAGTCAAGAAGGCGCAGGTAAGTGAGGACTTATTTCCTGTGAATGGTGCGGTTAGGTGTGAGCCAGTTGTGAGTTTGTATATCTGGCGAGTTGTGATGGTCTTTATATTTCACACAAAGACACGAAGTTTTAAGAGGCTTGATGGTGCATGGTGAGTTTCCCATGAATTTTAAGCGACGGCGACTTTGGCGACGATTTGTTTTAAGACTTCATCGGCGGTGATGCCATCGGCTTCGGCTTCGTAGCTTAGCATCAGGCGATGGCGCAGGCAGTCGTGCGCGATGGCTTGAATGTCGTCAGGGGTGACAAAGTCTCGCCCGTGCAACCAGGCGTGAGCTCGTGCCGTTTTGTCCAAAGCGATGCCGCCTCGTGGGCTGGCTCCGACGTCGATGAGTTTGCCAATATCCTCACCGTAACGCTCGGGGTGGCGCGTGGCGGTGATCAAATCGACGATGTATTGATCCATGTTGTCAGCTACTTTTATTTGCTGGATCTCATTACGGGCATTGAAGATCACTTGTTGGGAAATGAGGGCTGCTTTTTCGCTTTTGTTTTTGTTGCCTTCCTCTCTCCTCACCAGGCGAATGATTTCTACTTCCGACTCTTCAGGCGCGTAGGTGATGTTGACGTGCATCAGAAAGCGATCCATCTGCGCTTCGGGAAGCGGGTAGGTGCCTTCTTGTTCGACCGGATTCTGGGTTGCGAGCACCATGAAAAGCGGAGGCAGTTGGTGGGTGTGCTGACCGACGGTGACGGTGCGTTCTTCCATCGCTTCGAGTAGGGCTGCCTGCACCTTTGCGGGTGCGCGATTGACTTCGTCAGCAAGCACAAGATTACCAAAGATCGGACCTGGCTGGAATTGAAAGGTTCCCTTGCCGCCCTCTTCAAAATACATGTCCGAGCCGGTGATGTCGGCGGGCAATAGGTCGGGGGTGAACTGAATGCGACTGAAGTCGGATTCCAGGTTGTCAGCGAGGGTTTTGATCGCTCGGGTTTTGGCGAGACCGGGCAGACCTTCCATCAGCACATTGCCGTTGGCGAGTAGCGCGAGGATGAGGCGTTCAACGACCTTTTCCTGACCGATGATGGATTGGCTAACGCGAGCCTGAAGTTGTTGGATGGATTGCAGAGTGGACATAACTAAAATTTTTTTATCACAATTAACGAAGGGAGCACAGACAATATTTTTACAGCTTAAGCTTAGTTTTTATTTCACCATTGGAAATGGCATTTTTTATGGTAAAATACTAATTATGACAGCAAGCGCTACTCTTGATAAATCTGGTCGACTTGTTTTGCCAAAGCTAGTTCGTGATCGCTTACATCTGCGTGCTGGAGCGAGGCTTCGTGTTGAGGTGGTGGGAGATAAACTCGAACTGACTGAGGAGCCATTTGCTTTCGAAATCGAACAGCGTGACGACGGCCTCCCTGTAGTTGTAGGTTGGGAGACTTTTGATGCACTTGAAGCGGTGGCCGGAGCTCGGAATGAACGACTGAAGCAGCTCGACAGCCCTTTTGGTGAATGAGCGCTTGCATTGATAACTCTGTATTGGTGTCTGCTATGGTGAAAGGGGCTGAAATATTTTACACTCTCGATGCTTCGAATTTTCGAGCTTTCCATCGTTCGGGTGATCCTGAGATAATGGAACCTTGATAAAGAAAGGTGCTGGAGTGTCGCTTCACTTTTTCTCAGCGGGATAGATTTTAGCCCAGTCATCTTTCATGCTGATGATGTTCCAGTTGCGCTCTTTCGCCTCATCGAGTCCACGTGCCAATTTGCCGATGTGGGAGTCGCGGTCGTAGGCCCATTCGCGGTCGTCGTCGTTGTGGTGAATCAGTAGGCCGAAGCGGGCGCCTTTGCCAGCGGTGGTGTATTCGAGCATTTGGAAATCACCGTCAGAATTGCCGGCGGCAAAGATCGGGCGACGGCCGATGTGTTGATGGATGCCGACGGGCTTGCCCTCTTTGTCATCGATGAAATTCAACTCGGGCAGTTTCACCAGGGTGGGTTTGCCGTCACGGACTTCGTAAGTGGTTTTGATACTGCTGCCGACCACTTGCTCGGGTGGGATGCCGTAGGTTTCTTCGGCGAAGACGCGGACAAAGTCGATGCCTCCTCCGGTGACGATGAAGGTTTTGAAATCATTGGCGCGCAGGTAGGCGAGCAGTTCGAGCATCGGCTGGAATACCATTTCATTGTAAGGGCGACCCGTTTTTGGGTGACGAGCGGTGCTTAGCCACTTGCGCACGCTTTGATCGAACTCTTCGCTGGTGACATTGGCATGGGTTGCCATCGCTAATTCTATCAGAGATTTTTTGCCACCAGAGAGGGCCTTTTTGGTGTCGCCCTTGAGGATGGAGGCAAAGGGCTCGGCGCTTTTCCACTCGGGGTGTTGGGGTGCCAGTGCTTTGATCTGGTCGATGATGAAAATGAGTTGGAAGTAGATCGGTTGCTCGCTCCACAGGCAGCCATCATTGTCGAAAGTGGCGATGCGTTTGGTTGGCACGACGTAGTCGGGTGATCCGGCGGTGGTGGTGCGTTCAACAAAAGAGACGATGGCTTGTTTGTTTACTCCTTCGTTCCAGGAGGGCAAGGGGTCGGCGAGGGAGGAGGACGCGAGAGCCAAAAAAGTGAAGGTAAGAGTAAAGATGTTTTTCATGATGGGTAGGGTAAAAAAAACCGGAACTACGCGCTAGCAGTTCCGGCTTTAAATCGTCAGCAGATGAGTTTTATTTGGCGGGTGGGGCAAGTTTCTCCATCACCTGATCTAAGTTGAAGGTGGCTGCTTTTTGACGTGGTGGGTATTCCTTGAAGGTCGCGAGGAATTTTCCGACGTAAGCTTGTGCTGGCACTAACAAATAGACTCGATCAAGCATCCAGTCGTAGTAGGTATTTGAAGTGATTGAAGCACGCTCATAAGGGTCGCGTCGCAGGTTGAAAATCAAGGGCACACGAAGAACTACGAACGGTTCCATCCAGACACGAAAGGTGCCGACGGTTTGTTGTTCCATGAAGACCGCTTTCCAGTCATCATAACGTAGAGCCATGATGTCTCCATCGTCTGAGAAATAGAAGATTTCATGGCGCGGGCTTTGAACGTTGTCGGGATCTTTGAGATGGTCAATCAAGTTATACCCATCAAGATGGATCTTGTAATCACGTCCAAGAGCTTTGGAGTGATATCCGTCGAGTAGATCTTCTTTGATATCCGTTTTTCCTGCTGCAGCGAGGAAGGTTGGCAGCCAATCCATGTGATGAACGATGCCATTACTGACTGATCCAGGTTTGACGGTTCCAGGCCAGCGGAGCATGGCTGGCACACGCCAGCCACCTTCCCAGTTGGTGTTTTTTTCACCACGGAATGGAGTCGAACCAGCATCCGGCCAAGTATTGTAATGTGGTCCGTTGTCAGTTGAGTATTGCACGATGGTATTGTCGGCGATACCGAGTTCATCGAGCGCCTTGAGGAACTCGCCGATGTGCATGTCGTGTTCCACCATGCCAGCCTGATATTCGTCGGCATTGGGATATTGTTTGGCGATCAAGTCGCGTTTTTTAGAGCTGACGTGAGTTCTGAAGTGCATGCGGGTTCCACTCCACCAGACAAACCAAGGTTTGTCAGCTTTGGTTTGGCGTTGGATGAAATCGATGGCAGCTGCCACGGTTTCATCATCGATGGTTTCCATGCGCTTTTTGGTCAGCGGGCCGGTATCTTCGATTTTGCCATCAGCGGAAGATTTGATTACCCCGCGTGGACCATATTTTTTGGCAAATTCGGGATCTTTTGGATAATCTTCATTTTCCGGCTCTTCTTCGGCGTTGAGGTGATAGAGGTTGCCAAGAAATTCGTCGAAGCCGTGGTTGGTGGGAAGCATTTCATCGCGATCCCCAAGATGGTTTTTGCCGAATTGGCCAGTGGCGTATCCTTGGTCTTTCAATAGTCCGGCGATGGTAGGGTCTTCGACTTGCATGCCTTCCTTGGCACCTGGCATGCCAACTTTACTCAGTCCAGTGCGGAACACACTCTGCCCCATGATGAAGGACGAACGTCCAGCAGTGCAGCTTTGCTCGCCGTAGTAATCGGTGAAAATGATGCCCTCTTTGGCGATGCGGTCGATGTTGGGGGTGCGGTAGCCCATCACGCCTTTGGTGAAAGCTGAGATATTGGATTGACCGACATCGTCGCCCCATATCACGAGGATATTGGGTTTTTTATCTGCCGCTTGAGCGGCTGAGGTGATGAGAGATGCTGTTAGCACGATGGTCGCGCAGAAAGCATTTCTGATGTGTGTTTTTAGTTTCATATTATTTTAGTGAGGAGAATGACGAGTATGTCGGATGCAGTGGTTTTGAAGAGCGCAAAGATCCTAAATCGTTGTGCAGTGTGTGGCCATATTGGCTATATTGTCAACGTATTGTTTGGATTAACTTCCTATAGGATGTGAGCTTAATCATAAGAGTGAATGCAATCGATTGGATTGGAGAAGCTCACTTTTTTGAGGTCAAATTTTTCTGTACGGATGGACTCGATTTCTGAACGATTACGACCATGTTGCTTGAGTTCATCATCGTCGAGTTGCAGTAAATGGTAATAGCTCCAAATACCACCACAGTTTTCTGGCGGGCAGGCTCCTTTTCCGGTTAGAATCGTAGGCAAAGGGTGAATGCTGTCACTTTCGATGGTTTTTTCGATTTTGATTTTATGCTCCCAACAGTCACCGAAGTCATAAGTGTAGCTGAATTGAAGGTGCCCTTGCTCTACGACGTCTAAAATCTTGATGTGGTATTCGTTTTCAGAGGGGGCGTCACTCCAGGCATCGTTGAAGTGATTAGGGATTTGGATATTGGTGTTGGCGTATTGAGTTTTCACATCAAAACAATGTAAGTGCATGGAGCCCCAGCCCATGGCGTTTTGGATGGCGCAGTGCAGGTCGAAAAAAGAGGCGTCGACGGGTAGGGTGATGCGGCGCCAGATGGGAGGTTTGGCAGCTTTCAAATCTACACGTATCACGTAGCGCTGTTTGCTCTGGGGTGGAATATAATCGCTAGGGCTAAACTTCGGGACTGCGGGCTGGTAGTTGGAATTCTCCTCCTCCTCATCCTTTTCGTCAAAGGGTAGAAAGTCTTGATCGCCGGCACCGCCCATCAATGGGTCGATGAGCTGTGGAGAGAGCACGCCTAAAAGTGTCTCCATGATGGCTGGCATGATTTGGTTCAAATTAGGCTGGATGGCAGCTTGAATCACTGTGATGCCGTAGGCTTCTTCCAACTCGGCGAAGGTGTCTGCGGCAAGAGGGCTGCTAACTAAGAGTTGATTAGGAAGGTAGCCGTAATTCTCCGCAGCAGCGGCGAAGGTTTCTCGCATGATGGTGGGCAGTCCTTTTTCTGCCTGATGGAATTTTTGTATTGGCGGAATGTTGGTTTTTGGGTCTAAGCAAAGTGACAAATAGGGCAGGTAGGGACGATCATCGCCTTCTTCCATCAGCGGCTCATCAAAAAAATAGGAGGCAATCTCCCATTGTGTGTCTTTACGCTGCATGGAGAGGAAGCGATTGAAAAACAGCTCGTCTTTGGGGATCTCTACTGGTGGCTTTTTGGGCGCTAGTGGGAAACTTTGTTTTTTGACCTGCCATTGAGCAGGGTCGCTAGGGTCGCCGTCTGGATTGAGATGAAAAACGGGAATTTCTGGCAACATGGTCAGATCGTCAAGATGGTAGTAACCGTCAAGGCTACGCAGCATTTCTCGATGAAATTTATCGATCAATACCAGTGCGTTGCGAAGTAGCAGAGCTTCGTCTTGTTGTAAAAACCAGGGGTGAAAGTGAGGTAGCGTCGAGCGGAAAACGGGAAGAGAATGGGGGTTCTTGTTGGGTATGCCGTAGCTTTCGTAGAACTCGATGTCTTCTTCGGGCAAATGCTCGGGATCACAAAATTCGCATTCGAGCATTCTTTGCTGGTGGCGAAGTTGCGTTGCATTGAGTTCCCCGGTGTTGAGCAGATCATTCCAAAAGCGGATGCCTTCCTCTGGCAAAAAAAGTTGCAGGGCATAGACTCTTCGGTTGAATCCTAATACGGTTACGGTTTGGATTTGGCCGCTGTCAGGATCGCAAATGCCAAAAAAATGGCGTTCTTGCAATTTTTTCCACGGGCTCCGTTGGCGCATTTGGTGTGCTAACTGGAAAAGTTCTTGTGCGGTGTCAGCTTGGATTTGATGGGACATGGGTGCGGACTAACAATGATTGAGTGGGGCGCTTGAAGGTGCCGTATTTATTTTGACAAGCAAAGAAAAAACCCAGAATCGCCCTCTTCAGGCAATTCTGGGTTTGATGATTTACAAACTTGGTTAAAAGCTTTGTGTCTACCTGCTGCCGTCATTTTTATCATGTCTTCATAGGCGTGCCGCGCGCGATTTACCGCATCGGATCGAAGCCTGACCATTCGATGCCGGCGAGTTCTGCGAGAGACTTGTCCCAGCTGGCGAGGTCATCTTTGCGGAACTCATTCAAGTGGGCATGGCCGCATGCTCGTGCCATGACCTGCATCAGTTCGATGGTGGCGGCGAAATAATTGGCAAGCCCTCGGGCGGACGTTTCAACATTGAGTTTTTTGCGCAATTCGGGCTTTTGCGTGGCGATACCTGCAGGGCAGAGATTGGTGTTGCAAATTCGAGCGCCGATACAACCGATGGATTGCATCGCAGCATTCGCCACTGCAATGCCGTCGGCACCAAGCGCGAGGGCTTTGACGAAATCTGAGTGAGTGCGCAGACCTCCGGTGATGATGAGGGTGACGCGTCCGCTCGCTCCAGCTTTATCAAGATGATGCCTAGCACGCGCCAGGGCGGGAATAGTGGGCACCGAAATATGATCGCGAAACAACAAAGGGGCGGCGCCAGTTCCTCCTCCTCGGCCATCGAGGATGATATAATCGGCTCCGCCTGCTAGCGCGAAATCAATGTCGCGTTCAATATGTTGGGCACTGAGTTTGTAACCGATCGGAATGCCGCCGCTAATGGAGCGGACACGATCGGCGAATTTTTTGAAATCCTCTACGGTGCTCAAGTCCTGAAAGGTAGGCGGGGAAACGGCAGGCTGTCCTTCCGGGATACCTCGAACCTCAGAAATACGTCCAGTGTTTTTGTTGCCGGGAAGATGACCACCTGTGCCGGTCTTGGCGCCCTGCCCACATTTGAAATGGAAGGCCTGCACTTTAGTGAGTAGCGATTCTTGATAGCCAAATTTTGCTGATGCGAGTTCGTAAAAATAACGGCTGTTGGCCTCTTGTTCATCCGGCAGCATACCGCCTTCGCCTGAACAAATGCCAGTTCCAGCTAGCTCAGCTCCTTTGGACATAGCGGTTTTGGCTTCTTCGGAAAGAGCCCCGAAACTCATGTCACTGACAAATAGAGGGATATCTAACTGCAGCGGTTTTTTGGCTTCTGGTCCGATGATGAGCTCCGTGCCAACCGCCACATCTTCCATCAAGGGTTTGCGGGCGAGTTGGGCGACCATCATTTGAATGCCGTTCCAGTCAGGCAGTTCGAAACGCGGCACTCCCATCGCGTCCATCGGCCCGTGGTGACCGAGTTTTGTCAGGCCTTCGCTGGCAAGTTGGTGGATGAAAGCAACGCTAGGTTCCTCCGGTGTAGGGATAGCTTTGGGCATGGCGTCGGGGTCATCAGCACCTTCCAAGATGAATTCCTTACCGACTTGATCGGCAGGAATTTTAGTGTGTTTGCCATCACAAAACGGTGCATTGGCGGTTTGTTTGCATTGGCAAAGGTAGGATTCTCCGTCTTCTTCTGCGACGAAAGATTCAGGCACGAAATCTGTGCCTTTATGTGATCCGTCACAGAAAGGTTGTTGGGCGGATTTTCCACAAGTGCAGAAATAATATTCTTCGCCGGCTTTGAGTTCGACTGGGATAGGTTTGTTATCAGCGACAGTAGGTTTGTTCATAAGATTTTAATTGATGAGCTTGGCGAATGATGAACGACCTGACCAAAGAAGGAAAGCAGAAAGTAAGGTGATGAGGATGACGGGCGGGTCGGTCAGCCCATGACCTTCGGTGAGGAAGATACGGAAAGCCAGAATGTTGATCACGATGGGGCCAAGGAATAGCAGACCGAGATTGCGGGTTTTGGGAATGGCTACGAGCAGCGCACCGATGATTTCGATCACCTTGACAAAGGTCAGGTAACCCGCTCCATACATCGCGCCCATGAAGGCGGCGGCGGGCGTGCCTTCTGGCAGCGGTGGCATGGGGATGAAGTGGAGGAAAAAATTTGCGGCAAAAATAAGGAATAACAGACCTAGTAGGCCTCCGGCGACGTTGTCGATTTTGTTTTTCATAGAGTGTTGGTTTGTTGCGTTAAGAATGCTGTTTTAGCTTAGGCGGAAGAGTAGTAATTTTGTATCCGTTGTTGTTTTGATGAGAAATTCGTCAGCGGCGTTTTGTATGGCTAAGCCGTCACCTGTGGTGAGGGATTCGCCGAGCATTGTGATATTGCCTGAGATCACCTGAATCCATACGTGTGGGCTTGAGCTCGATGTGGGTACGGCGACGCTTTGATTTTTCTCGATTTCACCAAAGTAGATTTCTGCATCCTGACGGATGGCGGTCGATCCGTCCCTACCGTCTGCAGAAAATAGTAGGGTCAGTTGATTGTCCTTGACCAGCTCGCCGAGTGGTTTTTCAGCATAGCGGGGTTCTCCGTCACGTTGATTGGGCTGCAACCAGATTTGATACAAGTGAGTGGGCTTAGTTTTTGAAGGATTGAATTCGCTGTGTTGAATCCCGCTGCCCGCACTCATGTATTGCAGATCGCCGGCTTTGATGGTGGCGCCGTTTCCCATGCTATCACGATGCTCGAGTTGACCTTCGATGATGTAGGTGAAGATCTCCATGTTGTCGTGAGGGTGTTCCGGGAAGCCTCCTCCTGGTTGAATGGTATCATTGTTCATCACGCGCAGCGATTTGAACCCCATGTGGTCAGGATCAAAATACTCGCCGAAGGAAAAAGTGAAATTGGCTTGTAGCCAGCCATGATTGGCTTGGCCTCGTTCAGCAGCTGGGCGTTTGGTTAAAATAGGGTGCACTTGATTTTTCATGACTCCAGTCTGGGCTAATTGCCATTTATTGACTAATACCTTGTTTTTGGGCTAGTTATGCCTTTTAGTTATACCTAATTATGGAACTGAGGCATTTGAGATATTTTGTGATGGCGGCTGAGGAGGAAAATATCAGCCGGGCGGCGGCGCGGCTTAATATCTCGCAACCGGCGGTGTCGCGGCAAATTCACGATCTTGAGGGGGAGTTGGGGGTTGCGTTGTTTGAGCGGGAGCGCAATGGACTAAGCTTGACGGAAGCTGGGCACTCGGCGCTGACTCATGCCCGTCAGGTTTTGCGGAAGGAAAAAATCCTATTGCAAGCGATGTCTCAATTTACTGAGAGTGAAGCCTTGTTATCGTTGAAGGTAGGTTACATCCCCACTGCCTTGACCGGTTTTTTGGCTGAAGCTATGCACCAGTTCAACCAACAGGATAACCAGGTATGTGTGCAAATTTATGAGATGTCACCGCTCCAGCAGGAGAAGGCTTTACGCAAGGGGGAGATCGACCTGGCTTTGTTGGGCTGTGCGTGTCCGGGCTTGAAGCGTGATTTTCGGGTGCAGGCGATTCGCAAGGTGGCGGTTGCAATAGCTTTGCCTGAGGATCATCGGCTAGCTGGGCGAAAGTGGATTGATTTGGAGGAGTTGGCTGATGACGTTTTTTTGAGTCTGCATGAAAAGAACTTCCCAGGTCGTCGGGAGATGATGAAAGAAATGTGCCGGCGGGTGAACATCGATCCGAAGATCTCGATCCGAGCGGAAGGCCTGTCTGAATTGCTTGCTTTGGTGGGGGCTGGATCAGGAGTGGCTTTGGTTCCTGCGGATTTGCACGAACTACCGCATGCTCGGATGGTTTTCATTAAGCTGAAGCGACCTAAGTTCACTCTGATCTCATCGGCCGTGTGGCGCAAGGAGGGCGAGACTGAGGCGCTGACAGCTTTGGTGTCTTTGCTGAAAAGTGGTGAGTGAAGCTGGTGGTATTTGGTCATAAGCTGAAGGGGATATTATGGCGTCCTATTAGGCGTTACAAAATGTAGCGCTTATTATAATGGCTATAATATAATCCATAAGCTAAGATTACCTTAGTAATGGAAATTCTTAAGCGTAATAGTCTATCGATGTTTTGCTGCGCCGCGCTTAGTGCGCTGGCTTGCTGGTTCGTTTTTTCTGCGTCGGCAGAAGAGCTCTCGCTGAATCCCCCAGGGGGGCGAGAGTTTGTAAAGGATCATGCGGGTTTACTTGATAAGGTTTCGAGGTTCACTGTCAGGTCTATTGGTGGTGCTTTGTTGAGGGATCAGACGATTCCTATTATGATTGTTACTATCGAGTCGATGGATAAATACAGCGACGAGGATATGCGCATCGAAGCTTTCGCTGGTTTACTTTTTGATCAGTGGAGGATCGGGCAGGTTGATCAGGGGGAGGAAAGTTGGAACAAGGGGATTTTGTTGTTGGTGTCGAAAAATGACCGTAAAGCTAGGATTGAGTTAGGTAAGGGCTGGGGCTTCCGCGAGGCTTATGTTTGTCAGAAAATCATGCGCAGGTACATCATCCCTCGGTTTAAGAGGGGGGATTTTGCTGGAGGTATTTTGGCAGGGGTCAAAGCTTTGGACAAGATGGCTAGAAGGCAGGGATTGCCGAGTGGGATGGGGAGGTATTCAAGTGATGATGTGCTAAGCAATCTTGGCGGTGAGTTTAAGTCTCTGGCGTTTTACCATTTGACGATGCCTATGGGGCATCGCCCGAAGTGGCACTTTGCCTTATTCTTTCTGTTGGCCTTCACTGTGGTATCACTGATTCGCAAAGGATCGAGTGGTTGGGCATGGGTTTTCTGGGCGATGGTGTTTGGGCTGCTGGGCACGATACTGATGCTGTTCCTGAAAAGCGGCAGAAGGAGTGGTGGATTTTTAGGTGGAGGTGGGTTTAATGGCTTTGGCTTTGGTGGAGGTTCTTTTGGCGGAGGTTCTTCTGGTGGTGGTGGGGCAACGGGATCATGGTGAGGAAAGATTATTATGAAACAGGCATCGAGTATTTTTAATAAAAAACAGAGAGAGCAGATCGAAAAGGCTGTGATTGCGGCTGAGTCCAGCACGTCATGTGAGATCGTGCCGATTGTGGGGACGGTATCGGGGAACTACGATCGCTCGGAAGATATGATAGGTCTATGGTTCGCAGCTTTCTCGGCGGTGGGTGTTTGGCTGATGCTGCCTTTGCAGCTAAGTGAACCTGGATCTTGGGCGGGTCGCTCAGTTTTAGGTGGAGGCTTGTTTATGTTGGCAGTGGTTTTTTTAGCCTTCATCACTGGGGTAGTGATCGCGAACCGTGTTGCTTGGATGAAGAGGTGGTTCACTCCGAGGAAACAGATGCAAAAACAAGTCGAGGCACGAGCACGCGAGCTATTTTTTGATAACCGTGTTCACCATACTAGCGGTGGCACGGGCTTGTTGATCTATCTTTCTTTGTTCGAGAGCAAGGCGGTGGTTTTTGGAGATCAAGAAATTCTCGACAAGCTTGGCCAGAAGTTCCTCGATCAACTATGTTTGCAGTTGACCACTGAGCTTCAACAAAGACATCCGGCAGATGCTATGTGCCAAGTGATCGCCGAAGCTGGACGGCAACTCTCAACACTCTTGCCACGTGCTGAGGGCGACGTGAACGAATTGCAGGATGCTCTGGTGTTGATCGATGAGGAATAATAAGGCAACGAAAATCCTCGTCTTGTAGGGGGATATCTGCTAGGCAGTTGTAGCAGAACAGGAGTTGTGGTTGGTGCGGATGATGATCGACGTTCATCATTTTTTTTGTACAAGTATATTTCAATCAGCAGTTATGGATTTTACCCGATATTGTCAATGGTCAGCCTATGCCTTGATTGCCGCATCGTTGGTCTCATGTGCGTCGAAGGGACAGGTGAAGGAGCATCGGTTGCCGATTGTGGGTTCGCGTATAGTGCAGCGTCTCATCAATCCAGAAAAGCTGACGGATGAAACACGAAATTTATTGAAGGAAGAGGGACTGCTGCGGTGGTATAAACATCACCCTACGCGGGTGGTGGTCGCTTTACGCAAGAAGCTCGATACGCAGCCTAGTACGAAACTGCGTTTGGCATTGGTGGAGGTTTGCTCGGATACGGGTGAGCGCTTGTTAGATAGAAATAACAACCGTGCGATGGGTTTTCACTTGGCTGCCGCTGAGATTGCTTTGCAGGGCAGTTTGCAAAAGGGAAGTAGCAACACGGCGGAAGCAAGGGAACAGTTATTGGGTGCTTATGATTACAGCTGTGGACGAGTTGCGCGTATTTTGTTTGAGTCGAATCATGATTGGAGTTCAAAAATTTCAGTGGAGGGACCCGACAAGACTTATCAACTGAGCTGCCGCACGCAGGGTGCAGGTCTGGTTGAGATGAAAAAATACGATGAAATCTGGGCGGCTGAAAATCTAACTTTCGACGAGGATAGCGGCTTGCAGCGAGTGCTTCGCGATGGCTTTGGGGGCGCGCTAGTGCTGCATCGGAAGTGGACTGAGCAGCGCGCCAAAGAGGATCCCTTACTCTCTAAGATGGGTTTAGCGATGCCGGTGACAGCTACCTTAAACCCTGTGGGTAAGGATGGCGCCATGGACATGAGTTTTCACGATGTCTTAGTGACGGAAAAGACGCAGCTTCAAGGCAGGGCGGTGAGCTTGAAGGCTGATTTCACAGCTCCTTTGGCGGTGCTGTATAGTTATGAGCACTGGAAAAATGTGGGCTTGGCAGGGTTGTTTCATCCGGAGCGCAACCTAGGGCGTTTGAGTTTGTTCAAATTGGAGGAATTCAGAGAAGATCAGATACCTGTGATCCTAGTGCATGGTTTGATGTCTAGCCCGGCTACCTGGGCGAAGGCAGTCAATTCATTAAGGGCTGATCCTGTGCTGCGTGAGCGTTACCAACCCTTGTTGTTTTTCTATCCCACAGGTTTTCCGATTGCTTATAATGCGGATCAATTGCGCACTTATCTGAAAAATTTCAGGCAGACGCTGGATCCTCAGCATAAAAATCCCGACATGAGTCAGATAGTCATCATCGGTCACAGTATGGGAGGTATCTTGAGTAATGCGCAGATACGTAGTAATCATGGTGATGTGGGGGCGTCTGGGCAGCAACTGGGTGAAATGGGAGAAAAAGAAAAGCTGGTGCGTGAGGCTTTGGCGAATTATGAGGCGAACCCTGATATCGCTCGTGCGGTGTTTGTGGCGACTCCCCACCGAGGCAGTGATATTGCGCAAAAATCGGTAGGCGGAATCGTATCGCATTTTATCAAATTTCCCGGCAAGGTGCTGACTCAGAATGCATTGACGCAGGGTTTGTTGTCAATGGGCTCGACTTTGAGCGGACTGGATTTGAATATCGATTCTAAGCATTTTAATGGCATCGAGAGTTTGAAGCCAGATGCGCCTGATTTGGCAGCGATTTTGGAGCAACCGATCAGATCAGGTGTGCGCGTTCACTCCATCATCGCCCGTGCAGATCCTACGGTGCCATTAGAGGAGAGTAATGACGAGGTGGTGGATTATAAGAGCGCTCATCTCAACTCGGCGGTTTCAGAGAAAGTGGTGCATGCCAAACACATGACGATCAATCGCAATGATGACGCGATCGAAGAAGTGCGGCGTATTTTATATCTGCACGCAGGTTTGTCCTATACTCCGACGGTCAAAAAACAGCAGCTGGAGAAAGTGAAAAACAAGCGTGCTAGTAAACGGCGCTTGCCGATGTATCCGTCGCGGCGTCGTCCTTGATAGGGCGGCTGCCTATTTCTCAGCCACAAAAACAAAGGCGGGCGGGAAGTTCAGCATCACCGACCGGGTGCGCTCGATTTTGGCGAAATAGCGGTCGAGTAAACTACGGAAGCGTTTAGCAGGTTTGAGCAAGTGAACCCCGGTGTAAGCAAAAGTGACAAAAGTGCCGCCGTCTTTGAGTTGTGGCACGACATTCTCAAGTAGCGAGGTTTGCAGCTCTTCAGGGAATTTTGCCCAAGGAAGTCCGCTGACGATGATGTCGAATTGACCATGCTGTTTGACCCACGCAGAAAAATCGAAATCCTGGCCAGGCGCTTGTTCGAAATGTAGTTCGGGGTGCACCTTCTGCAGATGGGTATGGAAGCTGGCGTTGATCTCGATGCCGAGGTAGCGTCCATCTGGCCCGAGAGTGCGCTCGAGGTCTTTGGTGAAGGCACCCGTGCCTGGACCTAGCTCGAGCACGTGCGAGTGTGCTTTCACACCTGCAGAGCTGACGACGTGTTTTGCCAATTTGGGTCCCGAGGGGGCGATGGCACCCGTCTGATGGAAATGCTCAAAATAGTTGTGGTAAAAGGCCATTTGCGGGTAGGGCTAAAATGAAGTGGATTAAAAAAATCGTTATCGTTATTGCGCTGTGTGAAGGAAGGCTTTGGCATCGAATAGACCGTATTTGTAGGCGTAGAGCAAGCCTACTGCGGCGATCGAGGTCAGTGCGGTGCAAGCGACCACCCATGGGTTTTGTAAGAGTTGCTCAGGTTCCAGTCTTGCACCAGCTTCGCTCATCGCATGATTAAAATAGGCGATAACGGCGAGAATGATGAGTGGAAAGACAAATACTAGATTGTTGAAAGGATCGTAACTGGAGATCGCCCAGCCGGAGCAGAAGCAAAACAGATTGGCGTAAGTGACCATGGCGATGATCAGGGTTTTGTTGGTATAAACTTGGAAGGACTTGCGGTATCTACCACTGAGCTCCACATCGTCAATCATGCGGAATTCGGAGTAGCGTTTGCCCGTCATCAATAATCCGCCGAAAGCCCACCAAGCAAGCATGATCGAGAGCGGCGGCGCAGCCAGACCCTCGGTGAGCGCATACCAACCGAGCCATAAGCGGATCGGGTTGTTGAAAGATTCTGCGATCACATCGAGGTATGCGCGATCTTTCAAGCGCACAGGCGGTATATTGTAAACCAAACCGCTGAAAAGCAGCAGACCGAGGGCGATGGTGTAGCCAGGATTAGGGAACCACCATAGGGCGAGTCCAAAACCTACTACGACTAGGCCTGCCATCATAGCCCAAAGAATAGGCACTTTGACTTTACCGGCAGGAATACCACGGTGTTTTTTGGTCGGATGTAGGCGGTCGAAAGGGGCGTCGAGGATTTCGTTGAGGATGTAATTAGCAGACGCGATCAGACAGGCAGGGATGAGCGAGAGGGCTGCAGCCCAAATCAAAGGTGTGGTGATTTCTAGATCGAAAACCAGCACAATGGCAACAGCATGGCCAAAGACGATGAAAATATTTTTTAGCCAGTGGTCAATACGGGCGACTTTGAGATATTCGATCATGTTGAAAAGAGAAAGTTGGTACAGTGGCAGATTTGCGCCCGCCGAGCTTCACTGGCAACGGATAGCTCAAAACAGACGGATTGACAAAGAGATTTACGCAGGTAAGTCCATCGACCTTTCAAATAAGTGGCACCTGCATCACCACACACACTTTTCCCTCTGGCGCGGGATTGGCTATCTGTTCGCCCTAGGAATGGTGTGGGATGCTGAACCGGCACGGCTCTAGATAAAATCTTATGCCAAAAACGCTGCAGCATGGAGAGTCAACGTGGGATGATCGGCAACAAAATATGAGATGAATATTTTTCATCGTGATGAATGCTCTGCGTTGCTTTGAACACCTCTGTATCCGCTCCAAAAGGGTCGCCACTATTCGGATTGCGGTCAAAACGCGGGAAATTGCTGCTTGATATCTCGACACGGATCTTGTGACCTACTTTGAACCAATTGCTCGTCACCCACAGATCAATTTCATATTTCACAATCTCCCCCGGCTTGACCAACTCGGCCTTACTGCGTGAATTTCTCCACCGCGCACGAATAATGCCGTCACAAAGATTGTAAGCTTTACCATCCGGATGCACGTCCACCAACTTGGCGGTGAAATCCGTGTCTTTGGCGGTTGTCGCGGCGTAGAGCACCATCTTCACTGGACCCGTCACCTCGACCGCCTGCTTCAAGGACTCGCTGGTATAAACCAAAATATCGTCACGCTGCTCCACCTCCGATTGGTCATACGGTCCAATCGGAGTAGCTACCAAGTTATTGCCACCCATGGTCGGCGCAGGGTCACTCGGATCATAGACGAAGGCATCCACCTTGCCAGCTTTCGATTTGACGAGTTTCAAGGCTCCACTACCATCCGGATTTTTCGCATCACCGTCACTATGGAGATACCAAGGCGTGTATTGGTAAGGCGTGCGCATCAGAATGGTTGGAAATGATTCCCCTTCTTTGGGTAGAAAAAGGTTAGCCGCCAGTTCCGTGCCATCGCTCATGGCAATCATCACGTTTTTCTGGAAAGTGAACCCTCCCTCCCGCGAGTGTCCAGATGTGGTCACACAGAAAAATAAAGCCGCCAATACAAAAGCGCGCCTGAGCTTGGAGGTAGTTTTCATTTTGTTATCGTATTCAGTTTTTCAAATAAAGGTGCCACTCGCTCGCGCTGAATATCAACTGTCCGCTCAACATCCTCCTGTAGCAAATAACCAGTTTTCTGTAATTCGACGCACTTCGCCCTGAGCTTGGCGAGGTAATCATCCAGAGAAGCATAACGCTCTTGAATAGAAAGTCGGGGATCTCCTCTTTCCTCTCGCTCCTTCTTGCTTAGTGGAAAAGGAATGTATGAACCTTGCAAAGCGAGCAGTTCATTTTCCGCTCCGGCAGCTTTTTTCCGCAAACGCCAACTGGTGTAAGTCGCCACCGGAACAGCCACTTCAGGCGGAGACAAACAGGCCACATCATTGCCGTCAGCATCTGACTTAGGCACCAGCACGCGATAATCACCTCTAGGCAGGGGTGGCTGATTTTCCACGATGCCATCGCTCTGCCAACTCGGTCCAAAATCAAGATAGGACGGTTGTTGAATCACTCCCGGATAACGAATGCCCGGAATGTTGGGAAATCCCGTCGCATTTTGTGTCCAGGCTACCAGAGTGCCTTCGCTGATCTTTGGATACACACTAGGTGGAGCCGGCTGTCCGCCCGCGCTCCAGCGATCCAGCGCCAACAACAGGCAACGCAAATAAGGTTTAAAATTGCCTGGGTTTCCCAGCGTTTGACCATCACCTTGTTTAGGAGGAAAAGAGCTCGGCCCATGCTGCGTGCCACCGAAAAAATACAGGCGAACGTTATCCGGAATCGCAACATCCTTTTTCCCCAAAGGGTCGGTGTGCACCAAGGAACCACTGCGGTTCCAATATTCAGACGTCGATTGCGTGTGCAGAATCAGAGGTGCTGTAGCGCTTTCAATCGCACGGTCGAGAAGTCCCTGCTGCTGACCCGATAGTGGATCAATCTGTTTTCCATAAGCAAAAGGGAAGCGGTCCGGCGGGTAGTCGTGGTGATCGTGTTGACCCGCATGCCGAGTCGGCTGGGCAAAACGGTGATTGAAAGAGCCCATGCCTGATCCGGATACATGAGGGATCAGACCATCGAAGACTTTTTGTTTATTTTCATCTGCGTTGAATCCCCAATAAAGAAACTCACGCAAAAACCGTCCGCTCTGTGAAACGCCAAAACCATGGGCTCGCTCGATCACTGGCTTGCCGTCAACCATCAAGGGGTTGCCGTTGCCGCTGCCGTGTTTGATAGCAGAGATCAAATCGCGAACCGTCGTGAATCCTGTGCCCATCACCAGCGGGTCTTGCGCTTCATAAATGAGCTCGTAAATGTGAGATTTTTTCAAACCCGCCGAATACTCCAGTTCCACTTTGGGCAGTTGATTTGGGGAATCGCTCTCGACTTCACTGACATGTATTTCCCATTGATCACGAGGGATCGGAACCCGAGGGTGTCTAGCGAGCAAGCGATGGGTGAGCGTCGCCGTTTTTAATCCTTTTGCGGTTGGTCGGTAAGATCCGTGGTTAGCCCAGTTCACCACGGTTCTGGTGATATCCGTACGCGGCACGATCTCACAACGCACCATTCCTGTGATCGTCTTTACATCGTTACTCGCCAGCGGCGGGTGTAGGCGCATACGATGCTTGCCTGGCAACAACTCCCCGTCCCAACCGCTCCAGACAACAGTGAAACCCTGTTTCATCAAAAAGCCATTACCTGCATGAGCCTTTGACGAAGGATCGTTGCCGCCGCCACCGTAATTAAAATAGTTCAACAGCGATTTATTGCCACGGTTATTCACTCCATACAACAGCGCTGCGTTACCTTTTTTCAGATCCTTCGGTGCCAGTATGAAAATATCGCAGGATAATTCAACTTTGCCGTTGGTATTACGCGGGGCTTTATCAAGATCAAGCACATTACGGTTAGCCTCTGCCTGCGGATCGAGCTCAAAATACACCCGACCGATGATGCGCTCATAAGCGCCCACTTCCCCATATATTTCTCCACCAGCAAAAGCTTCGCGTTTTTCTATTTCGAAACGAACCAGTTCTGCAAAAAGCAAACTTGGGAGAAAAACTAAAATAACAATGAAGCTGGGAAGGGTTTTCATAACAGGGCACAAATTAAGTCAATATCATGCCTGCCAATGAGTCGGGTCAAGCTTTCTTAATGGATATAAAATAGGGGCTAGTAGTTATTGGCAGCCAGCAGTTTTCAGTGACGAGCAGAAGCGGAGAGAGGCATTTATAGGGCCGCGCTTTCCGAGCGTTTCTGGTTTTTTCAGATAAAAGGGATTTTAAAATGTATGTGCTATATTTTAAAGGAATAAAACACGAGCTTATCTATGCAGCAAATTCAGTGGAATTGGTTAAAAGGCGGTTTGATTTTGGGAGCAGTTTTTCTGCTTGCGGTCGTATTAGTTAAACCTATCGGGGTCTCAACCCAGTTTGTTATTTTTGATGGAATCGTTTGGAATATGTTTTCTGACGATTTGGTTCAAGTCGATGGAACCAGCGAGACGGGTTATAGTAGCAGCAACGCCTACCTTGATAAGCGCGGGGGGAAATACGCTAAGAGCATCGAGAATCCTTGGAGCTACGGCTTCATTTTTGTCTTTGCCATGATTGGGGGAGGCGTTGTTTCGGCTATGATGCAAAAAGGCAAGGTGTCTGGCGAAGATAAATCCGCCCCAAAAGCATTTCGTGAATCTGGGCATGGCAGTCGTTACCTTGTGACCTTTATAGGAGGAGTGCTGGCATTGTATGGCGCTCGTCTGGCTGGGGGTTGCACCAGTGGTCACATGAGTCCCATATCGATATCAAAGCATCCTATATCGGCGTCATTATTGGCGGCCTGATTTTTGGTGTTGGTTTTGCCATCGCTGGTTACTGCCCTGGCACCTGTTTGGTTGGCGTAGGCGGTGGCAGAAAAGATGCCCTGATGTTTATAGTGGGTGGTCTGGTTGGCGCAACTCTGTTTGCCTTATCCTATGGCTGGCTGGTCACCGCATTTCCTGCTATCTTTGCCGATTTGGCGGGAGGTGAAGTGACGGTAGCCAGCACGGGTATCAATGAATATAGCGATCTGAGCGGCAAGCTGCCGGCACTTGCAGTGGCGGGGGCAATAGCCGTTGCATTGATGTTCGGTGCTTGGATGTTGCCGAAGAAATTCAACTGTTAGACATTGCGGTTGCTCTGATTGTCAAATTTGCATGCTTGACATGAACTTGAAATAGTTAATTGATAGTAGGAAAAATCATGATCATTCATAAACACAATTGGTATTCAGTAATCATGCTTGGCTTGCTGGCATTGGGCGTGGCGCGACACCTTCAAGCAGCCGAGCCTGACGGTTTTTTGGCATCATTCCTACCGGCGGAAGAAGTGGAAGAGAGTGGAGAAATCGAAACCGACAGGGATTCTTTCACTCCAGCCACAACGCTAATCGCTCCCTCCAAAATCATGATTGAGGCAGCATGGTCTTTTATCGACAATCGCAATGCCAAAGAGACTCATAGCCTACCAGAATTACTCATTCGCTACGGTGCCACCGATTGGCTGGAGCTCCGAGTGGGTGCCAATTATGAAGTTGGCGGCGAATCTGCAGAGGTCAGTAGTTCCAAAGGGGGCTTTGATGAGGGAAATGTGCATCAAGATGGCGGGATCGAAAAGGAAGCGAATGTGAGCTACGGCTTGAAGCTCGATATCACGGATCAACGTCATTGGATTCCTGATAGTGCGCTCATTATCCAGGCAGCCACACCGATCAGGGGGGAAGCTACAGCAACCACCTTGGCAGGCTATTATACCTTCGGCTGGGTGCTGCAGAATGGATGGCTTTGGGATACCTCCATTCGCTACGCTACTCGCGGAGGAGATGGGGGGTCATCCGAGCAGTGGGCTCCATCTACGGTGATCAAAATTCCGCTGACGGAAAAAACTAAGGCTCATCTCGAGTATTTTGGTATGTTCGACAATAGTCCGGATGCTGTGACGGAAAAACATTACATCAGTCCTGGCGTTCACTACCTGATCACTGAAAACTTAGAAATAGGCATCCGTGTTGGATGGGGCTTGAATGACCAAGCTGCTAAGTTCTTCTCCAACATCGGCTTCGGCTGGCAATTCTGACCTGCAACAGGGTAAGCCAGTTTTTGATGAATGAGGGATAGCGGATCAATGAGAAATTAGTAATGGTAACATGATGAATGGACTGAATGTTGACGAGAATGCGTTAAACACCTCCACATTGCCACAGATCACAAAAAGGTAAGAGGTAGATGGCTAACGCTGAGAGCTGTTAGCTCTTTTACTCGGCTCGTATCAATAGAGTCACATAGCTGAAATGATCGTCCGATGTTGCCAGTGGCAGGTTGTGCTGGGTGCAAAGCGCAGCGATCCAGAGATCGTTCGACGGTATAGGGGTTCCCTGTCGTCGTAGTTCGGCGAAGAGTTTTCCGTATAGCGTCAATGTTGTATCGTCGGGATAGAGTATGCTCACCGAGGAAGATGACAGGAACGCGTCCAAGTTGCGGGAGTTTTCTCGGCTTTTACTTCCTGCTGCGAAGCCTGCCCTCAGTTCCGCTATCACCACAAAGGGAACAAAGACCAAGCGGGCTCGGCTGACAATTTTTTGCCAACGAATTCCTCGTTGCCAGTCCGAGTAAGCGTTGGTATCGAGAGCGAGATTACTTCCAATCATCCTTGTCGATTTGGTCAAATTCACGCAATGCTACTTCACATTCTGCATCCTCAATCCAACCCTTTTGAAATTGCCTCAAGTCATTGCGTTCCACATCGTCATTGCCTTCGCCTGAGTTTCTAAGGAAATGTCGGCGCAACAGTTTCAAAAGCAAAGCGTTCATCGATTCGCCACTCTCAGCAGCCTCCTTGCGTATTTGCTTGGCAAGAGGGCCTTCGACTTGCCGGATGGTGATCTGTGTCATAGTATGACATTACGCGTGTCACCATTGAGTGTCAACTGTGGGCAATTAGCGGGCAGCGCTTGAAAAAAAAGCTTGGCTTCAAGAAGTGAGAGCAACTTAGCCTCGGCGAAGGAGGTATCGAGCTGTTGCCAACTATGACTTAATATCAGACTACGAAATGATAAAGACCAATGAAAATACCAAAGACCTGTTGAAAGGATTGTTTTACGCAGTCCTGATGATGCTGATTTTCGCTTCTTTGATTTTTTTAGTGATGGGAAAATCCCTAAACGGTGGCGGTGCTGAGAGGATGGCTTATAAAAATGTAGCAGGAAAAGAATTAGCCTTGTGGGTTTATAAGCCGAAGGGTGGCAAGCAGGGTGATCAGCGTCCTTGTGTGTTATGGTTTTTTGGCGGTGGCTGGAAAGTGGGCAGCAGCGAACAGTTTGCCGCCCAATCTAAAGTCCTCGCTCAGCGGGGCATCGTATCGATCTGCGCGGAGTATCGTATCGAGAGTCAACATGGCAGTGATCCATTTGATAGTGTGATGGATGCACGCTCTGCGATGCGCTGGGTCAAGCTGCACTCAACAGAGTTGGGGATCGATGCTGAGAGAATCGCTGCCGCTGGGGGGTCTTCGGGTGGGCATTTGGCTTTAGCTTGCGCCTTGTTTGACGATATCAATGATAAGGCAGCTAAGGCAGATGCCACTGAGATCAGCGCGCGACCTGCGGCACTTATTTTGTTCAATCCTGTCGTGAATATGGATATCCCGATGATTCGTGATCATACTACTGATGAGCAACTGCAAGAGTTGTTGAAAATTTCCCCGTTTCATCGAATCGAGTCAGCCTTGCCACCGAGCATCATTTTTCAGGGTGGCCAAGATACGATCGTGCCCATAAAATCGGTGAGCGCCTTTGTGAAAAAAGCGCGCGGGATGGATGCAGCAGCTAAAAGTATAAGCTACATCACCTATCCGGGGCGAGGGCACGAATTCTACTATGGCCCCGGTAGTCGGAAAGATTACTGGGAAACTTTGGGCAGAATCACCCTGTTCCTGGAGGAACTAGGGTGGTTATGAACCTGATGAGGCGAGATGTTACCAAGTGGTGATGTAGTCTTTAACCAAGGGATTGCCAGAGCCTCCCACTCCCGCATCGGGACCTAAGCTCCAGACGATCACACTATCGGGTACGATGTTGTTGCCACCTGCATTTCCGCTTTTACTAAATGGAGCAAGCACGCGATTGTCGAAGTTAGTGTCCAAGATGACATTAAACTGCATACCCCAAGGATCTACTAAAAGGCCACCACCGTTACCGCTCATCACCAAACCGCCTTTAGCATTCGCACCACCTCCTCTAGCTTGTTTTCCCGCAAAAAAAGCGATGCCGCGAGGATTGAGTGGGTTGCCTTGAGCTCCCAAGAGAACATCCATCAAGACATTGTTTGTTTGCACTTGTTGATCGCCGCCAGCGCTACCGCCCTGAATAGGATAACGACGGTATTCCGTATAGTAGGCGGAAATAGCTGATCTTACCTGCAGCGCTTGATTTTTGGCCCCTGCTCTGCGCGCTTTGCCGAGCACAGCACTGGCTCCAGGGAATGCCATCGCTGCGAGAATACCGATGATGGTGATGACGACCAGCAGTTCGATCAAGGTGAAGGCGCGGGGTTGGTATTTATGTTTGGGTAAAGTGTAGAGTTTCATGGCTTTTTGAATTTGAAGTGTTAAGGTGCCTCGAGGCATGCCTCTTTTACTGCGAAAAAGATCAATTTCCGATCAAATTCAGCAGTTCTATACCAACATGCAATGACATTGTAATAACAATGTCAAACATATTCGCCCCTTTTTATCCTTTTAATAAGGATAGCATTTGTCAAAAAATGCCCCAAATTTCTGATTTGCGACTGTGGCAGGCGGATTATTTCTAAAAATTTATACTTTATATGTCAAAATCATTATTAGACGCGATCGAGTCGATCGTTCGCGAACCGAATTACCAAGCCCTGAATAAAAACGAGTTCGCTCGTAAATTGAAGATCCCGCCACGTGAGCGTGAACCACTGCGCCGTGCACTGGCTGAATTACTGAAAAAAGGGGTAATCACTCGACTTCATCGCGGGCGTTATGCGCTGCGTTCGAAAAGCAAGCGCAGCGCGGGCGTGCCAGCTACAGGGACGATTTTTTACCGCCGCCGCGATGACGAGTTGCGAGCCTATTTCATCGCTGATGCTGACAGCGACTTGCCTGAATCGATGCAGAAAGCATTGGAGCGCGATGATCGTATTTTAGTTCCCGGACGTTATACCGGGCGAACGCTCAACCGCGATAGGGTGAGGGTATCACTGGTGCAGGACAAGGCTCCCGAGAGAGCTAAGAAAAAAAATCCGCGCAAAGGCAGGAAAGTGAAGTCGCGTCGTTCTCAGGAACGTGTGGTGGCGCGGGTGGAGGAGATTCTGGAGCGTCCGGCTGCGCAGTTCGTGGGGATTTTTCAGCAAGATGGTAAATACGCTAGCTTGCATCCCGATGATCCAGCTTTGCCACGCCCCATCGATTTGATCGAGGTGTTGCCAGAAGCCAAGCCAGGACTCAAAGTAGTCGCGCAGTTGGTCGAGTGGAATGCTAAGCAACGTCATCCGCAAGCGCGGATGGTCGAAGTCTTGGGGGCGGCGGATGATCCAGGGGTGGACATCCTATCGGTGATCCGCAAGTTTCAATTGCCACTCGAATTTTCTGAGGAGGTGCAGGCTGAGGCTGCCGCGATCGAGGAAAAAATACCTGCTGAAGAATTGCGCAAGCGCGATGATTGGCGCGACCGAGATGTGTTCACCATCGATCCGAGTGATGCCAAAGATTTCGATGATGCTATTCATGTGCGAAGACTGCCAGACGACCCGAAATATGGCAAAGCAGCAGGCGGCTGGGAGCTTGGCGTGCACATCGCCGATGTCTCGCACTATGTCGAGCCTGGCACTGCGATGGACAAGGAGGCCATCGCTCGAGGCAACAGCGTTTATCTCGCTGATCGGGTGGTGCCGATGTTGCCTGAAAAGCTAAGCAACGGCATTTGCAGTTTGCGCCCTGATGTGGATCGGCTCACTCAAGCGGTGATTATTCGTTTTAATAAACATGGCAAAGCGGTCTCGGAGGAATTCACTTCGGCGGTCATCCATAGTAAAAAACGCTACACCTATGAAGAGGCGCTGAAGGCTTTGAAGCTTGCGCCAGAGAAAATCGCAGCTCTGCCGCCAGCCGAGGCTGCGATCACGCGGCAAGTGCAGGAGGCGTGGCGTTTAGCGGAGCAGTTGCGCAAGCGGCGCTTTCAACAGGGAGCATTGGATCTGGATTTCACCGAGGTCAAAGTGGTCCTCGATGACAAAGGGCGTGCTCGAGATATTGTGAAAGTTTATTACGATGAAACGCACCAACTGATTGAAGAGTTCATGCTGGTGGCGAATGAGGCGGTGGCAAAAACTACTAAAACCAAACTCACTCCTAGCCTCTATCGCATCCACGAAGACGCCGACCCAGAAAAGCTTCTCGCCTTCCGCGATCTCGCGCGAGCTTATGGTTACAAAGCGGGGGATTTGACCAATCGTGACCTGTTGCAAAACTTGTTGCGATCAATCAAGGGTAAACCTGAAGAGCACACCTTGAAAATTGCACTTTTGAAAAGTCTCAAACGGGCGGCTTACAGTACCGATCCATTAGGTCACTACGGGCTGTCTAAAACGAACTACACCCACTTCACCAGCCCCATCCGGCGTTACGCCGATTTGGTGGTACATCGTGTCTTGCGCAAGCTGAGTCAGCGAGGCAATAAACAAGACGCCGCGAAAGTCAGAGTGCCGAACATCGCGCGACTAGCAGAGATCGCCAAGCACATCTCCGACACCGAACGAACAGCGGCGGCTGCCGAGCAAGAAACACGTCGATTGAAATTGATGGAATACATCGCTTGGGTAGCCAGGGAGCAACCTGACAAAACGTTTGAAGCGATCGTCTATGACATCAAACCGCTGGGTCTTTTTGTTGAGCTCACCGACTTGAATATCAAGGGACTGATTCGTAAGGAAGATTTGCCAAAAGGTGAGCGCTATTATATTGATGCCAACTTGAAAGAAGTCACCGCCAGCGGCTCAGATTTTTTGATCAAAGCGGGCGATACCGTTGAGGTGCGTTTGCGCGATATCGATCACGAACGACAGTTCATTAATTTCGCCTTGGCGGAGTAATAGAGAGGTGGTTTTGGAGTGCTGCGGCTCGACGCAGCTTTTTTGGTCGAAGGCTGATTCTAGGTGATTTTAGCGAGCACGCTTCATAAAAGTTTTTGTGGCGCGCCCTCATAAGATTAGGGGCAGCCCACCCCAATCGGTGCAAGTGGTGGCTGCGGGCGTCTCGCCTGCAGGGTGCAGGGGAAGCTAGGCAGAGGGGACACTGCAAGATAGCGCTGTAATTTTATCTCTCATACGTTCATTGCTACTACAGACGAAAACGGAAAAATTGAAAATACTTACAGTTGGGGAAACACAGCTAATCTTGAAGGTTGGGCTCCCCAAAAATCAAAGAGAAGATGTTACGGCGGCTCAAGAAGCTATTGATAGCGGTAAGGCTAAACGGTTAGCTGGTTCAGAGGGGAATGCAAAAGTAGATGCTGAATTTGACAGGATAAAGGATGACCCTTCCTCAACTCACAAAAACTTGATTTTAATAAATAACTGTAAATCGGAAGCTAGAAAATTAGCAAAGAGGTCAAAATTTAAAAAATAGATGAGTGAGTGGTTTTTGAGAAAATTAAAGATAAAAAATGATGAACGCGAAATGGATTTTGTTAATTGTTATAGCGAGTATTTTATCGGGATGTATGAAAGATAGAGTAAATGAGAACAGGGCAAATGGAGTTTTGTCCTACGCAACAGGGAGAACATTTTTTAGAGGACACACTTATGAATTTCCTCACATAATAACTAAAGATGGAGAGGTAGAGTGTAAATATAGCTTTATCGCTGACGGTTTGTCTGGTCAGAGGAATCCATACGCGTTCTATTTAATTAACTCGCCTCAAATGTCAAAAAAACTTGAAGGGAAAGTATTTGTTAAGGTTGCGATAACCCAAAATGACGGAAGTCTCATGGCAAGTGGTCGAGCCAAATTGTCTGATTTTATCGCAGGGGAGCGTCGAAGTCGACGCAAAGGACAGTATCAAGATTACTACGAAACAAATTATTATTTGGCATTCAGGGGGCACGTTATGCCTGCAGGAGCTAAAGATATAGGAATTCTCCATTTTGAATCTGGGAGAGAGTATTATTTGAGCGTTTCATTGTTTGTTGATGCTGAAGGGCTGTCAAACGAACAAATAAAATCTATTGTATTAGTTCCCACATTAGAAGCGGGCCGTAAGTAAGTGTCGGTCATTAGCGATGTAGAGGCTCGTGCTATACTGCGCTATAAAAATTGAGGGCGCGTCCATGTCGTGCGGACGCGCCCTCGTTTTTCTTACGACCTATCCGTCGCTTTCGGCTTTGGCTATCCCTTGGCAGGTTGGTTGATTCGCTACGCTCACCCCTACGGGGCTGCCTGTGGCAGTTTGCTTTCGAGGTGATTTTCTCCAACTATCTTCGCTACGCTTCGGTTGTCTCGCTCGTTGCTCGTTCGACTCCCAGCAGAGCCCGCTTCCGTTTCACCAAAAGTTTTCATCTCACCTGTTACACTCATTTAGGCACGTCTTTCTGATTGCTGTAGGTGAGCGCTTCAAGTGGCTCTTGTTGTTGGTTATGTCGCCAGTGCGGTTGCAAGAGCACGGCATTTACTTGTTTGGTGTCGATGACTTTGATGCCCTCACGCACAGCTTCAATCATGGCTCCGATACAGAGATTCTTGACTGCTCGCAGGGCACCCTCGGAGCTGCGTGCTATGAGGTGTTGTGCGGCTTCGCTGAAGGTGTTGTGTGGCAAACCTACCAGATCGAGCTGGCTGTGAATGAACTCTGTGATGCCTTCGGGAGGAGTCGCTCGACGGTGGCGGAGTAGGTTATGCGAGGCTCGACACCACTCAAATCTACACCGAAGTGAGCATCGCCAAGCTGCTGGAGGTGCATGCCCTCACCCACCCGCAAAACAACAGGCAGTAAAAAAAGTGATTTTTCCCTTTAGCTGCTTTCCCTAGGCGTTTACACTGCGCTTAGAAATGAAACTTCTCTCTCCAGAACCGACCGACCAAATAGGAAGGAAGATAGACTGCCGAAAGGCAGCCCGAAGGGGTGACTTTTTGCGAGCAAAAAGCACTCAACCGCGCACTAAAAAAACGAGTCCCTCGGCTCGAAAAACCGCGTCTGGAGATTTTTTTTAAATCCTGCCCAAACGAGCTGGGAACTTTCGCTGGAGACCCAGCTTTTATGCCGGGAAAAACACCCTGCGCCTACGACGATTGCGTCGGGTGTGCCCTTTTACGGCTTTAGGTATTATATGCCGGAAAGTGGACGGTGGGTGAGCAGGGATCCGATTGGAGAGAGGGGTGGCCTAAACTTGTATGGCTTTGTTGGGAATGATGGGGTGAATGAGGTGGATGTTTTGGGATTGGGTTTTATGGATTTTTTTATGCCCGCTGTTGAAGCGGCTGATAAAACTCAGGTAGCAAATGTGAAAAATTACGGATTAGTTGGAGGATGTGCTATGCTGACGAAAGCATGCAAAGCTGCTCAAAAAGAGTATCGACAATGCAAGGAGAAAATCGGGTTAGATCCGGTGGCAGATTTTGATCATACATGTGATGCTTCTAAGCAGTGTGATTGTGATATTAAGTTTAACTGTAACAACGAGAAGGATAAGTGGAAAATAATTTGCAATCTTGCAGCCGCCGCATGTCAAGCGAGCGGAGGATAGAGGTTGTGATATAACACATTCCATATATTGCAAAACGGTCTAATTGTAGTGATCAGACTTTAACGATAACTTAAAAAATGATGCGCTTTATATCCGCTATTTTAATCGCGATCACATTAACTGGGTGCGATGGTAAAGTCTCCACTAATTCATCCGCGTTACCAGAAAACGTCAAAGAAGATCGACCAATTGTTCTCAAAGAGGGGCAGGCCGTTGTTTTAATGCCAGAAAACAATAAATCTCTGATGATTGGGGCGGCCGTTTTAAATGGTAAGTTGATGATTGGGGAGATTGATCCAAATGGAAGAAATTTTTCGGTTACATGGAATGATCAAGAGTCATGGGAAACATCTACGAATATTTCTGATGACTTAAATGAAATAACGCTGTTTGATAAGGATGGTGATGGACTTCCTGATTTCAAAGTCGTTAGTAAGGATGGAAAAATGGAACGCCTTGAGTTATTTGATGTTCAATGGAAAGAGAAAAAAAATACTAGGGAATAGTGAACGGGGTCAGGCAACATTTCTTGGCAGATTGGGGGTCGATGTAATTTCAACCATGCCAAGAACGCCAAGAGTGGAATATGAAGGTGCGATTTATCATATGATGGCTCGCGGGAATAGACGAGAGCCTATCGTATTTAATGATGATGACCGGGAACGGGTCAGGCATTGACTTTTGACAAATGAACTCTCCCAACACCAAACGCTATCCTCCTTCGCTAAAGCTACGGCGAGACAAGTCGCTGAACTCGAACGGTTCCGTGTTACGCGGCACTTTGACATCGGGTTTTTGTCCACAATTTCATCGTGATGTCTGTTTATGTGATTTAGAATTTGAGATCTGAAAATTGGACTTGAATCAAGTCTAATTAACTCTCGTATTGGACTTCGTGGAAGTCTACTTTTGACTATAACTGTGCCCTGGGGCTGCGAAGGCATCCGAGACGGATGGCTTGACCTTTCCATATGCGGGACGCATGTGGCTACACTGAGCGCAATCAAATAGATCAGATTTTACTCGGCGAACCGCCACCCGTTGCGGATTATGGCTCTTCAGCAAAATTTGTGGGTGAATTCGGGTTCAGGTAAATCTCCAAGTGTATGATATAGAGAGACTTGCATAAGATCGAAACTTCGATATCCATAGGCTTTTCTCATAGTCAGATTTACTCTGAGGTTTAGCCCCTCAACAACGCCACTGGAATATTGTTTATTAGCTTTGAAATAATTCATTAAAAGATCCTCGTGGTTGCGCAGCGTCTTGACGAACTTCTTCATTGGTTCAAGCTTGCTTCTCATAACTCGGGTGCACCATTTCTTAAGAAACCACTTTGCCCAGTGGGGTGAATTGTATTTCCAAAATGCATCAAACGCCTCTTTGTGACAATAAGCTCGGACAGATTTGTAATCATATTGAAGCAGGTCTTCGAGTTTTTCCGATTGCTTAACCGTGAGATTCTCAGGTCGTTTGAGAAAACAAAACTTTGAACCAGTTAGCAGCGATTCATATCCTTTAGCTTTGTAGTTTTTGACTTCCTCAACTCTCACCTTATTAACTGCCTCGTTGAGTTTTTTTACAATATGGAATCGATCAAGTATGTTGAGCGCGGCAGGAAGTAAATCCGCGATGACATTGAGGTAGGGTTTCCACATATCAGAGCAAACGACCTTTATATTACTGCACCAAGTAGTTCCCATTTCCTTAAAAAATCCCTCGAGAGATTCGGTTTTACGGTTTTTGATAACAGCTAAAAGACGTTTCCTTTTATTGTCAATTTGATAGACCAGAGTCATATAGTGGTGCCCTTTTTTATAAGCAACTTCGTCGACGCCAATAGCCTCTACTCCACCTAAGTCTCTGCGCTTCAAGCCATAAGCCACCACCCACTCTACGGAGCGGCAGACGTTATCCCAAGAGGTGTTGAAACATTCTGCGGTTTCCTTCCAACTGAGTTTGCGTGCCCAAGAAGCGAGGAAGTGGCGGTAAACCTTGCAGCAGGAGTGATTGCCTTCAGCCCATGGAACCTGTTCGACTTTGACTCCGCATTGCGGACAATTTACCCTTCGCATGGTGTAAGATAAAAAGACAGGGATGTTCCAAAGAGGAATAAATTCAAAAAAACGAGGACTGAGCTTATCATACCCTGGAGCTATTTTTCCGCACCCCGAGCAACAAGGCTTACTATTGGCGCGCGGTATGACTTCGACGATAATGCTGTCGGGTTTTCCATCATTTTTGAGCAAACTGGGTTTTTCGTAAACGAAACGTTTGAGTGGATGGACTTTATTGAGTATAGTTTTAAGTGTGATCGGAGTTCTCCCAGTTTAGGTTGTTTTTAGTTGAGGAATCTTACAGGGGATCTTCGTTCACGTTTTGTTATTTTCCAATATGAAAAACATCTCTCCCAAGAGGAGGCAGCGCAGCACTAGCTCCCCTCCACTTCAAAGCCTCGCTACGCTCGTCTTTTACGTTTCGGGGAGCTAGTGCTGCGCAATTACAGCTTAGTTAGATGAGGAAAACACGCGCATTTCACCCACAATTACTGCTGAAGAGGCAGAAAAAGGACTATCTCCGTTGGAGACATTGATTTTAGGACGCGAGCTAATAAGGCAAGAGCATTGGGCGGAAGCTAATGAACAGTTTGAAATAATCAGTAAAAATAAGAAATGGCTAAGTCGGGAGGAGCGGGCGGAGTCTAACTTCCTGTATGGTTATTCATTGGAAAAACTGGGCAAACTGGACAAAGCAACAACGGTATGCAATGCGGTTCTCGCTGTATATGGGTTCTATGCTGAGTGGTCATGCCAGTCGTTGGAGCGGGGTTTCAATTTGGCTTTCCAAACGAAAGATCATGAGAAAAAAATCAAAGCTTACTCCAATCTTAAGAAGCAGCTATATAGATTCCAAATGATTGAGGCTTCGGAAGACCCCTCCGGAGCTATCACGCGTATGCGCAAGCGTCATCATACAGTTAAGAATGAATTGGGTATTACAGCTGAAGAAGACGCGGCGATTGATCTAAGTTTGGGCATTAGACCGGAAGACAGGAAAAATGCACAGGAGAATGAGAAAATAAATAAATAAAGGTGGTGGCAAGCGCGACAATTGATAACACTTCGCTAAGCTCTGTAACATTGACCCCGCGCCGCCACACCAGATAACGTTCTGCTGAAAAGGATCTGCCCGTTTCCTTCTTGAATACTTCCTTTATTGGTTGAATATAGGGTGTGCGAGTTTACATCGAAACGACGATTCCAAGCTACCTGACTTCGTGGCCATCTCCGAAAGTTGTCCATGCAGGGCATCAGATCTCGACCCGTGATTGGTGGGAAAATCATCGTGAAGCATTTGATCTGTTTACTTCGCTGGTCACCCACCAAGAAGCGAGTAGTGGTGACTCCGATGCGGCACAACGACGAATGCATTCATTGGAAGGAATCCCTTTATTGGCAATTACCCCTGAGTGTGAATCGATTGCCCAGTCGATTCTTGCTGCTGGCGTTATTCCTGCGAAGGCGGATCGTGACGCGTTACACATCGGAGTCGCAACCTTCCACTCCATGAATGTTCTCCTGACATGGAATATCCGTCATATCGCGAACGCTACGATTCGTCAAGAACTGCGTGAATTGATTGCTTCATTGGGGTATTCTCTCCCAACGATCTGTACGCCAGAAGAACTTTTACCACAATCACTATGACCGAAACAACCACAGATGAGATTCTTGCTGAAGTTTGGAATGCCAAGGATTCTCTATCCGCGAAGTTTGGGCACAATTTGGCAGCAACCTGTAGATCACTCTATGCTGAACAGGCAAAAACCCCAGAGAGATTCGTAAGCTTTGGGGTAACTCGAAAAGCACAACAAGACGCAGCAGAGCAACCCGCTAGCCGCCCCGTAGTTGAAAATAATTGAAAATTTTAACATTAACCTCTGCATCAACACTCGCCCCCGCTAGCGGATTGCCTGTGCTCGATGTTCTGCCTAAAGAAATGAGATGATCATTCAATATGCATTCCTCGGAACTGGAATTCTTTTTGGAATTTTGGGGCTATTGAAACAAAATACTAAGATTTTATTTTTTGCAATCGCAGTTGGGTTTTGTTTCCTTGGCGTGATTACCGCCAGTGTTGGTATTGTCTATGCCGACACATTTGCGATAGTTCATCAAGGTTATGATGAAGATGATGTCTCCGAAGAATTTAAATTGGGAGCAAAGGAGGCAAGACGCATTGCAACTGAACAACTTCAAATATTTCACATCACAACCATAGGGCTTGGATTTCTACTGATCTTACAGGCACGTCGAAAAACAAAACCCACAGAAAAACGGCGTAGACAAAACGGCGTAGACCAAGCCGCTACCCACCCGTAGTTATGATTTAACCATCAAACCCTTCGTCAACGCGCGCTCCCACTCAGGGATGCGGTGTGACTTGACGTTATTCCAAAAAATTGACCGCTGAAAGATTATGGACACACAAAATCAAATACTTCGAGTTGGAATCGAAGGCCGATGGACAGCTACTGAGATGGCGTCATCGCTAAAAGAGATTAACTTTCTTTATGATCTACGTCTTTATCTCAATGCTATTGAGGAGACTGAGCCATACTTGGAGGAGATGTCTCATTTTTACCCTCCGTTCCAGCGTTATGGTAAATCGTTTTTATTTGCGCGTTACGCACAACCGCTCCACCAACCTGAAGACCTTAATCGGAATACGAAAATTATTTTTCCTGAGCATGTCTTGCGTGTTTCACAAATTAAATATGCTTCACCGGGAATTAAAGATTTATTAGGTCTTGAAGGCGTCCTCAAGGAGGTCAGGCTTTTCATTCAATATTTACTCGACAGAGATCAACAGCGAGAAGCTCAAGAATTAGATAACCAAGGAAAGAGAATTAAGAATGCACGAGATTTCGCTAAGCTACGAGTGGAATCAGCTAGAGCAGATAAAGAAATTGAAATGCTATCATCTGATGGTTACGGCGAAATAGTCGAAGACAATACTCGCCAGTTATCAAGACTCGTGGAAGAGCGTAAAATCGTTTCAATTGAAATGCTTGAAGGCGAACCTAATCAAAAGGAATAACAAATCATGGTAGTCAATCCTCTGCCCGTTTTGAGTTGAGATTTTATTTTTAATTCGTTACCTTTCCCTGTAAGTCACCCGCACCCTCCGGCAGAGGATCGACTACATTCAACCGTTCGCTGCAAAATAAATTGGAGATGGCACGCACAAGGTAGCTCACAGAATCCAGAGTGTTTTTTGGTTATATTTCCCTCAGCAAGCGCACCCGAAATTATACTGCAAACCGTAAACCAATAGCGAACAAGAGCCAGCACCTAATCCCTGAGCCGCCCCGTAGTTATGATTCACTCTAATTTTAACCATCAAACATTTCGGCAACGCGCGCTCCCACTCAGGGATGCGGTGTGACTTGACGTTCGCTGCAAAATAAATTGGAGATGGAACGCATAAGCTAGCTCACAGAATACAGATTTTTCAGAGTGTGG